>CAYVVB010000495.1:0-4606 GCA_964454955.1 uncultured Bradyrhizobium sp. | reverse complement strand
GGCGCTGCACAAAGCCGTAGACGCTCAATGGCCTTAACACCTGCACCGTCATTCCCGGGCTCAAATAAACCACCGTGCCGGCCGTTCCCGTGTTATCCGCGAGCGCACCCTGGTCGGGGCTCTTGTGGGTGAGGTTGACCTGCATCTGCGGAACCCAGCGCGGATCGCGCTCGTAGCGCAGGCCGAAGCTCAGGTTCTGCGAATCGCCCGGACGGAAATCGGCGTTGGCCTGATCGAGTGCATGGGCAACCGTCGTCTGAACCTGACCGTTGATGAAGGCATCGAAGTTTTGGCTGACGGCCTGATAGTAGTAGGCACCCAGGATCAGATCATAGCTGCCGGTGCCGGGCTGCAGGCTGGTGTCGAGCGCCTCCCCGCTGGCGGGACCGTTCGAAAAATAAACCGGAGCGCGGCCGACCTGCACGCCAGTCACGACGTTCTGGCCGCCGTAGCGCCCGGTCGGCAGCTTGACGCCCAACTGAAAGCCGAGGTTATGCGTCGGCAACAGCCCCTGATACGCAGCGAGGAGCTTGATGTCGCCGAGGCCGTTGCTATGCGCCCCGCTCAGGTTGTCGTCGGTGAGCTGGTCGGGTGTGGCTGAACCGTAGGTCAGATGCGTGCGATTGATATACGGAACCCGCGCGGTGAAGTTCCAGTTCGGGTCGGGTGCATAGGTGATCCCGGCGGTCAGATAGCGGTTGATGGTGCCGCGCTCGATCTCTTGATCGGCATCCGGATTCAAGCCCGCGACTTGGGACGGCGGCACCGGACCGTAGCCGGTGCGGAGCTGGTTCTGGTCGATGAAGTCATATTCGAGGCTGAGGCGCCAGCCGCTCATCGCGGAGTAACCCATGGCCGCGTCTGCGCTCAGAGAGCAGCCGCAAGTCGCGCAGGCATGACTGACAACGGGAGCGAGCGCAAGTGCGAACGCCGTGACACGGAGTGCGTTGGAAGACACGGGACATTTCCTTTCAGTCGAAATACATGAACCGCCATGCCGATTGCCTTGGGGCAGGCGGCAGGTACCGGGTTGGATTCGATTCAGGAAATGACGGGAGGCCCTCTGACCGGGGGACGCGGATGAATTGCGGAGGACGAAGCCGATTGCGGCTCGCCGCGTGAAACGACAACGGTAAAGCCTGCAGATGAATTGGGAACTGCGATCGATGGCGGAATGGCCGCCATCGCCGCCATCGCGAATGGGCATTCCCGCTTCTGGTTATTGTGATGACCCGTGGAATTCGGATCGTTGGTAACCAGCGACCCGCCCGAGCAGACCGCCAGCCGGACGCCCGGATTGGTGCCTTGCACGTGTTGCAGCATGTAGCCCACCGGCACCAATGCGCGCAACAGCACCGCCGCCAGCGCCAGCCAGGCAAGCGCAGTGCGAACTCGGCGTTGGCGGAGGGCTGCAATCATCGGCTACATGAAAGGAATTCGGGCGCGGGGAGGATACCGGGGCCGCCGATTGGCCGCAATGTGGTTTGTCGCCGCTACCGGCATGAGCTGCTTTCTTCGATAGCCGCTCCGCGTGACGGCATTGTTGTCGTCGGCCATCGGGTAAACTCAGAAGTTGCCGCAGGTACCCGGCCAACGCATCATAAGAAATCCTATTCTCGGCACGTTTGGCTCTCGCCGGAGGGCTGTTGCACGTGACCATCAAAGTCATATCGGAGAGGGGCGACGTGAGGCCAGTGGGCGCGAACGACGATCCATTGCCATTAACGCATGGCCGGATCATTGCCTTGGCAACGCCATGACGGCCCTGGTCGTCAGTGTGGCGACGTTCGCCATGACGCTGCTGGGTGGATGGTTTGCCCTACGATTCAAGGATCGGCTGCATCTGGTTCTCGGCTTCAGTGCGGGCGCGGTACTTGGAGTGGCGTTCTTCGACCTCATCCCCGAGGCGATCGACTTGGCGCGCCCGTCGCTGAGCACGCCTGTCGTGCTGTCGATGGTGATGGCCGGCTTTGTGGTGTACATGATGCTCGACCGCGCGGTGGCTTCAGGCTCGCCGCCGGAGAGTGTCAAAGTCCGCCTCTGGCAGCACGGCGCGCTCGGCGCGGCCAGCCTGTCGTTTCACAGCTTTGTCGACGGCTTCATCATCGGCCTGGGTTTCAACGTCTCGACCTCGATCGGCATCGCCGTTTCAGTCGCGGTGCTGGCCCATGATTTTTCCGACGGCATCAACACCGTGGGCATCGTCCTGGGCAAGCAAGGCGATCGCCGGCAGGCCATGCGCTGGCTGCTGCTGGACGCGGTCGCGCCGGTGCTGGGTGCCGCGATTGCAGTGAACTTGCATCTTCGCCCAGAGCTGCTCGGCGCGGTGCTGGCACTGTGCAGCGGCTTTTTTCTCTACATTTCCGCCAGCGATCTTTTGCCGGAGAGCTATCACGACCATCCGACGAAGCTGACCACACTGATGACGCTCCTCGGCCTGCTCGTCCTGTATCTGGTTTCGCAGCTGTCCGCTGGTTGAAAAGCCGACACCTCGCTTGCGGCACTGCGATCCCGCGTGTTATTTATTCGGCCAAATGCGCAAGCACCGTCTGCCCGCTTTTGTCCTGATTCTGGCCTTCGTGGTCGGACAGTGGCTGGCGGTCGTTCACGCAACCAAGCATGAGCTGACATCCAGTAAGGAGTCCGCCACCTGCGAACTCTGTGCCGTCGCGCATGGGGGCGGTGCGGTCCCCGTCATCATTGCGCTGCTGATCGCTTTCACTTTCCGCGATGCCCCGGCCGCTGCGCGGCGCATCGGCATCGCGGTCAAGCAGGTCTGTCTCCTCCCGCCGCCCCGCGGTCCCCCGCTGCTTCCTCGCTGATCGAGCCTGACTCCCCCTGACGCGACTGCTTGTCGTGTCGTGCTCATTTGTCGTCGAGGAATTTTCATGAACGCTGCTGCCGTATCGGCGCGCCTGCGGGCGGGCCGTTCTGTTGCCTGTTTCTTCTGCGGAATCACGTTGCTCGGTGTGTCCATCCCCTCCGCTGCCGCCGCTTCATCCACGGGTCGGCTCGACGGCGTGGTAAACGCCGCGGATGGCGATCCGCTGCCGGGTACCCGGGTTCGCGTAATCGATGCTGCCGGACACATCGCCGCGCAGATCACCACCGACAAGAACGGACAATTCTCGGTCTCCAACTTGGCATCCGGGCACTACACGGTTTCGGCCACCAGCGAGGGAGTCGATCTCGGATCGGTGCAGACCGATGTCCGGGCCGGTGAAACTCAACAGGTTCATCTCGCTGCCGCCGAACAGCTCGAAACGGTGGTCGTCACATCGCGATTCGAACAGGCGCGCAACACATTGTCCCCGTCGACCGGCAGTAGCCAGTACGTCTTCGGGCAGAAGGACATCGAGAATTTGCCGCAAGGCGAGCACACGCCGCTCAATGAAGTGCTGCTGCAGGCGCCCGGTGTGGCCAACGACGCCTACGGGCAGATTCACGTGCGCGGCGACCACGCCGATCTGCAATACCGCATCGACGGCGTGATCCTCCCCGAAGGCGTGTCGAGCTTCGGCCAGACCTTCGATACGCGTTTCGCCGACAAGATCGATCTGCTCACCGGTGCGCTGCCGGCGCAGTACGGCTATCGCACCGCCGGCGTCGTCGACATCACCACCAAGAAAGACCTCAGCGGCGGCAACATCGATCTCTACGGTGGCAGCCATGGCACGATCAATCCGAGCGTCCAATACGGCTACACGCAGGGACACTTCAGCTCCTACTTCACCGGCTCCTACCTGAGCAGCACGCTCGGCCTGGAACCGCCGACGCCGGGCGCCAACGCGATCCACGACCGCACCACGCAGGGCCGCGGTTTCGGTTACCTGTCCTATGTCTTCGGCAACAACCTCAAGCTGTCCGGCATCTTCGGCGCCGCCAGCAACCGGTTTGAGATTCCGAACAATCCGGACCAGCCGCTCGACTGCGACTTCGTCAATGCCGTCAACGGCACCACCGGCTGTGATGCCGCCAACCCGCCCACGACCGCCGTCGTCAACGGCGCGACCCTCAGCTCCGCCACCGTCAACGAGCGCCAGTTCGAGCGCAACTACTACGGCATCGGCGCGCTGCAGGGCATCAGCGGCGATCTCAACTGGCAACTGGCGCTGTTCGATCGCGAGAGTGCGGTCGAGTATCAACCCGATCCGCTCGGCGATCTGGTGTTCAACGGGGACGCGTCGAAGATCAAGCGCAAGAGCGACACGTTCGGTCTGCAGGGCAATGCGAGCTATCCGATCGCCGAGGATCACACCTTGCGCGCCGGCTTCTTCGCCAGCGACGAAAACGATCGCGCCGACAGCACCTCCACAGTGTTCTGCACCTATCCGCAAACCTCCGCTACACCGGCAGAAGCTTGCCCGACGACGCCCCCGCCACCCGGTCAGGTGGTGTCCGGCCCGATCACTGTCGTCGATAACAGTCCCAAGAACGGCAACACGCTCTACGGCGTCTACCTGCAGGACCAGTGGGACGTGAGCGATGCCGTTACGCTCAACTACGGTGTCCGCTTCGACAAGGTCCACGCCTTCACCAGCGCCAGCCAGCTCAGTCCGCGTCTGGGCATGATCTGGCATGCGAGCAATGCCACGACGGTGCACGC
>CAYVVB010000494.1:0-6567 GCA_964454955.1 uncultured Bradyrhizobium sp. | reverse complement strand
AGAGGCGGTCGAGGTTCTGTTCGGGCGGAAGCGTCGTGAGCAGGGTTTGCGGTCCCGGATCATTGTCCGGATAATCGTAGGGCTCCATTGGAACCTGCAGCAGGATTTCGTGGCGCTGGGCCCGGGCGTGCTCGGCGAGTTTGGCGGGATCGGCGCCATAGGGCGTGAACGCCAGCGTCACCGCCGGCGGCAGTTTCATGATCGCGTCCGTGGTCTTGGCGGCGCCGACGCCGAGCCCGCCGATAACGATGGAAACGACCGGCATCCTGGCCGCCTTCGCCCGATCGGCGTCGGCCGCGTAGAGCGTGAACGGTTTCAAGCCGCCAGCGACCACCGGGATCATGCCGTACCGGGACTTTTCAAGGAGCCGCTGATCGATCCCGGCCATGGCGGCGGGCGCGACGACATCCGCGGCGTTGCTGTCGGCCTTGTCCGGCGCTTCGCCCGAAATCACTACGTTCTGCCGGGCGCCGCTGGATCCATCGATGATGGTGACGGTCTTCTGGTCGGTGGCCCCGCCCCGCTTCGCTCCCGCTTTCGCAACCTGTTCGGAAGGCGGAGCCGCGGGCTTCCCTTCGACCTTGCCGTCCCCGGCCGGGTCCAGTGCGACATGCGCAACCGGCTCGCCGCCAAGCGGATCATCGTTGAAGACTGCAAAGCCGACGAAGACAACCAGAAACAGTCCAAGTAGCGCTGCAAGCGCCTGGGTCCCGGTGAACGGCAGCCGAAACCGGCGGCTGCGGCGCGCCACCTCCTGTCCAAGCGGGGCGCTCAGATCGTCGACCGTCTCTGCCATCAAGCTTCCCGAATCAATTGGCCCGACGATACCACGGCAGGGCGTCGCCGCGGCAGTCCGACCGGAACGAGCAGAAAGTAGCACAGCAAAAAAGGCGGCCTTTCGAGCCGCCTTCTTCAGAAATCAACGCTGTCGGAGGATCAGTTGGCAGCCTTCGCGGCCGGCTTGTTGTCGGCTTCGGCAGGCTTGTCGCCGGGTGCCGATGCCGCGGTAGCCGTGGACTTTATGCCGTGGAGCAGGTCGTCTGCCTGTTTCAGCGCCTTGTCGTCCTTCGGATCCTGCGGAACATAGGATTGCGAGCCGGTCTTTTCGTCGCCGTCGGACTTGAGATGCCCGCGCAGCGAAGCCTCGCCCTTGGTGTCGGTCCGCGACTTCAGTTCGTCGGGCACGTCCTGCAGGACCTCGATGTCGGGAACGATACCCTTGGCCTGGATGGACTTGCCCGAGGGCGTGTAGTAGCGCGCCGTCGTCAGCCGCAGCGCGCCGTTGCCGCTGCCGAGCGGAATGATGGTCTGCACCGAACCCTTGCCGAAGGAGCGGGTGCCGACCAGCGTTGCGCGCTTGTGGTCCTGTAAGGCACCGGCGACGATTTCGGAAGCCGAGGCCGAGCCGCCGTTGATCAGGACGATCACCGGCTTGCCCTTGGTCAAATCGCCCGGATGAGCGGAACGGCGCTGGGTTTCCTCCGGGTTGCGGCCGCGGGTAGAAACAATCTCACCCCGATCGAGGAAGGCGTCGGACACCGTGACCGCCTCTTCCAGGAGCCCGCCAGGATTGTTGCGCAGGTCGATGACGTAACCCTTCAGCTTGTCGCCGATCTGGTTCTGCAGATTGGCGATTTCCTTTTTCAAACCCTCGGTGGTCTGCTCGTTGAAGGTGGTGATGCGGATATAGGCGATGTCGTCGGCCTCGACGCGCGCGCGCACCGAGCGCACGCGGATGTTGTCGCGCACCAGCGTGACATCGATCGGATTGTCGGCGCCCTTGCGAACGATCTTGAGCCGGATCTTGGTGTTGACCGGGCCGCGCATCTTCTCGACCGCCTGGTTCAAGGTCAGGCCCTGCACCTGTTCGTCATCGAGCTGCGTGATGATGTCGTTGGCGAGAATGCCCGCGCGAGACGCCGGCGTGTCGTCAATTGGAGACACCACCTTGATCAGGCCGTCTTCCATGGTGACTTCGATACCGAGTCCGCCGAACTCGCCGCGCGTCTGCACCTGCATGTCGCGGAAGCTCTTGGCGTCCATGTAGCTCGAATGCGGATCGAGACCGGACAGCATGCCGCTGATTGCAGACTCTACCAGTTTGCTGTCGTCGGGCTTCTCGACATAGTCGCTGCGCACCCGCTCGAAGACGTCGCCGAACAGGTTGAGCTGGCGATACGTGTCCGCGGTCGCTGCTCTCGCGGACGATCCCATCAGCACGGCGCGCGGCTGGGTCACGAACAGCGTCAATGCCGCGCCAGTGGCCGCGCTGAGGAGAACTATCGAAGTTTTGCGCATCATCCGCGAACCTTTACGCCTTCTTTTGCGGCCCACCATGGGCCTGGATCAATTGGAGTGCCGTCTTTACGGAACTCAACATAGAGCACGGGTTGACTCACATTGGGGGCAAAAATGGATGCCACCTGGGACGTCGTGCCCATGGTCGCGACCGGCTCGCCAGCAAGCACAAACTGTCCAATATTGACCGAAATGTGCTCCATCCCGGCGATCAACACATGATATCCGCCACCGGCATTGAGGATCAAGAGTTGTCCGTAGCTGCGAAACGGCCCGGCGTAGACGACCCAGCCATCGCATGGTGTGGTGACCTGTGCGCCCGGACGCGTCGCCAAAGAAATGCCTTTTTCTATGCCGCCGGCGCCATCGGAACCGCCGAAGTCGCGAATTTTGCTGCCATTGACCGGCAGTGAGAACAGCCCCTTGGCAGAGGCAAAGGCGATCGCCGGGCTCTGGCGGTTGGGATTTTTCAGGAGAGCCGGATCGGGCTTGCCGTTGGGCGTGCCCTGCTGGTTCGCGGCCGCAGCGGCCTTTGCGGCCGCCTTGACCTCCTGTTCCATCTTGGCGATCAGGCCCTGCAGATCGTCGACCTGCTTGGCGAGCGCGATGGCGCGCGCGCCCTCGGCCTCCATGTCCCTTTCCTTTACGGCTTGCTGACGTTGCCGCTCATCGACCAGAGCCGCGAGCCGGGTTTGGTCGTCCTTCATCTTGTCCCGATCGGCGGCGAGCCGATCTCGCTCGCTTGCGATGGTCTTGCGCAGCGCCACCAGTTCGCTGAGCTCGCCGGTCAGCTTTTCCGCGCGCGCACGCAATTCCGGCACCACTGCACCCAGCATGATGGCCGTGCGCAGCGACTGCAGAGCATCCTCCGGCCGCACCAGCAGGGCCGGCGGCGTGCGCCGGCCGGCGCGTTGCAGCGCGGCCAGCACTTCGACGATCTCGGAGCGGCGCGAAGCGAGGGACGAACGAATCTGCTGCTCGCGCGAATCGAGCGATTGCAGCCGCGTCTGGGTATCCGCCAGACGGTCTTCGAGATCGCGCACCTGCGCGGCGCCGTCGATCAGCTGCTGATTGAACTTGCTGCGGTCCTGTCCGATCGCGGCGATCTCGGCCTTGAGCTTGGTTTGCGCCTCGGTGG
This sequence comes from uncultured Bradyrhizobium sp., assembly GCA_964454955.1. Taxonomy (GTDB): domain Bacteria; phylum Pseudomonadota; class Alphaproteobacteria; order Rhizobiales; family Xanthobacteraceae; genus Bradyrhizobium. The sequence continues at coordinate 3,131 of CAYVVB010000494.1, read as the reverse complement.
AGCGATTTTGCTCGGTCCGTGCCGCCTCGAGTTCCTGTTCCCGCTGCTTGATCGCGTCGGGCGAGGCTGCAACGGTTTGGGCCGACGCCGCCTGCGTCTGTGCTGCCGCGGAGAATGGAGTGACCGGGCCGGCGCACAGCAGGAGGAGCGTTAGCGGCAAGGAGGCAAGGCGACCGCGGCGGGCGGTGTCATGGTGGGGAGCAAGGAGCCGCGCGCGCTGCATAGGTTAGGCTAAGGCTGCTTTCGTTCCTGCGCCTAGGCGCGGTGGTAAGGATGCCCCGACAAAATGGTCGCGGCCCGGTAAAGCTGCTCCAGAAGCATCACTCGCACCATTTGATGTGGCCAGGTCGCGGCCCCGAATGCGATCCTGAACTTGTCCTTGCCGGCCAATTCGGGCGAAAGTCCGTCCGCTCCGCCGATGACGAAAACAGCGCACGGAATCGATTGATCTCGCCAGCGGGAAAGACGCAGCGCCAACGCCTGACTGGCGATATTCTCGCCGCGTTCGTCGAGCAAGACAAGCACAGATTGTTCGGGGATTGCCGCCGCGATCGCGGACGCCTCTTCGGCGATGCGCGCAGCGGCGTCGCGGGCGCGGCTTTCCGGAATTTCGTGAATGTCGAGGCCGCGGAAGCCGAGTTTGCGGCCGATGTCGTCGAACCGCTTCCGGTAGCGTTCGGCGAGCTCGCGCTCCGGCCCCTGTTTCAAGCGGCCGACGGCAATGACGAGAAGGCGCATGTCTCCATTACCGGCAAAGTGGCACTGCCCTGCCGCAGCACCTGCCGCAGAAAATGCGTCGCATCAACAACTCACGCGCAACACACGCGCGTGCGCAACGCTATCACGCGCCAGCCGATTCGAAATCGGCCTGAACGGTTAGACGACCTTCGCCGCGTTCGGGCCTTGGGTCCACAATCGCTCGAGATTGTAGAACTCGCGGACCTCGGGTCTGAACACGTGCACGATCACGTCGCCGGAATCGATCAGCACCCAGTCGCAATTGGGTAAGCCCTCGACATGGATGTTCTTGATGCCGTTTTCCTTCAGGCCTTTGGCGACATTTTCCGCGATCGCACCGACGTGCCGGTTGGCCCGGCCGGAGGTGATGATCATGTAGTCGGAATATGCCGATTTGCCGCGAAGGTCGATGGTGACCGTCTCTTCCGCCTTCATATCCTCGAGGCGGGAGAGGATCATATTCAGCGTCTTGTCGGCGTCAGGTTGCGCCAGCAAGGCCGCAGCTGGGGTCGATGTTTTACGCGCCGTTCTCTGAGCCGTTCTCTCAGATTTGGGTAAAACAGACTTGGACAATACAGGTGTCGCCAGGGACCATTCCTTTCACTGTATCGCGGGCCGCGAATCTCGCGCGCCCGCACCGATAATACTCATTTGGGGTTAAGGGTTTCAATATTCCAGTGTCGCCGTAAACCCCTCTTGCGGCGGTACCGGGCCTCGTCACTTCCAGCTTCCATCCGGGTTCCGCAGGCCTGTCGAGGACAGGTTCAGCTTCATCCCGGTGAGAAAGACCCAGGCCGGCGGACGCTGTTCGGCGAGTCGGCTTGCTTCACTCTCGGGCAGACGATAGTGCGCCAAGGCCTTGGCCGCGGGCGCGGCCAGCGCGCGAAAACTCTGCGGCGGTCGATCGATCACCGCGATCGGAACCTGCATCGCGATACGCCGCCAGTTCTGCCAGCGATGGAATTGCGCGAGGTTGTCGGCGCCCATGATCCAGACGAAGCGCAGCCGCGAGGCGCGGCGGCGCAGGAAATTGATGGTGTCGAAAGTGTAGCGTGTTCCGATGACGGATTCGAGACAGCTCACCTGGATGCGCGGATCGTCCGCGGCCTTGCGAGCGGCTAGCAAGCGTGCGTCAAGATTACCCCAGGCGTTGGGCTCCTTGAGCGGATTGCCCGGCGTCACCAGCCACCAGACGCGGTCGAGCCGCAGCCGCTTGATCGCGAACTGGCTGATCGCGCGATGCGCGAGATGCGGCGGATTGAACGAGCCGCCGAGCAGGCCGATACGCATGCCGTCGCTGCAGGGCGGGATCGCCTGAGCGACGGAAACCGACGCAGCCGAATCCTTCTTCAACTCAGCCCCGTGTTACGTGCCAGCTCACGGCCGCGTCTGTCCGCTGCCATGGATGCGATATTTGAATGTGGTCAACTGTTCGACACCCACCGGGCCGCGGGCGTGAAATTTGCCGGTGGCGATGCCGATTTCCGCGCCGAAGCCGAATTCGCCGCCGTCGGCGAACTGGGTCGAAGCGTTGTGCAGCACGATCGCCGAGTCGACCTCGTTGAGGAATTTCCGCGCCGCCTCGTTGTCCTCGGTCACGATCGCGTCCGTATGGTGCGAGCCGTGATTGTGGATATGCGCGATCGCCCCGTCGACGCCGTCGACGAGTTTCGCGGCGATGATGGCGTCGAGATATTCGGCGTCCCAATCCTGTTCGGCCGCCGGCTTCACCCGGGCATCGATCCTCTGCACGGCCTCGTCACCGCGCACCTCGCAGCCGGCATCGATCAGCATTTCGACGAGCGGCTTGAGGTTGGCCGCGGCACCCGCACGATCCACCAGCAGGGTCTCGGCTGCGCCGCAGACGCCGGGACGGCGCATCTTGGCGTTGAACACGATCTTCTTCGCCATTTCGAGGTTGGCGGCCCGATCGACATAGACGTGGTTGACGCCTTCGAGGTGCGCGAACACCGGCACGCGCGCCTCGGCCTCGACACGGGCGACGAGACTTTGTCCCCCGCGCGGCACGATGACGTCGACGCCGCCGTTCAATCCGGTGAGGAGGAGGCCGACCGCCGCGCGATCGCGGGTCGGAACCAGCGTGATCGACGTTTCCGGCAGGCCCGCCTCGCGCAGGCCCTGAACGAGACAGTCATGGATCGCGCGACAGGAGCGAAAACTGTCGGAACCGCCACGCAGGATCACTGCATTGCCGGATTTCAGGCAAAGCACGCCGGCGTCGGCAGCGACGTTGGGGCGGCTCTCGAAGATCACTGCTATCACGCCGAGCGGTACGCGTACGCGCTCGATGGTCATGCCGTTCGGACGCTGCCAGCTTTCGGTGACGACGCCGACGGGATCTGGGATGTTTCGCACGTTTGCGATGCCGTCCG
>CAYVVB010000493.1:0-20002 GCA_964454955.1 uncultured Bradyrhizobium sp. | reverse complement strand
ACTTAGCACCTGCAAGGGTGTGCCAGAACCACACGACTTGGCCGTCCGCAAAGGTGCCGCACGTCTCCGGCACCTTCGCGTCCACCGCATTCCGCTGCCTACGTTCGTGACGACGCGTACGCCCCTCTTGGCGGCAGCGGAACACGCGAACCATACGACTGAGTCGGGTTTCTGAAAAACAGAAATATTTTTTCTGTGGGGGCTGGACAGGAATTCCGGGAGCGCACCCGTCGGGCAAATCAGTCCGGCGCAATCCGCCGGCTGTGACTTGCTCGCGCAGCAACGCCTACACCTTCGGTTCCAACCCGCCGCGCGGGCTCCCCTTCTCGTCTTGCCCCATTGCGCCAGACGATTTTTGCAATCGGAGGAGCGCGAACGTCAGCGCCAGCACGATCAGGAATACGATCAGGCCCAGCGTGTCGGTATTTCCTCCGGCGTCGGGGTTGAGAGACCAGTCCATGTCAGGCCTCTCCGACTTGATAGCGCTCGCGAAGGCGCGCGGCGTAGCCCAGGAACAGGAAAAGCAGTCCCTCACGGCTGACTTCACCATAGGCGAGCGAAAGCGTCGCAAGATAGATCAGCGAGCAAAGCACAAACCGCGCTTCCACGATCTCCGTTGCAAGCGGCCAAAGCCTCAGAAGCGCGATTGCGACCAAAAGGACAAAGGCGAGGCCGGCGGGCCATCCGAACTCGACGAAAGCCTGCAGAAAACTGTTGTGCGGCTCGATCTTGACGCATGAGACGTTTTCGAACCAGCCCAGGCCATGGCCGAACAGCCCGGCGGACGGGACAGCCCTCACCGCTTCGCGCAAGACAATACGGCGCATCGAGATCGTATTGTTTTCCGGACATGGTTGCGGGTCTGTGATCGATTCCGCCACGTCCTGCGCAAGATGAAGTTCGGCCGCCTTGTAGCGCACTGCAAATCCCGCCGCAGCCGCGATGCAGACCATCGCGACGATGCCGAGGACACGCTTGCGATCAACCGAGGTGGCCGCTGCAGCGAGCAGGCCGACGACGATCGCCACGAACGTAAAACGCACCATGGCGGCTGCAAAGATCGCGAGCGGGACTGTCACCCAGGACAGGACCTTCCAATCCGCCTTGGCGCTCGCCTGGAAGATCACCAGAAAACCGAGTGAGGTGAGAAAGACCGTGGCCGCGTGGAAAAAGCCGAACACCGTCGGGTGCTCGAGATAGCTCCATTGCGAGGCGAGCGCGAAGGCGGTGGCGATCGCGCCCGCCACGACAACCGCGCCGGTAACCACGATGAACGACCATGGCGATTCACCCGGCCGGATGAACCGGCACGCCGGATACGCAAAGAGCGATAGTGCCAGGAGAGCCGTTTCCTTCGTGTGCGGATAGCCATTCGCGACCATCGACACGCCGATGCATCCGACGAACACCAGAAAGAGAACGTCGATCGCGGTCAACGCGATGTCCCGGAAGTCGCCCAGAGCAAGGAGAGCGAGAGCAGGGAAAAGCGCCAGAGCGCCCGTGAGCGCGGGATTTCCGTCAGTGCCCATCGCGCCGTTCAGCAGGACCAACAGTCCGCTGGTGGAAACGATGACTGCGATCAGCAAATGGGGATTTCGACGGAACGCGATCATCGCATCAACTGACGATCGCCGCCGGCAAGAGGCAAAGAAAATTCGTCTTTCTTGTCATTGGAGTCAGAAGCCGCCCCGCCTGGCAGGCGGATGAACGCCGACCAGTCTGCTTTTCCGTTTTGGAGGGTCCAATAAGCGTGCCGGCTGGATTGAGCGCCTGGCCCCAAGCCCTCGCAACTCCTATCACTGCAGTTCGAGGCACGTCAAACACCTGCAGCCTGCAGCGACGGATCGTGATCCGCCGCTACGACTGGCCAGGTTGGCCGGTTACGTCAAGCCAGCTTGTCCTTCCCTGCGGGCTTCTGCTTGCGCAGGCGGCCGCGGAACCGATTACCTGCCCCCACGCATGAAAGCTTCAATCTCCTCCGGCGTGAGCTTGCCATCGTGGTTGGTGTCCATGGCCTTGAAAATCTTCTCGTGGGCGGCCTGAAACTCCGGCAATTCGACCGTTCCGTCGCCATCGGTGTCCATCAGCGCGAAGATCATGCGGAACATGACCGGGGAGCCGCCTCGCATCCCCATCATGCCTCGACCGAGCACGGGGTGTCCCATCATGCCCTTCATCATGCCACCATGCATCATGCCGCCACGCCCGGTCGTACCGGTCTCTTCCTGGCCCTGTTCCTGACCATCTTCCTGATCTTCTCCCTGGTCCTCATGGTCCATGGGATGAGATTGCATTTGTTGCTGGTCTGGCTGGGCCGTCATGTGGTCCTCTGCCATCGCACCCACAGCGCCGGACGCCAGAATCATGGCGGATATCATCAGAACTCGCGTGTCCATTTCAAACCTCCGAGAAGCATGCACCCTGCGCCCCACCAATTCCGTACCTGTGAGATTGATCCTACGGACCAGTTCTCACGAAGGCGGCTTGCAGGCGGATCATGATCCGCCGTTTTGAAGCCGTTATGACTGCTAACGAATATGAATCGCCAAGGCGGCAGGTTACGCCCTTCGCCTTCGATTTTCGAGCTGCGACAGACAAGTCGGCCCGACCGTCCATTAGTACAGCAATCGCCGCAGCGGCAGTCCCGACCTTGATTTGAGTTCGGCGCGGCTGACCGTACCGTCATGATCGACATCGGCCGCCCCGAATTGCCGCTCGACCAAAGCGAGATACTCGTCCTTGTCCACGGTGCCGTCATGATCGCGATCCGCCCAGGAAAAATCCGTGGCGGTCAGGCGACGCCGACCAAGCTGCGCACGGGTGAGTTGACCTGTGCCACGACGATCGAGACGTTGAAACAGAATCTCGGCCGTGCGCTTGGCTTCATTGAGATCGATGGTGCCGTCTTGGTCGCGATCGATGGCGGCGAAGGAGCCGGCCCGGCCGCCTCCACGCGCAAATGCCGCGGGTGCCGCGAGGCAGCCTGCGAGCGCAAACAGGAGTAGCTGCCGCCGCGATGCCCTGCTGGGCGCGCTCGGTGTCGCATGTCGCATGAAAGCCGGCCGATTCATTGCAAACCTCCCCTTTTTCTTGGTTCAGTCGAACTCCCGGCAAAACTGCCATGCGCATCATATCGGACGAGACGGAGAGTGAAACCGCGGCCTAGGCGGCCTTCTTGTTCTCCGCGATATTGGCGAGCTGGCGCAAGATCTCCGCGGTCCCGGCGAGCCGCTCTTCCGGCGTTTCCCAATCCTGGAAGAATACGACCTTCATGTCGGGCCGCACCTTGGCGGCCTGGCCGTGCTGCCTGATGAAGTAGACCAGACGGTCGGGCTGGGCGAAGCTGTTGTCGCGGAACGAGATGACCGCGCCCTTCGGCCCGGCATCTACCTTCTCGACATTGGCTCTGCGGCAATAGCCCTTGATGGCGGCGACCTTGAAGAGATAACGCACCTCGTCCGGCAGCACGCCGAAGCGGTCGCGCATCTCGGCGCCGAAATTCTCGATCTCCTCCTCAGTCTCGAGATCGGCAAGACGCCGATACAGCGACAGCCGCACCGGGAGATCGGAGACGTAGTCCTCCGGAATCAGCACGGGCATGCCGATGGTGATCTGCGGCGACCAGCGCTCGGCCACCGGCTCGGTGATGCCGGCCTTCAGGTTGACGATCGCCTCCTCCAGCATCGACTGGTAGAGCTCGAAGCCGACTTCCTTGATATGACCGGACTGCTCCTCGCCGAGCAGGTTGCCGGCGCCGCGGATGTCGAGGTCGTGCGAGGCGAGTTGGAAGCCGGCGCCCAGATTCTCCAGCGACTGCAGCACGGTGAGCCTGCGCTCGGCCTGCGGGGTGATCTTCTGCTGCGCCGGCAGCGTAAACAGCGCATAGGCGCGCAGCTTCGAGCGCCCCACCCGGCCGCGAAGCTGATAGAGCTGGGCGAGGCCGAACATGTCCGCGCGGTGCACGATCAGCGTGTTGGCATTGGGAATATCGAGGCCGGATTCGACGATGGTGGTCGAGAGCAGGACGTCGTATTTGGCGTCGTAGAAGGCGGACATGATGTCCTCGATCACGCCCGGAGTCATCTGCCCGTGCGCGACCGCGACCTTCATTTCCGGCACGGTCTTGTCCAGGAACTCCTTCACCCCTGCCAGGTCCTCGATCCGCGGCACGACATAAAACGCCTGTCCGCCACGGTAGCGCTCGCGCAAGAGCGCCTCGCGGATCATCAATGGATCATGCGGGGCAACGAAGGTGCGCACCGCGAGGCGGTCGACCGGGGGCGAAGCGATGATCGACAGCTCGCGCACGCCGGTCAGAGCGAGCTGAAGCGTGCGCGGAATGGGCGTTGCGCTCAGGGTCAGCACATGCACCTCGGCGCGCAGCTGCTTCAGCTTCTCCTTGTGGCTGACGCCGAAGTGCTGCTCCTCGTCGACGATGAGGAGCCCGAGATCGCGGAATTTGATCGATTTGCCGAGCAGCGCATGGGTGCCGACCACGATGTCGATCGAGCCGTCGGCGAGGTCCTTCTTCACCTGATTCAATTCCTTGGTCGAGATCAGGCGCGAGGCCTGCGCGACCGTGACCGGAAACCCGCGGAAGCGCTCGGTGAAGGTCTTGGCGTGCTGGCGGGCCAGCAGCGTGGTCGGCACGACGACCGCGACCTGCTTGCCGTCGAGCGCGACCGCAAAGGCGGCGCGCAGCGCCACCTCGGTCTTGCCGAAGCCGACGTCGCCGCAGATCAGCCGGTCCATGGGCCGGCCGCGCTCAAGGTCTTGCAGCGTGGCGTTGATCGCGGTGAGCTGATCCTCGGTCTCATCGTAGGGGAAGCGCGCGCAGAACTCGTCATAGAGCCCCGCCTGCACCGGCAGTTTTGGCGCCTCGTGCAGCATCCGCTCGGCGGCGATCTTGATCAGCTCGCCCGCGATCTCGCGGATGCGGTTCTTGAGTTTCGCCTTGCGCGCCTGCCAGCCGGTGCCGCCCAGCCGATCCAGCTCGACATTGGCCTGGTCGGAACCGTAGCGCGAGAGCAGCTCGATGTTTTCGACCGGCAGGAACAGCTTCGTATCGGCGGCATAGTGCAGCTCGAGGCAATCATGCGGGGCGCCCGCGACATCCAGCGTCTGCAGGCCGACGAAACGGCCGATGCCATGCTCGACATGGACGACCAGATCGCCGGTGGACAGGCTGGTGATCTCGGCGATGAAGTTATCGGCCTTGCGGCTCGCCTTGCGCGGCCGCACCAGGCGGTCGCCGAGAATGTCCTCTTCGGTGATGAGCGCGACGTGGTCGGTCTCGAAGCCGCTTTCCAGGCCGAGCACGGCCAGCATGGTCTCGTTGCGCGGGGTCGCCTGCACCATCCGCCAGGTGTTGACGCTCGTGACACGTTCGAGCTTGTGGTCGCGCAGCATGCTCGTCATGCGGTCGCGCGAGCCTTCGCTCCAGAGCGCGATCACCACTTTCTTGCGCTCGGCCTGCAGCGCGTGCACATGCGCAACCACCGCCTCGAACACGTTCACGGAGGCATCGTTGCGCTCGGGCGCGAAGTCGCGTCCCTTGCGGGAGCCGGCGTCGAACACGCCGGCGCCTTCCGGCACCGCGAACGCCGTGAAGCGCGCCAGCGCGGCCTCGGAGACGCGCTTGTCCCATTCGGTTTCGGTCAGATAGAGCCGGTCGGGCGGCAACGGCTTGTAGACCGCGCCGCCGGCGGGGTGTTGCAGCGCCTCGCGCCGCGCCTCGTAGTAATCCTTGATCTGCGTGAAGCGCTCGCGGACCGCGTCTTCGGCCTGCGGCTCGATCGCGATCGGCGCATCGCCGAAATAGTCGAACAGCGTTTCCATCCGCTCCTGGAACAGCGGCAGCCAGTGTTCCATGCCGGGATGGCGGCGCCCTTCGCTCACCGCCTCATAGAGGGCATCGTCGCGCTCGGGCGCGCCGAACTCGGCCGTATAGCCCATGCGGAAACGCCTGATGGTCTCGGTCACGAGCTGGAATTCGGAGATCGGCACCAGATCGAGCGAGCGCATGTCCAGAAGCGTGCGCTGGGTCTCGGCATCGAAGGAGCGGATCGACTCCAGGCTGTCGCCGAAGAAATCCAGGCGCACCGGCTGGTCGAGGCCGGCCGGAAACAGGTCGAGAATGCCGCCGCGCACCGCGTATTCGCCCGGCTCGCGCACGGTGGAGGACCGCGTGTAGCCGTTGTGCTCCAGCCAGGCGACAATGGAGTCCATCGGCACGACATGGCCCGGCGCAACCGACAGCGCCTGGGCCGCGATCACCTCGCGCGCCGGCACGCGCTGCACGACGGCGTTGACGCTGGTCAGCACGATCAGCGGCTTGTCGCTGCCGGTGAGCCGCGAGAGCCGCGCCAGCGTGGTCAGGCGCTGCGCCAGGACGCCGCCATGCGGCGAGACGCGGTCGTAGGGCTGGCAGTCCCAGGCCGGGAACTGCATCACGGGAAGATCGGGCGCGAAAAAGTCCAGCGCCCGGGCGAGCTGCTGCATGCGCGGCCCATCGCGGCAGACGACGGCGAAGCTGATCGCGGGTTTCTTCGGCCGTGCCGCGACCGCGCGCGCAAGGTCCGAGATGATCAGGCCTTCCGCACCCTCGGCGACATTGGCGAGCGTCAGCGCCCGGCCGGGGTGGAGCAGTTCGGCGGGCGAGGTTGCGGTCTTCTTCATGCGTCGGAACCTGCGACGCGAAACGCCCTGATGCGGTCGAGCAGCGCACCCGCGTAAGGGGCGGGCAGCGATGCGCTTCCGGTCAGCGCGGCATAGAGGTCGGCATCCGGCACCTCGATGAGCCGCTCCAGCTCCGTCACCTCGTCCTCGGTCAGGCTTGCGATCTCGGCATCGGCAAAGCGGCCGAGAATGAGGTCCATCTCGCGGGTGCCGCGGTGCCAGCAGCGAAACAGGAGCCGCTTGCGGCGGTCGTCGAGGCCGCCGCTCGATCGTGTCGTTCCGGTCATTCGAAAATCCAGTGCAACGCCAAAAGCCCGGACGTGCCGGGCGGGCTTGATATAGCCGCTGGGGTGGGCAATGTCAGCCCTCATCTGCCGTTGGATTCCTCCCATGCGTCCCGCACTGCTCAATCCGTTGTTTGCGTCGGTGACCAGCCTCGCCGGCGTCGGGCCGAAGCAGGACAAGCTGCTGCGCTATCTGCTCGGCCGCGAGGAGACGCCGCGGCTGGTCGATCTGCTGCTGCACCTGCCGAGCAGCGTGATCGACCGCAGGGCCCGGCCGAAGATTCGCGATGCGGTGCCCGGAACAGTGGTGACGCTGGAGGTGACGGTGGACCGGCATCGCGCGCCGCGCAATTCGCGGGCGCCCTATCTCGTCTACGCCAGCGATGATACCTCAGACGTGGTGCTGACCTATTTCCGCAGCCCGCCCGGCTATGTGGAAAAGCTGTTGCCGGTCGGCAGCCGTCGATTCGTCTCCGGCACGCTGCAGATGTACGACGGAACGCCGCAGATCGTGCATCCCGATCGCGTGGTCGATGAAGCGGCGTTCGCAAAACTCTCCGGCATCGATCCGGTCTATCCCCTGACCGAGGGCCTTGCGCTCGGCGCGCTGCGGAGAGCGATCGCGCAGGCGCTCGAGAAATTGCCGGACCTGCCGGAATGGATCAGCCCCGAGGTGCTTCGGCGCTGCCATTTTCCTGACATCAAGGAGGCTTTGAAGCGCGTGCATGCGCCGGTCGAACTGACCGATGCCCTGCCCGAGAGCCCGTTCTGGTCGCGCCTCGCCTTCGACGAATTGCTGGCGGGCCAGTTGGCACTGGCGCTGGTGCGCGCGCAATTGCGCCGTCCCGCCGGCAACCGTCATGCCGGCGACGGCCACATGCGCCAGAAGATCATCGACGGACTGCCCTATGCGCTCACCGCCTCGCAGCAGAAGGCCGCGGCTGCGATCGCGGAGGACCTGCTCCAGCCGGTGCGCATGCTGCGGCTCCTGCAGGGCGACGTCGGCTCCGGCAAGACCGTGGTGGCGCTGCTTGCGGCTGCGGCCGTCGCGGAGGCCGGCAAGCAGGCGGCGCTGATGGCTCCGACGGAAATTCTCGCGCGACAGCACGTCAAGACCATTGCGCCACTGGCGGAGCGCGCGGGCCTGTCCGTGGCGATCCTCACCGGACGCGAAAAGGGCAAGGAGCGGCGCGAGATTCTGGCGCGGCTCGAAGCGGGCGAGATCGATTTCCTGGTCGGCACCCATGCGCTGATCCAGGACGACGTCGTCTTCAAGGCGCTGGCGCTCGCGGTGGTTGACGAGCAGCATCGCTTCGGCGTTCGCGAGCGGCTCGCGTTGACGGCAAAGGGCGAAGCGGTCGACGTGCTGGTCCTGAGCGCAACGCCGATCCCCCGCACGCTGGTGATGACCTATTTCGGCGACATGGGCGTCTCGGAGCTGCGCGAAAAGCCCGCCGGCCGCCAGCCGATCGATACCCGCGCCGTTCCCGATAGCCGCCTCGGCGAGGTCACCGAAGCGGTCGGCCGCGCGCTCGCCGCGGGCAAGCGGGTCTACTGGATCTGCCCGCTGGTCGAGGAATCCGAAACCGTCAACCTCACCGACGCGGAAGCGCGCTATGAGAGCCTGCGCCAGCGTTTCGGCGATAAGGTCGGCATGGTCCATGGCAAGATGCGTGGGCCCGACAAGGAGCGCGTGATGGGCCAGTTCGCCACCGGCGAAATCGGGCTGCTCGTCGCCACCACCGTGGTCGAGGTCGGCGTCGACGTGCCGGCCGCGACCATCATGGTGATCGAGAATGCCGAGCGCTTCGGTCTTGCCCAGTTGCACCAGCTCCGCGGACGCATCGGCCGCGGCTCGGAAGCCTCAACCTGCCTCCTGCTCTACCGCGACCCCCTGAGCGAGATGTCGAAGGCGCGGCTGAAGGTGATCCGCGAAACCACCGACGGCTTTCGCATCGCGGAGGAAGACTTGCGATTGCGCGGCGAAGGCGATGTGCTGGGCGTGCGGCAGAGCGGCCTGCCCGGCTACCGGGTCGCGCGCTCCGACGTCCATGCGCAGCTGATCACCCAGGCGCGCGACGAGGCGCTGCGCATCATGAAGGAGAACCCGACGCTGTCGGGGGCACGCGGCGAGGCCCTGCGCTGCCTGCTCTATCTGTTCGAACGCGACGAAGCCCTGCCGCTGATGGGCGCGGGGTGATTTGGGCGGCCGTCATTCCGGGATGATGCGTAAACACCATATCCGGAATCTCGAGATTCCGGGTCTGCGCCTCGCGCATCCCGGAATGACGCTGCGCGTCACTTCGCCTTCGCCGGCGCGGGATTGAGTGGGGAGGTGTTGCCCGCATTGGCAACGCGCGCGGCATTCGCGAGCCCCGCGAGCGCCGCCAGCTTCTTCTGCTGGTCGGAGCCGGGCTGCACCACGCCTGCCGACATGATCAGGGTCGCGGCATCCTCGGCGCTCAACTCGAGCTCGATGACCTTGCTCTTGGGCACGTAGAAGAAGAAGCCGGTGGTCGGGTTGGGCGAGCACGGCAAGAACACCGACATGTGCTCTTCCTCCCCCGGCAGGCTGCGCGCCACGTCGGCGCTGGGCTGTTGCGAGATCAGGACGATCGACCACATGCCGGGCGAAGGAAACTCGACCAGGCCCACTCTGCGAAAACTGGATCCCTGGCCTGAAAACAGCGTCTCGAACACCTGCTTCAAGCCGCGATAGATCGCGCGCACCGCCGGGATGCGCCCGAGGATGCGCTCGCCGAGGTCGAGCAACGTGCGCCCGATCAGGTTGGCGGTGAGGAATCCGAGCAATGTCAGCGCGACGACCGCCACGACCAGCCCTGCCCCCGGCACGCCGAACGGCAGATAGCTTTCGGGGCGGTAGGAGGTGGGAACGAAGGGCCGCACCAGCCCGTCGACCCAGGTCACGAACCACCAGGTCAGGTAAAGCGTGATCGCCACGGGACCCGCGACCACGAGGCCGGTCAGAAAATAGTTCCGCAGCCGCCCCATCAGGCCGGTATGCGTCTCGGGCGGCGGGGCCGGAGGGTCTATCTTGGGCAAATCGTCGCGGGAGGTCATTCGAGTTCCAGGTCGGTCGCGAAATGCTCAGCTATGGTCTTCTAGCAGATTTGTGAAGACCTCGACGGCCCCGACTTTCGCCGCGCTTTGCCTATTCGACGGTCACCGATTTCGCAAGGTTGCGCGGCTGATCGACATCCGTGCCCATTACCACGGCCGTGTGATAGGCCAAAAGCTGCACCGGAATGGCGTAAACCATCGGCGTGAAGGTCGCCGCCATGTCCGGAAGCACGATGGTGACGAGCGAATCCACGGTTGCTTCCGCGGCCCCCTTGGCGTCCGTCATCAGGATGATGTTGCCGCCGCGCGCCGCGACTTCCTGCATGTTCGAGACGGTTTTCTCGAAAACACGGTCGAACGGGGCGATCACCACCACCGGCATGGTCTCGTCGATCAGCGCAATCGGCCCGTGCTTGAGCTCGCCCGCGGCATAGCCTTCGGCGTGGATATAGGAGATTTCCTTCAGCTTCAGCGCCCCTTCCAGCGCCAGCGGAAACGACGTGCCGCGGCCCAGGTACAGCACGTCGCGCGACTTGGCGATGTCGCGCGCCAATTTCTCGATCTGCGGCTCGGTTGCGAGAGCCGCGGCGATCAGCCGCGGCACTTCGACGAGGCCGCGCACGAGTTTGGCTTCGTCCTCTTCCGACAACTCGCCGCGCCCCCGCCCCGCCGCGATCGCCAGTGCGGCCAGCACCATGAGCTGGCAGGTGAAGGCCTTGGTCGAGGCGACGCCGATTTCAGGCCCGGCCAGCGTCTGCAGGACGGTCTCGCTCTCGCGCGCAATCGTCGAGGTCGGAACGTTCACCACGGACAGCGTATGCAGCCCCTGCGCTTTCGCGTAGCGCAACGCGGCCAGCGTGTCAGCGGTTTCGCCGGACTGCGAGATGAAGATCGCCAGATCGCCCTTGCGCAGCGGCGCCTCGCGATAGCGGAATTCGGAGGCGACATCGATCTCCACCGGCACGCGGGCGAGCCGCTCGAGCCAGTATTTGGCGATGTAGCCGGCATAACTCGCGGTGCCGCAGGCCGTGATCGAGACACGCTGAATATCCGCAAAGTCGAACGGCAGTTTGAGCGGCAGCGCCACGCGCTCGGCCGCCATGTCGACGTAGCGCGCCAGCGTATGCCCAACCACTTCCGGCTGTTCGTGGATTTCCTTGGCCATGAAGTGGCGATAATTGGCCTTGTCGACCAGAAACGACGAGGCGCCCGATTTCAGCATCTCGCGATGGACCACACTGCCTTGCGCGTCATGGATCACGCCCGTCGTCCGGGTGAGCACCGCCCAGTCGCCGTCCTCGAGATAGGTGATGGTGTCGGTGAACGGCGCCAGCGCGATCGCGTCCGATCCCAGATACATCTCGCCGTCGCCATGCCCGACCGCAAGCGGCGATCCCTTGCGGGCGCCAATCATGAGATCATCATGCCCCTTGAACAGGAAGGCCAGCGCAAACGCGCCGCGCAGTCGCGGCAGCGAGGCTTTCACGGCGTCCTGCGGCGAATAGCCCTTCAGGAGATAGGATTCGACGAGATGGGCGACGACCTCGGTGTCGGTCTCGGAAGCGAAGTTCGCGCCCTGCGCTTGCAGCTCGGCGCGCAGCTCGCGAAAATTCTCGATGATGCCGTTATGAACCACGGCAACATTGTCGGTCGCATGCGGATGGGCGTTGTTCTCGGTCGGCTTGCCGTGGGTGGCCCAGCGGGTGTGGCCGATGCCGGTATGCCCCGACAGCGGCTCGGCGCGCAGCCGCGCTTCGAGGTTTTTCAGCTTGCCCTCGGCGCGGCGCCGATCGAGATGATCGCCTTCCAGCGTCGCAACGCCTGCGGAATCGTAACCTCGATATTCCAGCCGCTTGAGTGAATCGACGAGTTGCTCCGCGACCGGACCGCGTCCCAGAATGCCGACAATCCCGCACATGCGGATGAATATCCCTCAAGTTGCTAGAAAATGATCGTTAAATCCACGGGAAACTCTTAACGATCCAGTTCCCCCAAGGTACTCAATAATTATTGCGGATTGCGACAAGGTAAAGCCGAAAACTCAACAGTCCCGCCTTGCCCGCGAGGAATCCGGGGCCGATGCCTTAACCCGCCATCAATGCTTTTGGCGAAAGATCGCCCCGCGGAGAGTGAGCCATGAGCGACGAACGCGACCAATCGCAGGACCCGAAAGGGGTCGCTTTCCATCTTACGCGGCCTAGCGAAGCCACGGGCTCGCGTCTCGCCCATTGGCCGCCGCCGATCCACGAGAGTGAATCCCCGTCGATCAGGGTCAAGCACAAGTCAGGCGAGCCGGTCAAACTCGCCAAACCGCACGGCTGGCGTCTGATGCGCGCGCTGTTTTCCGAGTTTGGCGACGGCGGTGACGACTAAACCGCGATGGGCCGGGTTGAGTGACCATTGCGCTTTAGGTTTTTGATTTGAGCATGATCTTTTCGGAAAACCGCTACACACTTTTCCGGATCATGCTCTGAACCGATCAACTCTTCGGCTTCTTTTCCGCCACCTTCATCTCGCGATAGCGCGCAGCGCCACCTTCGCGGATGCTCTGCGGGCTGCGCTCGACGGCCATGGCATCGCCGGGCACGTCTTTCGTGATCACCGAGCCCGAGCCGATATAGGCGCCGTCGCCGATCTTCACCGGCGCAACCAGCGAGGAATTGCTGCCGACGAACGCGGCCTTGCCGATGATCGTCTTGTGCTTGGCGAAACCGTCATAGTTGCAGGTGATGGTGCCGGCGCCGATATTGCTGCCCGCGCCGATCTGGGTATCCCCGATATAGGAGAGGTGATTGACCTTGACGCCGGCCTCCAGCGTCGCCGCCTTGGTTTCCACGAAGTTCCCGATCTTCGCGCCATCGCCGAGCGAGGTACCCGGACGCAACCGCGCGAAGGGGCCGACCTGGGCGCTTTTTCCGATCGATGCCTGCAGGAGATGCGAGAAGGAATGGATTACCGCGCCGTCGCCGACGGTGACGCCGGGCCCGATCACGACGAACGGCTCGATCGTGACGTCCTTGCCGAACTTGGTATCGGCGGCAAGAAAGACCGTCTCCGGCGCGATCATTGTGACGCCGGCGTCCAGTGCCGACTGTCGCAACCGCGCCTGCATCACGGCTTCCGCCTCGGCAAGCTGCGCCTTGGTGTTGATGCCGCGCACTTCATCTTCGCCTGTTTCGATCACGACGGCCTCCAATCCCATGCTTCTCACGATGGCAACCGCATCGACGAGATAATACTCGCCCTTGCTGTTGGCGTTGCCGATCCGGTCCAGAATTTCCAGCGCCTTCGGACCTGCGAATGCCATGACCCCCGCATTGCAGAGATCGATCTTCCGCTCCTCCGCGGTGGCATCGGCGTGCTCGCGGATCGCAGCCAGATGGCCCCCTTCGATGACAAGGCGCCCGTAGCCGGTCGGATCGGCGGCGCGAAACCCGAGCACCGCGAGCGCGGCGCCGTCCCGCAGCGGCGCGCGCAGCCGCTCGAAAGTTGCGGCCGAAATCAGCGGCGTGTCGCCGAACGCGACCAGGAGATCGTCGGCTCCGCGCGCGATCGCCTCGCGCGCCGCCAGCACCGCATGGGCCGTGCCGAGCCGCTCGCGCTGGGTGAAGATCGCGGCATCGGGGCGCAGCCGCCTGACCTCCTCCGCCACCGCTTCATGGTCCGGACCGATGACCACGGCAAGCCTGGCGGCCGCGCCCTTGGGAGCGGCCCGCAGCACATGCGCAAGCAGCGTTTCGCCGGCAATCGGATGCAGCACTTTTGGCCGGCCCGCGCGCATCCGCGTCCCCTCGCCGGCGGCGAGCACTACAGTCAGGCTGGATCGAGCGGTCATCTATGTCCTTTTCGGGATGCTTTTTGACTAGCACGCCCTCATAATGCGTTTTTTCCGCCCAGAAAACGCCACCGATGCAAGTCCCGCGGCTCATTTCTGTTAGAGTTCCTCAATGATTCGTTGAGGCTTCCCTTCGTATGGCAAAAGAATCGGACAAAAAGGCCGGTGCCTTGAAAACCGAAAAAAATACCGGAGGCCGCTCTCCCGGGTTGCTGGCTGCAGAGAACGAGTCTGGCCGGCGCGCTCTGGTGAGGATCGGGGCTTGGGGGATTTTCGCGGTGGGCGCCGTGTCCCTGGCAGTCGTCTCCAACCAGTCGTCGCTCGGGTGGCGGCATGAGCAGACGGCGGCCGCGGATCTCGCCAACGAGGCCCGGCAGATCGAAGCCTTGGCGCAGGAAAACCGGAACGAGACGCGGCGGCTTGCCGCCGCCGTGGAAACGCTCAACAACGATCGCGACCGGCTCTTCTCTCGCGTCACCGTGATCGAGCAAGGGCTGGACTCGGTGACCGGCGCGCTGGCGGTGCGGCAAACTCCGCCGCCCGTCCGGGCCTCCTCATCTGCGCCAGAGCCGCAAGCCTCAGCCACGCCCTCGACTTCCGCCCAACCGGGTCCGCAAAATACGGCGACCGCGGCGCCGCCGCCCGTCGCAGCCCCCGCCATCACGCTGGCGACAGCTTTGCCTGCCGTCGAAAAGCCCCGCGCTGATGCCGGCAAGCCGGACGCATCGCCCACCGCCACAACGACCGCGTCAGCCCCCGCAAATCCGCCGGCATCAAATCCGCCGGTTGCACCGTCGCCTTCCGCGGCGTCGCCGATGGCGAAAGCGATGACGGGGCCGGCCAACCCGGCTGCGCCCAAGCCAACCGAACTGGCGAAGCCGACCGACGCCAAGCCGGTTGATGCGAAGCCGGTTGATGCGAA
This sequence comes from uncultured Bradyrhizobium sp., assembly GCA_964454955.1. Classification (GTDB taxonomy): domain Bacteria; phylum Pseudomonadota; class Alphaproteobacteria; order Rhizobiales; family Xanthobacteraceae; genus Bradyrhizobium. The sequence goes on along the minus strand of CAYVVB010000493.1, from coordinate 5,202 downwards.
AGCGGCAGATCCGAAGGCCGCGGATAAGAAGGCCGTCGATGCGAAAGAGGCTGATGCAGCCGCGCCTCCCGCGGCGTCGCCTTCGCCCGAGCAGATCGCGTCGGCATTGCCCGACGATTCCGAAGATCACGATGCAGCCGCCGTCAAAGTCTCCGTGCAGCGAACGGATTTTGCGGTCGATCTGGGCAGCGCCAATTCGATCGGCGGCTTGCGGGCGCTATGGCGGGGTCTGCTGCATTCGCACGCCGAACTGGCCGACCTCAACCCGATCATCATTGTGAAGGAGAGCAATACCGGGCTCGGCATGCAATTGCACCTTGCGGCCGGACCGCTCAACGACGCCGCTGCCGCGGCGACGATCTGCGCGGCGCTGGCGGCGGGCCACCGGACTTGTGAGACGACCGTCTTCGATGGCCAGCGCCTTTCCCTCAAAGCCGACGATAAGCGACCGGTTCCGGGACCAAAGCTGCCGGCCGGACCGAAAGCGGCCTTCGCCAAGGCTGCACCCAAACTCGCCAAGAAGGATGAACCGCCGCCAGCCAAGCCGGAATCGTCGGGTTTCTCCCTGTTCAAGCGCAATAATTAATCTCGTCTTTGCAGTGGCTTGGGTGTAGGTCTGAGGCTGTGGCGGCCGCTATGGGCTGACCTTTTTCTCTGGCATCCGATCCGTTTCTCTGGCACCCGATCCGGCATGAAGAAAACTCCGTTCCGGCTGACGCCTTACCAGGTGCAATGGCTTCTGATCGTCGGCTTCGTCAGCGTCGGTTACGCGCTTTATCTGCGCTATCTCGCAATCGAGTTCTCGACGGTGGCGCTGGCCTGCGACGCCGGCCTGCGGACCGTGCTGTGTACCTCCCGTTCGGTCGCAACCGCCCTGTTCAAGAACAACGTGTTCGGCATCGTCGCACTGGTGATCGCGACACTGCACGTCATCCGTCCGTCGATCGTGCTGCTGACGGGCGGGCTGATCGCGGCCGGGCTCGGGATCGTGCTCTACAATATCGTGCTGTCGGGGCTTGCGGTCGGGCTGCTCATTTTGGGGTTTGCGCGGCCCGCGCCCGCCACAGCGTGATGGCGAGCAGAAGATAGATCGCGCAGGTCCACAGCGACTGCCAATTGTCCCGGCCCTCGTTGACAAGGATGTAGACCGCGGACATCGCCAGCAATCCGCCGAACACGGCTTCCGCGATCGGGCGCTGGCCGGTTTGCGGACGGTTGAGCATCAAGGTCGCAAACGGCACGACCGCCATGGTCAGCGAAGCGAACGGAAAATCGCGATAGCGCGGATCGAACACGAAGCCGAGTGCGGTTTCGCCGCCGATCACGACGCTCACGACCAGCGCCGCGCCCAACAGCATCGTCAGGACCGTCCGTTGCTTGTCGTCGCGCGGACCGAGCAAATCGAGAAATGTCGGCAGGGACCGCCCCGACACCTGCGCGCTCGCGCAAAGAAAAGGCGACAGAATGCCGGCGGCGAGCAGCGCTCCCCAATGCACCCAGCCGGCAACGCCGTAGCTCTCGTAAAACATCTTGTCGGCGGCAACGCCGAACAGGATTCCGGCCGTGGTCGCACAGATGCCGACCGAGATCCAGGCACTCAGCCGCGGCGTCCAGGGCCTGCGGCGCAAGGTCAGGAGCGCGGTCGCGAACACCAGCACGCTGAGCAGCATGCCGCCGGCCATCTGCCATTTCCATAGCGGGTAATTGCTGATCGGCTGACCCGGCGGATATTTCAATTCCCGCCGCACCGAATCGAACAGGCCCCAATAGCCGCCGACGGTGCCCTCGAGCCGACGCTTCCAGGGCTGGTCATAGGCCTCGATCAGGTTGACACGGAAATTCTCCTGCTTGGCCAGTGCCAGGATCTCGGAAACGACGCGCGCCTGATTGGTCCGCGACGGCAGCGCGCCCTCACGCATCCGCCCCTCGCTCGGCCAGCCGGTTTCGCCGATCAGGATTTCCTTGCCGGGAAAGGCCACCGCCATCTGCTGACGGATCGAATCCACATGCGCCGCGGCGAATTTGGCGCGGATCGGAAAGTCCTCCCAGTAAGGCAGGATGTGAATGGTAACGAAATCGACCGCGTCGTAAATCTCCCGGTTGCGCAGCCAGTACTCCCAGACATCCGCATAAGTGACGGGAACGGCAACTTGCGCCTTCACCGAGCGGATGGTTGCAGCAAGGTCGTTGACGGTCATTTCCCCGCGCAGCAAGACCTCGTTGCCGACCACCACCGACGTGATGGTGTCAGGATATTGCTTGGTCAGCCTGACTACGGTGGAAATCTGGTTCAGGTTTCTGAAGCGGTTGCTGCCGAGCCAGATGCCCTGGATGACCTTCAGCCCGACCTTTTGCGCAAGCGCCGGGACCTGGTCGAGCCCGTTTTCAATCGAATAGGTGCGCACGCACTCAGTGACCTTGGCGAGTTGCGCCAGGTCCTGCTCGATCTGCTCGGCCGGAACGTGCGTGGTCGGATCCAGCGGCGACTGGCCGCCGCGAAAGGGCGCGTAGGAAACGCATTGCAGCTTTGCGTTGGGATCGATCGGCGCACGCGCAAGCATGATGGGCGTGGCCAGCCACCACCACACGGCAGCAATCGCACCCAAGGACAAGAGCAAGAGCGCCAGCGGCGTACGAAGAGAAATCAGTTCCATCCTCCAGGCAAGCACCGTCGATTAGCCGGAAGCCGGCCGTCTGCCAAGAGCCGGAAGCGCGTTCTCTCCAGCCTGATCGGGTCGGCGGCGAAGATTCACCGACAAAGCGATAAAGTTGTGACTTTGCTGGACAAAAACCCAAATTCAGTTCATGGGAACGACTGGATGTCTCTGCCGCATTGGGGACCTATTTGAACGGCATCACCCATTGCGTCGCGCGGCGGGGACGCGGACGGGCGTCAGAAAATTGGGGAATCCATGGGTCGACGGGTGCTTGAGCTTACGAACGTGATCGTGCGTCGCCTCGTTGTCCCCGGGCTCGTCGCCCTCATCGGAATCGGAAACGCTTTTGCCCAGAGCGGCGATGCCAAGGCCCCGGAGCAGGGCAAGCCGCCCGCCGCCAATTCGGCCGAGGCGCCCAAGGACCAGCACAAGATCGATGAGTTCGTCGAGGCGGCGCAGGCGATCAATGGGCCGGCCGGAAATCCGGAATGCGTGTGGCTGGGTCGCCGGGTCGTTCAGCTTATGTACAGGGACGACCTTGATACCGCGTTCCGTCACCTCGACCTCTATGATCGTTTCGGCTGCCCGGGAGGGCATGTGCAGGCGGCGTTCCGCTGCCTGACCCGCTTCTTCGCCCAGATCGACGACAAGGTGCCGAACAGCCTGGGCAACCACGTCCAGACCTGCTGGATCAATCCCGGCGCCCAGCCTCAGGCGGTGGCAACCGCACCCACTCCACCGGCGGCCCCAGGCGCGGCGCCTTCCCCCTCCCCCTCGCCGGCGCCGAGCCCGCAACCACAGCCCTCGCCGCAGCCGCCCGCGAAATAATTCATGAGGCCCGCCTTGGGAACGATCCGCATGCTCGTATATTGGTGGCGGCACGCGCCCTTAAAACGCCATCGGGTCAACCCAGTTGTTGTTTAACTGCGCGGCAGGACTATCCTTAAATTGCCGTCGTGGCGGTCGAACCTAGGGGACAGGTTCGCTTCCTCCAATGCATGCCCCATCCGGTTTTGTCCCGATGCGCGCCATCGTTGCCGTTCTGCTGTTTGTGAGTGCTGTCCACGCGGCGCTCTGGGGGATTCTCCGGGACCAGCAGGAAGCGCCGGATTTCAAGGGCATGCTGCCCAGCCTCTCCTACACGCCGTTTGAACCGGGGCACACCGTCGACATCAACGTCGATCCTGAGAAGATTCGCGCCGATCTGAAAAAGCTCGCAACCGTAACGCGGGCGGTCCGCCTCTACTCCTCGACGGAAGGCAACGAACTGGTCCCGCCGATCGCCGCCGAATTCGGCATGAAGGTCACCCTGGGCGCCTGGATCGACAAGGACAACAACCGCAACGATCGCGAGATCGAATCTGCGATCAACCTCGCCCGGCACAACAGCAATGTGATCGGAATCGTCGTCGGCAACGAGACGATTCTTACCGCGCTCCAGAAACCCGAGGAGCTGATTGAAAAGATCAAGAGGGTCAAGAAATCCGTCAACGTGCCCGTGACCACGGGTGACGTCTGGAACACCTGGCGCGACAACCCCGAGCTCGCCTCCAACGTCGACTTCATCGCCGCGCACATTCTGCCCTATTGGGAGAACTTCTCCGACACGCAGGCCGTCGACCAGGCCATGTATCTCTACGGGCTGCTGCGCGAGAAATTTCCGGGCAAGCGGATCGTCATCGCCGAATTCGGCTGGCCCAGCGCCGGCTACAACCGGCTGAACGCCGATCCCGGACCGTTCCAGCAGGCCAGGGTGTTACGCAACTTCGTCACCCGCGCCGAAGCGATCGGCATGGAATACAACATCGTCGAGGCGATCGATCGGCCCTGGAAGACCTTTGAAGGCGGCGTCGGCCCCTACTGGGGCATCCTCAATGCCGCGGGCGAGCCGAAGTTTTCGTGGACAGGGCCGATCGTCAATCCGGACTACTGGAAGCTGGCCACGATCGCGCTCCTGGTCGGCATCCTGATGTCGCTGCCGATCCTCGGCATCTTCAGCGCCACCCCGTTGCAGGCCGGCTTGCTGTCGAGCGCGGCAAACGCCGTCGGCGCCTGGATTGCCACCGTGTTCGCCTACTGGAACGGCCACTACTTCATCTTCGGCTCGGCCTTCGCGCTGACGCTGGGCCTGATCCTCCTGGTGCCGCTGATCCTGATTGCGATGGCGCGGATCGAGGAAATCGCCGCGGTCGCTTTCGGCCTGCCGCCGCGCCGGCTCCTGGTCAAGGGCAAGACCAAGCCCAAGCTCGCTCCCGGCGCGTCTTTCCCGAAGGTCTCGATCCACGTGCCGGCCTATTTCGAGCCGCCGGACATGCTCAAGCAGACGCTCGATGCGCTCGCCCGGCTCGACTATCCGAATTTCGAGTGCGTGGTGATCATCAACAACACGCCCGATCCCGCATTCTGGCAGCCGATCCAGGATCACTGCCGTGCGCTCGGCGCGCGCTTCGAGTTAAACAAATCGGGGAAGGTGCAGGGGGTCAAGGCCGGCGCCGTGCGCCACGCCCTGGAGCGCACGGCGGCGGGCGCCGCGATCATCGGCCTC
>CAYVVB010000492.1:0-13188 GCA_964454955.1 uncultured Bradyrhizobium sp. | reverse complement strand
CAACAGCGGCACGGTGAACTTCAACGACACCAGCACCGCCGGCAGCGCCAGCATCACCAACAACCACTGGATGAATTTCAACGACGCAAGTTCGGCCGGCAGCGCCTTCATCACCAATGATGACTACATCTCATTCAACTTCGGCAGCACGGCGGGCAGCGCGACCATCACCAACAACGACAACCTGATATTCTATTACACCAGCACGGCAGACCGCGCGACCTTCAACAACAATTCCGCCCTGTATTTCTATGACACCAGCACCGCCGGCAATGCTGCGATCGTCAATAATGCCGGCGGCACGGTCGATTTCTCCGGCACGACCGGCCCGAACGGCGACAACAAGGTCAGCGCCGGCTCTATCGCCGGTGCTGGCAATTACTACCTCGGCGCCGACGAGCTGACGGTCGGCGGCAACAACCAGTCGACCGTCGTGAGCGGCGTGATCTCCGATGGCGGCACCGGGGGCGGCGGCACCGGCGGCTCGCTGGTGAAGACCGGCACCGGCACGCTGACGCTGTCGGGCATCGACCCCTATACCGGGGCGACGACGATCAATGGCGGCACGCTCGCCGTGAACGGCGACATCACGGCGTCGAGCGGGGTGATCGTCAACGGCGGCGGCACGCTCGGCGGCACCGGCACCGTCGGCAACACCACGATCAACGCGGGTGGAACGCTGGCGCCGGGCAACCCCACCGGCACGCTCACCGTCAGCGGCAACCTGACCTTCGACAGCGGCACCACTTACGCGGTCGCAGTCTCGCCGACGGCGGCCGGCCGCGCCGATGTCACCGGCACCGCGACCCTGACCGGCGCCAACGTGCAGGCCATCGCCTTGCCCGGCAGCTTCAGCCTGCGGACCTACACGATCCTGACCGCGACCGGCGGACTGATCGGCACCTTCGATGGCATCACCACGACCGGCCGCTTCTCGCCCACGCAGCCGACGCTGACCTACGACGCCAACGACGTGTATCTCGTGCTCGATCCCGGCACGATCCAGCTTCCGTCCGGGGCGAGCCGCAACCAGGCGAGCATCGCCGGAAGCATCAACAACGCGGTCGAGAGCGGCGCAACCCCGCCGGCGGCATTCGACGCGCTGCTCAACATGGGTGGCGCGCAACTGACCAACGTGCTGAACCAGGCTTCCGGCGAAACGGCCGCAGGCTCGCAGCAGTCGACCTTCCAGGCCATGGGCCAGTTCATGGGCCTGCTCACCGATCCCTTCAGCTCGGCGCGCGACACGGACGCATCCGCGCCACCGGCCTATGCGGACAGCGCCCCGGCCGGCGCCGCGCGCGACGCTTACGCCATGCTGGCCAAGGCGCCACCGGCCAGGACCTTCGCGCAGCGCTGGAACGTCTGGGCCGCGGGGTTCGGCGGCTCGCAGACCACCGACGGCAACACCGCGCAAGGATCGAACAGCGCAACCAGCCGTCTGGTCGGCACTGCCGTCGGCGCCGAGTACCGCTTCTCGCCGCAGACGGTAGCCGGCTTCGCGCTTGCCGGCGGCGGCACCAGCTTTTTCCGTCGCGGGCGGCGGCTCCGGCCGCTCCGACCTGTTCCAGGCCGGCGCCTATGTTCGCCACGATAATGGCCCGAGCTACATCTCCGCGGCGCTGGCCTATGGCTGGCAGGAAGTCACCACCGATCGTACGGTGACGCTCGCTGGCGTCGGTCACCTGCGCGCCGAGTTCAATGCCAATGCCTGGAGCGGCCGCGTCGAGGGCGGCTATCGCTTCGTCGAACCCTGGATCGGCGGCATCGGCCTCACGACTTATGCCGCAGGCCAGTTCACGACGTTCGAACTGCCGGCCTATGCGGAGTCGGTCGTCTCGGGAAGCAATGCCTTCGCGCTGGCCTATGCCGCCGAGAGCGTGACCGACACGCGCAGCGAACTCGGCCTGCGCACCGACAAATCCTTCGCCATGCAGGATGGCGTCCTCACGCTGCGTGGCCGGGCCGCCTGGGCGCACGACTTCAATCCCGACCACTCCGTCGCCGCGACGTTCCAGGCGCTCCCCGGTGCGAGCTTCGTCGTCAGCGGCGCCGCGCAGGCCAGCGATGCTGCGCTGACGACGGCCTCGTTCGAGATGAAATGGATGAATGGCTGGTCAGCCGCTGCGACCTTCGAGGGCGAGCTCTCCGACGTGACGCGCTCCTACTCCGGCAAGGGCGTGGTCCGCTATGCGTGGTGACGACAGGCGCACGGGCCGTGTCAGATTTTGTTTGGCCCGGGGGTCGGCCTGAAAAGCACTTCGAGGCGGGGAAATGCACTTTATCCATCTCGACGAGCCATTGGAATCTCAACAAATGCAATCGCACTCCAAGTGCACCATACTCCCAATGAGCTTTGAAGCCGCTCCGGCTCACGATACGACACCCAGCCGGCCCAGGCGGGGCGTGAAGCGAAGCGCCACGTCCTGCCCGGTCTCGATCGATTCATAGAGCGCCGAGATCAGTTCCAGGCTCTTGCGCCCCTCGAGGCCGTCGACCAGCGCGGCGCGCTGGTTTACCAGGCAATCGACGACGTGCCGGTAGTAGGCCTGGTGGCCGAAGCCGTAGACGTTTGGCGGGTTGGTCGAAAACTTCTCGATCACGTCCTTGTCCGACGGCAGTTCGTCGACGAAATGCCAATGTTGGATCTGGTTGACGGCAACGCCCGCAATTTCGACGACCCCCTTTTCCCCGAGAATGGAGAGCGAGCCTTCGAGGTCGGTCGGCCGGGTGGCGGTGGTCGCCTCGATGATGCCGAGGGCGCCGCTCTTGAAATTCAACGTCGCGACCGCCGTGTCCTCGGCCTCGATCCGCACCAGGGCGGTTGTGGCGCGGGCATGCACGCTGACGACATCGCCGAAGAACCATTCCAGCAAATCAATATAGTGGCTTGCCTGGTTGGTGAGGACGCCCCCGTCATAGGCCCAGGTGCCGCGCCAGCTATCCTGATCGTAATAGGCTTGATCACGACACCAGCGCACGCGGACGGTCCCGAGCACGAGCTTGCCGAAACGGCCGGCCTCAAGTGCCTCGCGCGCCTTGACCACGGGAACATTGAAGCGGTTCTGCTTGACGACGAACAGTTTGACGCCGGCCTCGTCGCAGGCGCGGATCATGTCGTCCGCGTCCTGCAGCCGCAGTGCCATCGGCTTTTCCACCACGACATGCTTGCCGGCCTTCGCGCAGGCAATGACGTGCTCGCGGCGCACGCCGCTCGGGGTCAACAACGCGACCGCGTCGATGTCCTTGCGGGCAAGAAAATCGTCGATGTCGTAGTAGGCGCCGACTCCGAACTTCGCTGCGATCGCATCCGCGCGGGTGCGCACCAGGTCGCAGACGGCTGCGAGCGTTGCGCCCTCGATACGATTGGCGCCGAGCAGATCGGAATGGCGCCCGGCGATACGCCCGCATCCCAGCAGGCCGAACCTGATCATCGAGCCTCCAGTTCCACGCGGAAGTCCGCGGGAAGGCAACAATGCGACGCTCACGGCTCACGTCAGCAAGAGTTCCAATACGTCAAGTCAATTGAGACGCAGCACGTTCCCGGCGCAACCGGTTCGTGAATCGGTTTTTTCGGTGCCAGCGGTCGTACGCGCCTTTGCGGCTGACCGTTGCGGGGAGGGGGACAGACCCGAGCTCCTTTGAGCTGGCGGCCTTTTGGCGACGAACCTCTGTGGAGCATCGCAACCTCCGCAATCGAAGCCGGTTCTGTCACAGGTTAGCTCATGCTAGCCTGCGGTTGCGATTGAACCCCAACAAGTGCACGGAAAGCTGAATGGCGGCCTTAGTCGCGACTGCTCCGCTTGCCCTGATTGTTCTCCTCATGGCCCTTTGGCGGTGGTCCGCCGCCAATGCAGGGCTGGTCGGGCTCGCGGCGGCCATAGCGGCGGCCATCGTGTTTTTCGGCCTGGGAACGCGCGTTCACGGTGAGCACGGCATTGCGGGAGCGCTGATCGGAACCGGTGCGGAGGCCATTTTCTCGGCCATTGACATCCTGTGGATCATCGTGCCGGCCTTGTCGCTCTACGAGCTTCAGCAGCGCTCGGGCGCGATCGATGCCATCCGGACGGGACTGATAAGTCTGTCCTCGGACAAGACGTTGCTTGCCATCCTCATCGCATGGTTCTTTGCGCCGTTCATGGAAGGAGCGGCAGGGTTCGGCACACCTATCGCTCTGGCTGCACCTCTCCTGGTCAGCCTCGGCTTCACACCCATCGTGGCTGTTGCCTTACCGCTCATTGGTCATGTCGCGGGCACGTCCTTTGGGGCGCTCGGCACTCCGATCTTCGCGCAGGCGGACGTGTCGGGCATCAGCGCCAACAGGATCGCGCCGCCGACGGCATTGCTGCACACGACCCTCGCGCCATTGCTGGTGCTTTCGATTGTGTTCATCGCGGACACAGGGCGTTTCCAGGCAAAATACGCGGCATGGGCCGTCGTCGCCGCCGTCTGTTTTCTGCTGCCTTACCTGGCGTTGGCCACCTGGGTAGGACCGGAACTGCCGACGATCGGCGGAGCGCTTGCCGGCGGATCGGCATTTGCTTTCATTCTCAGGCGGATGCATGCGCGGCAAGCTGAAACCTTGGATGGGAGATCGGTCGCCATCGCCGCCTTGCCCTATCTCGTGCTGGTTGGATTGATCCTCGTGACGCGTCTCGTTCCGCCGATCAGGGACGCCCTTCGGCAGGTTGTGGTCGAATGGACGCTGACGGCGCCGTTTGGCGGCCGCAGTGAGCCTCTCCATCATCCCGGGACGATGCTCCTCGCAGGATTTCTATTCGGCGGGCTCTTGCAGGGAAGAAACCTTGCCGAACTGGCCGGCGCTGTCGCCGCGGCCTTTCGTCGGCTGGCTCCCGTCGCCATTGCCTTGTTCGCCATGCTCGCCATCGCTCGGCTGATGGTCCACGCCGGCATGATCGAGGCGCTGGCAGCGGCGGCCACGCGCACCGGTCGGGCGTGGCCGCTGCTTGCTCCTTCGGTTGGGGCAATCGGCTCCTTCATCACGGGCTCCACAACGGTTTCCAATATCCTCCTCACCGATCTTCAGCAGGTGGCGGCCGCTGATCTGGGCTTGCCGGTGCTTGCATTGGTCGCCGCTCAAGGATTCGGGGCGGCCATCGGAAACTGTGCGGCTCTGCATAACATCATCACCGGCGCCGCGACGGTGGGCCTGCAAGGGCGTGAAGGTGATATTCTGAGGAAGACGGGACCAGTTTGTCTTGGATGTCTCGCACTCGGAGGCGCGTTGGCGCTGATGGTGGCCCGATCGTCACCTTGAACAAGCCAGGAGACAACCTGAGTTGCACATCGTGCACCTTCGGCTGCTGATCGGGAGAAAATACTGCAGCCGCACTGTCCCATCTGCGGTCGCGGGATCGATTCCGGCGGTCAATCGTTGGTTGCACCGACCGGTCTTGCTGGCGCCACAAATCGAAGATTGGACGATACAGGGCAATCCGAGCCCCGAACTCGTGCTCCGGTCGGGAGGCCACAATGAACATTGTCATGTTCGAGACCGAGGACTGGGAGCGTCAGGCCTGCGTCCGCCTCGAGCCGCATCATCGCGTGCGATACGTCGCCGAGCCACTGGATCCGCGAAATGCAGCGGACTTTTCCGATGCCGAAGTCGCCAGCCCGTTCGTCAATTCGCGGCTTGATGCATCGGTCCTTTCGCACTTCCCGAGGCTGAAGCTGATCGCGACGCGATCCACCGGATACGATCACATCGACCTCCAGTACTGCGACACGCACGGCATCGTCGTCTCCAACGTGCCTGATTATGGTGACTCGACCGTCGCCGAGCACGTTTTCGCCCTGTTGCTGGCCGTTGCGCGCAACATCGTGGATGCAGTGGAGCGGACGCGGCGCGGGCGCTTCACCCAGGCCGGGCTGCGCGGCTTCGAGCTGCGGGACCGGATGATCGGCGTCGTCGGCACGGGTCGCATCGGGATCCGTGTGATCGAAATCGCGCGGGGCTTCGGCATGAATGTTCTTGCCTACGATCTCCGGCCGAACGAAGCTGAGGCCGCTCGGCTCAACTTTGCCTATACGAGTCTCGATCAGCTTCTGTCAGACGCCGATGTCGTGACGCTGCATGTGCCCGCAACATCTGGTACCCACCGCATGCTCTCGGATCGAGAGTTCGCCCGTATGAAGAAGGGCGCAATCCTGATCAATACCGCGCGCGGTAACATCGTCGACGTCGAGGCGATGGTGCGGGCTTTGGCTGATGGGAGGCTTCGGGCCGTCGGCCTTGATGTCTTGCCGCAGGAGCCCCTGATCCGCGAAGAAGCGGCGATCTTCCATCAGGAGACGATCCGGGACGTCGAGGATTTCAAGGCGCTCGTCGCAAACAACGTGTTGCTGCGCTTTCCCAATGTGATTTGTACGCCGCATAACGCTTACAACACCGAGGCGGCCCTGGAGCGAATCATCGCGGCGACACTTGCCAACATCGAGGCGTTTGTGCAGGGCAAGCCGGAGAATGTGGTCTCCAAGCATTGAAAGCTCGCGAGGACGCGACTGGCTAGCCAGTACGCGGGCGATCACGTCACGAGGGGCGGGCCAGCGACACGCTGGTCCGCTCGCCCGGGTGCAGGAGGATATGCCGGGTGTCGACTGCGATCGAGATGGCCTCCGCCCCGCTTGGATCGCTCGCCAGCGTCAGCGCATCCTGAGTTATGTCCACGCTGAGCGAGTGCTGGCGATAACGTAACCGAAATGCCAGCCGGCGCAATTCATCCGGAAGTGCCGGATGAAAATGCAGTTCTTCGCCCCGCAGCTCCAGCCCGGTGAAGCAGCGTTGCAGCAGATCGATCGTTCCGGCCATGGCGCCGAGATGGATGCCTTCGCGCGTGGTCCCTCCTTGGATATCGCTGATGTCGCTTTGCAGAGCCTCCGTGAATAGCGACCATGAGCGCTGCCTGCAGGAGCGCGCCAATACCCAGGCGTGCACGATAGCGCTCAAGGTCGAACCGTGCGAGCTGCGCCGCAGATAGTAGTCGATGGTTCGGGGGATGGAGCTGGGATCAAAAGTGTAGCCGAGCCGGTTGAAGAGTTTCGCCAGTTCTTCTGCCGAAAACAGATAGAACAACATCAAGACGTCTGCCTGTTTCGAGAGCTTGTAACGATTGGGCGTATCGCGCTCAGCCTCGAGGATCAGATCAAGACGCATGATGTTTGGATATTTGCGCCTGTACGCAGCCCAGTCGAATTCGCGCAGAGCTTCATAGCCCTCAAATTGGCTGAGAATGCCATCGTCGTGGAACGGCAGGTAAAGCTTGCAGCTGACATGTTCCCAATGTGCAAGCTCCTCCTGTTCGATCCGAAGGGTCTCGCACAGCTCCTGACAGCATTCTTTCGGCAGCAGCTCGAGGAGGTCGAGCGCGCGCGTGATGCACCAGGTCGCCATGACGTTGGTGTATGTGTTGTTGTCCAGGCCCGGTGCGTCGCGATCCGGATAACCATCATGGAATTCGTCGGGCCCCATGACGCCGCGAATGTCATAACGGCCACGTGCTTCGTTCCATTGCGCGATGCTGGCCCAGAAGCGGGCGATCTCGAACAGCAATTCGGCGCCGAAGGAGTAGAGGAACTCGGCGTCGCCGGTGGCTTGATAGTACTGCCATACGTTGTAGGCGACCGCCGCGCCGACATGACGCTGCAGGTGCGTGTCGTCCTTGATCCAGTTGCCGGAGCGCGGGTTGAAGTACATGACGTCGGTTTCTTCGCGCCCGTCGCTGCCGCTCTGCCATGGGTACATCGCGCCGCGGTATCCGGCTTGCAGGGCCGCCCAGCGCGCTTCATCGAGGCGCCTATAGCGGTAGAGCAGCAGGGCACGGGCGATGATCGGCATGTGCAAGTTCAGCAGCGGGAAGATGAACAGCTCGTCCCAGAAGATGTGGCCGCGATACCCTTCGCCGTGCCAACCGCGGGCGGGTATGCCGGTGTCCAGCTCCATGCTGTGGCTGGAGGCTGTTTGGAGCAGATGAAAGAGGTGCAAGCGCACAGCCAAATGCGTGTCATCGGTTTCGTCGCTCGCAATATCGATCAGATCGAGGTCGGTACGCTGCCACAGGTGTAGCCAAACCCGTTCATGAGTCTGCAGAAGTGCGTCAAAACTGCCGGCGCGCGCAATGGCGGTGCGCGCAGCGGTTTCGGGGTCCGCGATGGCCCGGTCCTTGGAGGTGTAAAGCGCGACGATCTTCTCGATTTCAGCGCTGAGGCCCGACTTCACGTCGAGGACAATGTCGTAGCCGATACTCGCGGCTTCCTTGATCGGATGTCTGTCGATGGCGACATCGCACGCGTCCACTCTTGCATCGATGCGCGCGGCCTGTGCGATCCGGAACTGCGATTGCGTCGTCTCGACCTGGAGCAGAACGGAGCATGGTGCAATGGCGATTGCGTCACACACGCGCAGATTTTTGCTTTCAAACGCCTTGTAGCGCGGCACGCCCGTATTGGCGACGTCACCGTCCAGCATGGCGCGCACCTTAAGGCGGCCGGACCAGTTCTCCGAGGTGATGGTGACATGCTGGCCCGCGAGGTGCTTGGCGTCCATGTGCACGAAGCGGCGTTCGACGAGGCTGGTTTCCCGTCCATGCGGGTCGCGTACCCGCAAAGTTCGCAAATAGAGACCGCGGCGCAGGTCGAGCGCTTGCCGGTAGTCCAGGATTTCGACGCGACGCAGGTCGAACCAGTCTCCCTCGTCGATCTGAAAGGTCAGTGGCAGCCAGTTGGGAAGGTTGACGAGATCCTCGTTCTCGATCGGGCGGCCGTCGATCAGCGTTGTGAGGCGGTTGTAGCAGCCGGCAAGATAAGTGCCGGGATAATACAGGTCGTCGGCGTGGGCCTCGGCGGCGGCCCCGCGGGTCACGAAGTACCCGTTGCCGACGGCAAACAGGGTTTCGCGGCGGCCCTCCAGGGCAGGATCGAAACCCTCATGGGTAAACAGCCAGGGGTTGGGTTGAGCCTGTGCCGCCGGATGGAGGGTCTCGGTCCCTGCATGTGCAATGAACGGGTCGAGCCGATGCACGTCGGGCTTGGCGGTGGGCCGGCGCGCCGTCAGTCCATCCTCCACTTCCAATTCGATCTGGTTGAGGTCGGCCACAACGATATCGGCGCCGGTGGCCTCCAGCGCGGTCCCGTCACCGGTCCGGTCGATACCGATGATGAGGCCAAAATTGCCGGCTCGTCCGGCGGCCACGCCAGCAATCGCGTCCTCGATGACCACGGTGCGCTCGGGCGATGTTCCGAGGCGCCGCACCGCCTCGAGAAATGTATCTGGCGCCGGCTTGCCTGGTAGCCCCGAGTTCGCGGCATCCTGTCCGTCGACGCGGGCGTCGAACAGCCGATCGAGCCGCGTAGCTTGCAGAACCTCCCGGCAGTTGCGGCTTGCCGAAACCACCGCCGTCCTAAGGCCGAGGGCGCGTAGACGCCGCAGCAGGGCCACCGTGGACGGATAGACGTCCACGCCTTTGCTGCGCATCCGCTCCAGGAACAGCCCGTCCTTTCGTTTGGCGAGGCCATGGACAGTTTCGGCCTCGGGACTGTCGGCCTCGCTGCCTTCCTCTATCTGTTCGCCACGGGCAGCCAGAAAGGCACGAATAGCCTCCTCGCGCGGGCGCCCGTCGATATAGCTGTGGTAATCATCCAGCGTGAATGGCGCAAAATCGGCGCCGCTGCGGCGGGCGCGCCTTTCGAAAAGAGCGTCGAAGGTTTGCTGCCACGCGTCGAAATGGATGCGTGCGGTATCCGTAACCACGCCATCGAGATCGAAGGCTACGGCATCGAATTGCGATGGAGCGAGACCGGATTTGCGAGACATGGCTCGGCTCACGGAGCGCGGTTATGGAACTGCGAAAGCGCAATGCGACGTTCGATCTGACCTTCCCCATCCCGGCGAAGAACGACCGTGTTCATCGTTCCGGTTCCACATATATTGCTGCGCCAAGAAGCCCTGCATGAGGACGCAAAATCTGATCAATGGGAATCGCGTCCAAATACGACCTGAACCGTCCCTTTTCGACGAAGGCCTTGGTGAGCGCCGCCACATCCCACAGCGGTCGTAGCCCGCGGCAGAGGCCGCCAGTGATGACCACCCCGCCGCCGGTCAAAAGGGTCAGGGCCAGATTGCCGGCGGTCGAACCGAGGATGGACGAAAATATCCGTATCGCCTCACTGCAGGTGGGGCAGTTGCCGGCTGCAGCGCGGGCTGAAACGTCTCTGGGATCGTGCACATCGATGGTCTGCCCATTCATCTTGGCCAGCGTTGTCGCAATCACCAATAGCCCTGATCCGGACAGCAACCGTTCAGCCGGCACATGCGCGGATTGGCCACGCAGATGGGACAGGATTTCTGTTTGGATGCGGTCCATGGGGGCGAATGCGGCGTGGCCAGCTTCGCTCGGGAGGCCTACAGGTGTTCCTGCACTATTGAGCAGAAAGGCAACACCAAGTCCGGTCCCGGGTCCAATCACCAGGGAGGGCTGCCTTGGATCGCGGATTCCTGACTTTACGGAACTGATCTCATCGACCTGCAGTGCAGCAACCGACAATGCCTGCGCGAGAAGATCATTGACCACGACCAACTTGCGCAAACCGAGCCGCCGGCGCACATCTGCGATCGAGAAACGCCAAGCGCTGTTGCTGAACGCCACCTCATCGCCGAGGACGGGGCCCGCCACAGCAAGCACCGCCTCGTCCACCATCGGGACGCCGGACAGATAGTCCTCCACCGCCTCGACAAGGCCAGGATAGTGAGCCACCGGCAGCTTGCGCGCATTGAGTGGATGCCTACCACGCTCCGCAATCGCAAACCTTGCGTTGGTGCCGCCAATGTCTCCGACCAGCCGCATGGCGCTCATCCTCTAAGGATGATAATCTTCCAGCCTCTATTTCCAGGCAGAAGGCTTGCGACATGATACAGCAGCCGGAGATTGCCTTAAAGCCGATCGTTACCCTGACGCTGAGCCCGACGATCGATCTCGCGTTCCAGTCGAACGAGATCAGACCGATCCGCAAGAACCGTGCGGTGGAACAGCGCATTGATGCCGGGGGCGGCGGCATCAATGTCGCGCGGGTGCTGAAGGAACTGGGCGCCGAAAGCTATGCCATTTATCTGGCTGGTGGCGCAACCGGACTCGTCCTGAACGAGCTTGTCGGCAAACTGGATGTGCCAGCAAAATGCATCGACATAGCTGGCCGCACACGCATCAGTTTTACGGTCTTCGAAGAGATTTCCGGGCTGGAATATCGCTTCGTAAGCGAGGGCAGTGCCCTTGCCGAGGCAGAGTGGCAGTCGGCCTTGTCGCATCTTGAGGAATGCGATGCAGACTACGTCGTCGCGAGCGGCAGCCTGCCGCCCGGTGTTCCTATCGATTTTTACGCCCGCGTGGCCGGCATTGTGCGGAGCAATGGCGCACGGTTGATCCTTGATACCTCAGGGCCTGCGCTCCAGGCGGCGATATCGGTAGGAGGCATATATCTCGCCAAGCCCAGTGTTGGGGAGTTCGAGATGCTGACACACCGAAAGTTCGAATCGGCCGCGGAACTTGTCGATGGCGCGACGTCCTTGGTTGCCACTGGCTCCGTCGAAAACCTTGCTGTGACCATGGGACGTGATGGCGCATTGCTCGCAACTCACTCAGGTACATTGCGGCTGAAGGGCCCAAAGGTGAGGCCTTTGAGCGCCGTAGGAGCGGGGGATAGCTTCGTGGCCGGCATGACCTTCGCGCTGGCACGCCGGGAAGACGTTGAGGATGCATTCATGCTCGGCATGGCCGCCGGTGCCGCTGCCGTCCTGACCCAAGGTAATCAATTGTGCCGTCGGGAAGACGTCGAACGTCTTTATGCGGAAGTTGTCGCCGAGCGTGCGTCCATGCAGACGATCTAGCGCGCGGGCATGTAACCTTGAGCTCGCAGTCGCTCCGTACTGAGCTTGCCCGGACAGCCGCGATGGAACACAGACCAATCGGAGAACCCCATGGGCGCAGCGGCGGAGCCGGCTCCGACTAGTGGCGTTACAGCTTGGCATGCGCTGTCTGCCAGCGACGTCGTAAAGTCGCTTGCCACCGACTGCGACAAAGGCCTCGATCCGACCGAGGCGGCGAGGCGGCTGCAGGCGCATGGACCGAACCGGCTGCCGGAGGGGAAGAAGCGCGGGCCGCTCATGCGGTTCTTGTCCCAGTTCAATAACGTCTTGATTTACGTTCTGCTGGGCGCCGGCTTCACGAAGCTTATGCTCGATCTGTGGATCGACGCATCGATCATCTTTGGCGTGGTCCTCCTCAATTCGCTGCTCGGGTTCATACAGGAGGGCCAGGCCGAGAAGGCACTGCATGCGATCCGCAACATGCTGTCCGCCGAGGCTCGAGCCGTGCGCGGCGGAGAAACACGCATGATCGCCGCGGATCAACTGGTTCCGGGAGACATCGTGCTTCTCGAGTCCGGCGACAAGATCCCCGCGGATATCCGACTTGTCGAGGTCAAAAATCTGCGGACCGAGGAGGCAGCCCTTACCGGCGAATCCGTGCCGACCGATAAGAACACCGCGGCGGTTTTGGGTGATTCCACGGTCGGGGATCGCGAATGCATGGCGTTTTCCGGAACCATGGTCGTGTCCGGGCGAGCAAGCGGCGTCGTTGTTGCGACGGGCAGCGGGACAGAACTCGGTCGCATCAACGCGTTGCTCACTCGGGTCAGCGCGATCGAGACGCCACTGCTGCGTCAGATCAAGAAGTTCGGCTACGTTATCACGGCGATCGTCGGAGCCGTGGGCGCGCTGGTGTTCGCCTACGGCAAGTGGGTGAGCCACATGGATTTCGTCGAGCTGTTCCAGGCTGTGGTCGGCATCGCGGTCTCCTTGATTCCCGAGGGCCTGCCGGCAATCATCACGATCACGCTCGCGATCGGCGTTCAACGCATGGCCCAGCGCAACGCCATCATCCGGCGGCTGCCGGCGGTTGAGACGCTGGGCTCGGTATCGCGCATCTGCTCGGACAAGACCGGGACCCTGACGCTCATGGAAATGATGGTGGTGTCGGCCGTCACCGCTGAGGCGGTGTACCAGATCACCGGTAATGGCTATGCCCCGGAGGGTGAGGTCAAGAGGGACGGAAAACCCGCGGGCAGGGAAGGCGTGCTCACGCTCATGGGGCGCGCCTCCATGCTGTGCAACGACGCGGA
>CAYVVB010000491.1:0-15278 GCA_964454955.1 uncultured Bradyrhizobium sp. | reverse complement strand
GGCAGCGGCACGTCGACGCTTTACAAGGCCTATCGTGCTGCTGGATTCGACCCGACGCGCATGCCCATCGCAAGCTTGACAACCAGCGAGGCTGAAGTTGCCGAAATGGGAATGGAGTCGGCAGAGGGGCACATTACCGCGGCGCCGTTCTTCGAGACGCTGTCATCCCCGGCCGCACGACGATTTGTCGGCAGCTTCAAGCAGAAATATGGTCCCGAGGCGCCGGTGACCGCGGGGGCCGAGGCGTCCTATTTTCAGGTCCATCTCGCGATGCGGGCCGTTGCGCGATGCGGCTCCGACGATCCGGAGCAGGTGCTCGCCAAGTTGCGCGATGCCGAATTTGACGCGCCGCAGGGACGCGTGCGCATCGATCCGGAGAACAATCACACCTACCTCTGGCCGCGGATCGCACGCCTCGACAAGAATGGCCGCTTTCAAATCGTCTGGAATCCAGGGGTGCGCGTGAAGCCGGATCCCTATTGCGTCGTGCAGAGTCTCGACGACTGGTCCGTCGACGACCTGCCGCTCCTCCACCCATAAAGCCGCGGGCGAGGGGGAGCCGGAAATGGCGATCCAAATTCTCCGCGACCTGCGTGGCTTGCGCGTCCATGTCGTCCACCCGCCCGATTCTGAGCGTACGCAACTCGTCGAACATCTTCGCCGCATCGGGTGCATGGTCGAAACCCAATGGCCGGTACCCGACTGCTGGGCAGAGGGCGCGGATATCGTGCTTCTTACGATCGAGCACGATGTGCGCGCCGAGATTCAGCGGTTGTTGAAATCGGACGGCGGCCGTCGGCCAACGCTGATCGCCGTAGTTTCCTATGAGGATCCGTCCACGCTGCAGTTGGTGCTGGAAGTCGGTGCGGTGGCCGTGATCGAGCGACCCATTCGACCGTTCGGCCTTTTGACGAACCTGACGATTGCACGCAGCTTGTGGTTGGAGCGGCTGGATGCCGAGAAACGGGTGCGCAAGCTCGAGCGCAAGCTTGCCGGCATCCAGCGAATCCAGAAAGCGAAGGCCATTCTGATGGATGGGCAGGGTTTGAACGAAGCGGAAGCCTACGAAAGCATTCGCCGTCAAGCGATGTCGAAGCGCCTGTCGATGGACGATATGGCGGCCGCGATCATCCACGCCAATGAGCTGTTGCAATATCGGCCGAAAGGTGATTAGCTTTTCAAATGTGGCGGGGAGACTTCCCACGCAACATTCGCTGGACCATCAATGATGCTGGTTCGGCCCCGGCTAGGTAAGCCCGAAAGATCCGCGAGGATCTGTCGGGCTTTTTTGTTTTTTGGGTCGAGAATCGCCGTCGACGCATATGCGTTTTCGGGGGCTTGATCTGATCTGGATGATTTCTGACGCGAAATAACGTGCTTCGGCGCGAACGGTGATGTGTGCCTGAACACAATGGGGAGTAGTTATGGCGGTCGATAGACGCAGATTCATCAGGAATAGTGTGCTCGCTGGCGGCTCGTTGATCACGTCGCCATGGGTATTCAATACGGGAGCGCGTGCGGCGGGCGAAATCAAGGTCGGTGTGCTGTTCTCGCTGACCGGCGGCCTCTCGATCATCGAGAAATCGCTGCACGATGCCACCATGATGGCGATCAGCGAGATCAACGCGGCGGGCGGCGTCAAGGGCATGAAGATCGCCGCAATCGCCGAAGACGGGGCCTCCGATCCGAAAACCTATAACGAGAAGGCTTCCAAGCTGGTCATTCAGGACCGCGTGCCGACAGTGTTCGGATCCTACACTTCGGCAAGCCGCAAGGCGGTGCTGCCGGTCTTCGAGAAGCGCAATAATCTCTATTTCTATCCGACTTATTACGAAGGATTCGAGTGCTCCAAGAATGTCGTCTACACCGGAGCCGTTCCCAACCAGCAGCTCTCCAACTTCATTCCCTGGATCATCAAGACGCTGGGCAAGAAGAGGTTCTTCATCGTCGGTTCCAACTACATCTATCCGCGCGAGATGGCCAAGGTCTCGAAGATCCTGATCGAGAAGAACGGCGGCGAGTGGATCGCGGACGAGTATCTCGAACTCGGGCACTCGGAGTGGGGCTCGATGGTGAACAAGATCAAGACCTCGGGCTGCGACGTGGTGCTGTCCAACGTCGTCGGCGACTCCGTTGTCGCGTTCTACCGCGAATACAAGAACCAGGGCCTCACCCACGACAAGCTGCCGATCTGCGCGACCGTGACCTCCGAGATCGAGATCGCGGCGATGGGGGCGGAATACGCGGTCGGAAGCTTCACCTCCTTCCCGTATTTCCAGGCGATCGACACCGACCGCAACAAGGCGTTCGTCGAGCGCTATCGCGGCTTTGTGAAGGATCCCAAGGCGGTGACGCATCATGCGTTGGAATCGTCCTATTTTCAGGTTTTCCTGTGGAAGCAGGCGGTGGAGAAAGCGGCTGAGATCACTCCGCCCGCGATCCGCGACGCGGTCAAGGGCCAGGAGTTCGACGCGCCCAATGGCCACGTGAAGATTGAGCCGGAGAACCTGCACACCTACCTCACGCCGCGGATCGCGCAATGGCTCCCGGACGGGCAGGGCAAGATCATCGACGCCTATAAGGAGCCGATCATGCCGTTGCCTTATGTGGCCTATGGGGAGACCCCGACAAACCTGTTTTGCACGTCGAAGGGCCTCGAGACCGCCAAGCTCAACAAGACCTGATCCTCGAAGGCGGTCCCGTCCACCGCGGTCTTGCGCGCGGTGGACGACAGGGTGGTGTCATGCTCGAAGTCCTGTTCATCGGTCTTAGTCTCGGATCGATCCTGCTCCTGGTTGCGCTCGGGCTGGCGATCACCTACGGCGCCATGGGGGTCATCAACATGGCGCACGGGGAGATGGTGATGGTCGGTGCCTACATAACCGTGCTGTCCGGCATCTGGCTCGGCGCCAACATCTTCGTCGCCATTCCGCTCGCCTTCATCGTCACGGCGCTGCTCGGTCTTCTTATCGAGCGCGTGGTGGTGCGGCGGCTGTATGGGCGGCTGCTCGATACGCTTCTGGCGACATGGGGCATTGCCATCCTGATCCAGCAGGCCGTGCGGCTTGAATTCGGTCTGTCGTTTCTCGGCATTCACATCCAGGGCTTGGGGCCTGGCTTGCAGAACGTCAGTGTGCCCGAGGCACTGCAAGGCACGTTCACCATTTTCGGCGCTGATATCAACCGTTACCGCGCCTTCATCATCCTGGTCACCGCCGCCCTGGCGCTGCTGACCTGGTTCATCATCTATCGCACCTCGCTCGGAACGCAGGTCCGCGCCATCATCCGGAATCCGAAGATGGCAGCGGCTTGCGGCATCGACGTCACCCGCGTCAACGCGCTGACCTTCGCCTTCGGCTCCGGGTTGGCCGGAGTCGCCGGTGTGATGATGTCGGGTTTCAAGACGGTATTTCCCGACATGGGAACGCCGATGGTGGTTGATGGCTTCCTTGTGGTGGTGATGGGGGGAGTCGGTAGTCTCCTGGGCTCGGTGCTCTCGGCGGGAATGCTAGGAGAGATCAACGGACTCGTCGCAGCCGCAACCAACGACATTCTGGCGCGTGCCGTGGTGTTCGGCGTGGTGATCGCGATCATCATTCTCAAGCCAAAGGGCTTGTTCGCCCTGAAAGGTCGCTAGGCATGTTGTCGAAGCGGCAAATTGAATGGGCGCTGTATGCGGTTTTTGTGGTGCTGATCATGGTCGCACCGCTGGTGATGGACCCGTTCTGGCTCAATCGCGTCGCCAAATACCTGGTCTACGGCATGCTGGGCGTCGCGGTCGCGCTGTCCTGGGGCTATGCCGGCATCCTCAATCTCGGTCAGGGACTGTTCTTCGGCGCCGGTGCCTATATGCTCGCGATGTCGCTGAAGCTCGCGAGCCAGACCAGCCTGCAGCAGGGCTCCGACAAGCCGGTGCCGGATTTCATGCTCTGGAACGCCGAGCCTGGCGCCCCGACCGAGCTGTGCTGCATCAACAAGGCATCGTTTCTCTGGTTACCGTTCCAGAGCCAATGGTTCGGCGTCATGATGGGCATCCTGGTGCCTGTGGCGATCGCCGGCGTGCTCGGCACGGTCGTATTCCGCAAGCGAATTTCCGGCGTGTTCGTCTCCATCATCACGCTGGCGCTGGTGCTGTTGGTTCGCTTGGTCGTGATCGACGCGCAGCCCATCACCAACGGCTTCAACGGACTGACCGATCTCGGTTGGTTCAACGTTGGTGGACTCGAATTCGACCCTTACATCGTGGCGACCTATTACCTCGTTGCCATATCGCTCGCGCTGGTGCTGATCGGGGCGCGGCTTCTGGTCGAGACCCGCGCCGGTATCATCCTGCAGGCCGTTCGTGACGACCAGAACCGGGCCCGCTATCTCGGCTTCGATGTGCCGTCCTACCAGACATTCTTCTTCTGCGTCTCTGCGCTGATCGCCGGCTTCGCCGGCATGCTGTACGTCATAGTGTCTGAATTTGCGTCACCCACCTTCATGGACCTCAGTTTCTCCATTACCATGGTGGTATGGGCCGCAGTCGGCGGGCGCTCCTCGATCCTGGGCGCGTGCATGGGTGCCATCATTATCAATGTGATCTCCGCGACCGTCAGCGAGACTGAAGGCTTCGCGGAAGCCTGGAAGGCCATCATCGGCCTGATCTTTGTCCTGGTCGTGCTCTACATGCCGCGAGGCCTTGGCGGGCTGGCACATGATCTAGTGGACCGTCTCGTGTCGCGGAAGCAAGGCGCGCAAGGTGCCTCGCTTCGCGTGACGGACGCGTCGTCGCAGGCGGCGGAGTAAGGCGATGGCACAGGCAGCACTCACCATTGACGGCCTGTCAGTCGACTTCGAAGGCTTCAAGGCCGTCAACCAGGTGTCCATGGTGGTCGACGAAGGCGAATTGCGGGTCCTGCTTGGCGCGAACGGCGCGGGGAAGACCACGCTCATGGACCTGATCTCGGGCAAGACGAAGTCGACGAGCGGCCGCGTCTTCCTGAACGATACCGACATCACCAATTGGGAGGAGCACAAGATTGCTCGCGCCGGGGTAGGTCGAAAATTCCAGATTCCGAGCGTCTTCAAGGAGCTCACGGTTCGGCGCAATCTCGAAGTGGCGAGCTGCAGAAAGCCCGGCGTGTTCGCCAATCTCCGCTTCGGCTTCGGGCCTGAGGCGAAACAGAGGATCGACGAGGTGCTGGAGTTGATCGGCTTGACCGAGGAGGCCAATCAGATCGCCGCCTACCTCAGCCATGGACAGACCCAATGGCTCGAGCTTGGACTCTTGATCACGCAGAATCCGAAGATCATCCTGCTGGACGAGCCGACCGCGGGCATGACGCAAGCGGAGACGCACAAGACCTCCCTGATCGTCAACAATCTGAAGGGCCGACACACCATCATCGTGGTGGAACACGACATGGCGTTCGTGCGCGAGATAGCCGAGCGCATCACCGTGCTGCATCTCGGCCAGGTGCTCGCCGAAGGCAAGGTCGCGGAGATCGAGAACAATCCCAAGGTGCGGGAAGCCTATCTGGGGTCGAAAGGGATTTCCTGATGCTGGTCTTCGCCCATGTCGACAGCTTCTACGATCGCAGCCATATCCTGCACGACGTCTGCCTGGATGTGCCGGAGGGAAAGGTCACGGCCATTTTGGGGCGCAACGGTACCGGCAAGACGACGTTGTTGAAGACGCTGATGGGGCTCACCGACCGCATGGACGGCGAGATCCGGCTCAACGATACCGATCTCGGCAAGCGGCCGACCTTTCAGCGGGCGCGTGCCGGTATTGCCTATGTGCCGCAGGGCCGCGAGATCATTCCGGATTTCTCGATCCGCGAGAACATCCTGATGGGCTCGTTCGCTCGATCCGACGGCAAGCGTGAGATTCCGCTGCTCGTCGCCGAGCTGTTCCCGTATTTGATAAACAATCTCGACCGCAATGGCGGTGTGCTTTCCGGCGGCCAGCAGCAGCAGCTCGCGATTGCGCGGGCTCTCGCGATCAATCCGAAGATCATTCTGCTCGACGAGCCGAACGAAGGCATTCAACCATCGATCGTCGAAGAGATCGAAGGCGTCATCATCCGTCTCAACCGGGAGGTGGGGCTCACTATCATTCTGGTCGAGCAGAACGTGTCGTTCGTTCGGCGCGCAGCTCACCGCTTCGCCATGATGGAGAAGGGGCGGATTGTGGAAGCGGGAGAAATCGGGGACCTCAGTGACGCGATGGTCCATCACCATATGGCGGTTTGAGCAGGGCGCGTCGCGGAGCAGGTGGAGCGAAGGATTCGGGAATTATTGGCGAGAAAGCTGCAAGGAGAGCGATATGCTGCACGGAGACATTTCTTCAAGCAACGATACGGTGGGCGTTGCCGTCGTGAACTACAAGATGCCGCGCCTTCATACCAAGGCGGAGGTGCTCGACAATGCGCGCAAGATCGCCGACATGATTGTCGGCATGAAGACGGGCCTGCCGGGCATGGATCTCGTGATCTTCCCGGAATACTCCACCCACGGCATCATGTACGACTCCAAGGAGATGTACGAGACGGCTTCCGTCGTGCCGGGCGACGAGACCGAGATCTTCGCCGAAGCCTGCCGCAAGGCCAAGGTGTGGGGCGTATTCTCGCTGACCGGCGAACGGCATGAGGAGCATCCCAAGAAGGCGCCCTACAACACCCTGATCCTGATGAACGATAAGGGTGAGATCGTGCAGAAATATCGCAAGATCATGCCGTGGGTGCCGATCGAGGGCTGGTATCCCGGAAACTGCACCTATGTCTCGGATGGGCCGAAGGGGCTGAAGGTCTCGCTGATCATCTGCGACGACGGCAATTATCCCGAGATCTGGCGCGATTGCGCCATGAAGGGCGCCGAGCTGATTGTGCGCTGTCAGGGTTACATGTATCCAGCCAAGGACCAGCAGGTCACCATGGCGAAGGCGATGGCCTGGGCCAACAATGTCTACGTCGCTGTCGCGAACGCGGCGGGCTTTGACGGCGTCTATTCCTATTTCGGTCACTCCGCGATCATCGGCTTCGACGGACGCACGCTCGGCGAATGTGGCGAGGAGGATTACGGCGTGCAATATGCCCAGCTTTCCAAGTCGCTCATCCGGGATGCGCGCAAGACCGGGCAATCGCAGAATCATCTCTTCAAGCTGTTGCACCGCGGCTATACGGGTGTGATCAACTCCGGCGACGGCGACCGAGGCGTGGCCAGCTGCCCCTACGAATTCTATGCGAAGTGGATAGCCGATCCGGAAGGCACGCGGGAAATGGTCGAGTCATTCACGCGTTCGACGATCGGCACGGACGAATGTCCGATCGAGGGAATCCCGAACAAGAAAGTTGCCCATCGCTGAAAGTCTGCAGCGTCCTCGGCGTCGGTTGGTGTGTCCGCCGTCGATGGCGTCGCTCCCGAGCCTTGCGATACAATCCATGGAGGCAGTTGCGATGCTGCGCATCGACCGCGTGCTGGGAAGCCGGTTGGAGCCGGCCCTCTCCGAGGAGCTCCACCGGCTGGAGCATCGCGGCACGATCGATATCGTGAACGTGCCGACCGCCGATCTGTCGCGGCGCCGGCTGCTCATCACCACGCAAGGCGGCGAGGAATTGGCCATCGCATTGCCGCGGGATCAAAAGCTGTTCGATGGAGCCGTCCTTCTGATGGACGGCGACCGCGCCATCGTGGTGCGCGCGGCCACCGAGCGCTGGCTGCGGCTGGAGCCGCGCTCGATCAGCGATGCGATCGAACTCGGCTATCACGTCGGTAACCTGCATTGGCGCGTGCGGTTTTGCGGTGAGGTGCTCATGGTGCCGCTGGAGGGTCGTCCAGAGGACTATACTGCGCGACTTGAGAATCTGATCGCGTCGCGCCGCGTGGGCGTCAGCGTGCTCGATGGGGATGCGTTGGAAGAATCGCTCGAATTGTCACTGGCGCAGGGTAGCGACCGCACGCTGCCTTCGTCCCCCCACGATCACAGCCACTAGTCATGCTGTCGACGCTGCACGCGCTCTGGCAGGCGGATGGTGCGTTTCCGAGTGGCTCCTTCGCATTTTCCTATGGCATCGAGGGGGCAATAGCCTTGCAACCCGGCATGCAGGTGGGCGCGTTTGCCGAATTACTGTCGACGGTTCTGCGCCACCGCTGGGCGACCTATGACCGGATTGCGCTGCTGCGGTCGTTTCGGTCGCGCGGAAATCTCTCGGCGCTCGCTGAAATCGACCGCGAGATCGAATCGTCGACGCTCGTCGAAAGTCTGCGCAACGGGTCCCGGCGCAATGGCGCATCCTTTGTCGCTTCGCATGCGCGACTTGGAAACGGTACAGCCATTGCCTTGCGGAGCGCTCTGCGGACAGGCGAATGCCTCGGACATGTCGCGGTCATGCAAGGCGCCATCTGGTCGGCCGATGGACTCGATGCCAGACTCGTGCAGCTCACATCCGGATATGCGGTCGCTTCCAATCTGGTCACGGCCGCCATTCGTCTGGGCGCCATCGGCGCGCTTCAGGGCCAAGCGATACTGAAGGATAACTTGCCGCTGATCGAGCGGCTGGTTTCGGACGAACCGCCGGAGGACGCCGAACTCGCAAGCTTCATTCCCTTTCTCGACGTCGCCGCCGCGCGCCATGCGCGGGCCGATCTGCGGCTGTTTGCCAACTGACGGATGAGGACGAATGCTGTTGACGCCGACCGAGCTTGAGCGACTGACGATCTTCAATGCGGCCGAGCTGGCGCGACGGCGCAAGGCAAGGGGATTGAAGCTCAACTACCCGGAGGCGATCGCGATCATCACCGACGACATCCTGGAAGGCGCGCGCGACGGACGCGCCGTAGCCGATTTGATCGGCTTCGGCTCGACCATTCTGACTACCGACGACGTGTTGCCCGGAATAGCTGCAATGATGGACATCATCCAGGTCGAATGCGTCTTTCCTGATGGAACCAAGCTGGTCACGGTGCACGAGCCGATCCGGCCGGCGCCCGGGGCGGCAGTGGACACCGAGCATCCCGGCCGGATCGAGGCGAGGGAAGGCAGGATCGAGCTCAATGCCGGGCGCAGAACCATCAGGATCACGGCCGTCAATACCGGCGATCGCCCGATACAGATCGGCTCCCATTTCCATTTCTTCGAGGTCAACAAGGCGCTGGAGTTCGACCGCGCCGCTGCCTTCAACATGCGGCTCGATATTCCGGCCGGCACGGCGGTTAGGTTCGAGCCGGGGGCGACCAAGGACGTGACGCTGGTCGAATTCGGCGGGCGGGGCGAACTGACCGGCCTGAACAACCTGACCGACGGCATGGCCGATGATCCGCGCGTGCGCGAGGAGGCGCTTGCGCGGGCGAAGGCGCGCGGTTTCGGGGGAGCGTGACATGACAATGATCGACCGGCGCGACTATGCAGCGCTCTACGGCCCGACCATCGGCGATTCAGTCCGGCTGGGCGATACGTCGCTTGTTGCCGTCGTCGAGAAGGATCACGCGATCTACGGTGACGAGTGCCTGCATGGTGGCGGCAAGACGCTGCGCGACGGCATCGGCATGGCCGGCATCACCAGTGCGGACGGCGCGCTCGATTTCCTGCTCTGCAACGTGTTGGTGATCGATCCCGTGATCGGCATCGTCAAGGGTGACCTCGGCATCCGCAACGGTCGGATCGTGGGTATCGGGAAGGCCGGCAATCCCGCGATCATGGATGGTGTCGATCCGCGGCTGATCGTCTCGACCGGAACCACGGTCAGGGATTGCGAGGGGCTGATCGCGACAGCCGGCGCGATCGACGTGCATGTGCATTTCGACAGCGCCGGCCTGGTCGAGCATGCGCTCGCCAGCGGCATCACGACCATGATCGGCGGTTCGCTCGGGCCGATCACCGTCGGCATCGATTCCGGCGGGCCATTCAACACCGGCAAGATGCTGCAGGCGGCCGAGGCCTGGCCGATGAATTTCGGCTTTCTCGGGCGCGGCAATTCGCACCGCGCTGCGCCGCTGGTCGAACAGCTTCAAACCGGCGTGATGGGACTGAAACTGCACGAGGACTGGGGCTCGATGCCTGCCGCGATCGACGCCTGCCTGCGGGTCGCGGACGAGTACGACTTCCAGGTACAGATCCATACCGATACGCTCAACGAATCCGGCTTCGTCGAGAACACGCTGGAGGCGATCGGCGGCCGTACGATCCACATGTATCACACCGAGGGGGCGGGCGGCGGTCATGCACCTGATATCATTCGCGTCGCCGGCGAGAGGCACTGCCTGCCGTCATCGACCAACCCGACAAATCCGTTCACGGTCAACACGTTCGACGAACATCTCGACATGACGATGGTCTGTCATCACCTCAACCCGGCCATTCCGGAGGACGTGGCGTTCGCCGAAAGCCGGATCCGTGCCCAGACCATTGCGGCTGAAGACGTGCTCCACGACATTGGCGCGATCTCCATGCTCGGCTCCGACAGCCAGGGCATGGGACGCATCCACGAGGTGATCTGCCGCACCTGGCAGCTGGCCTCGAAGATGAAGGATCAGCGCGGCGCTCTGCCAGAAGACAGGGCCGGCTACGGCGACAATGCGCGCATCCGCCGCTACCTCGCGAAATACACCATCAATGCGGCGAAAACGTTCGGCATCGCCGAGCACATCGGTTCGTTGGAAGACGGCAAGATCGCCGACATCGTCGTGTGGCGTCCAGCCTTTTTCGGCATCAAGCCGGAACTCGTGATCAAGGGCGGCTTCATCGCCTGGGGTGCGATGGGCGACAGCGCGGCGTCGCTGATGACCTGCGAGCCTATGCTGATGCGGCCGCAATGGGGCGCCTTCGGTCGCGCGCCGTCGGCGTTGTCAGCCTGCTTCGTGCACCCCCTGGCACTGGAACGTGAT
Source organism: uncultured Bradyrhizobium sp. (assembly GCA_964454955.1). Taxonomy (GTDB): domain Bacteria; phylum Pseudomonadota; class Alphaproteobacteria; order Rhizobiales; family Xanthobacteraceae; genus Bradyrhizobium. The sequence goes on along the minus strand of CAYVVB010000491.1, from coordinate 4,412 downwards.
CTCGCCGGTTCGCTGGGACTGTCCAAGCAGCTTCTCCCGATCCAACGCACACGTAAGCTGTCGAAACGCGACATGCTCTGGAACGATACGTGTCCGCGGATTTCGGTTGATCCGGAGACGTTCGACGTGTTGGTCGACGGCGTGCTCGCAACGTGCGAGCCGGCGCGGGAACTGCCCCTGGCGCGGCGTTACATGCTGAGGTGAGGCGATGCTTGATCGGCAGCGTATGGAGGTCGAAGGGATGGGCAGAGGCGCCGCCGCAGCGCGGGTCGGCATTGGCGGGCCGGTGGGCTCGGGCAAAACCGCGCTGATCGAATCGCTGATCCCGGTGCTGCAGCACCGTAGCATCGACTTCGCCGTGGTAACCAACGATCTCGTCACCAAGGAAGATGCCGAACGGCTTCGCCGTTCCGGCCTGATCGATCCGGCACGGGTTTCCGCCGTCGAGGCCGGGGCCTGTCCGCACACCGTGATCCGGGAGGATCCGACCCTGAACATCGCGGCGGGCGACGATCTCGAAGCGCGCTTTCCGGGGTTGGAGCTGATCCTGTTCGAGTCGGGCGGCGACAATTTGGCCTCGACCTTCTCGCTCGATCTCGTCGACTGGTGGATGTTCGTCATCGATGTCGCCGGTGGCGATGACATTCCCCGCAAGAGGGGACCGGGTCTGCTGCGTTGCGACCTCCTGGTCGTCAACAAGGTCGATCTCGCGTCCCATGTAGGCGTCAATCTCGAAGCTATGCTGGAGCAAGCCGCCGAGGTACGGGGTGGGCGGCCGGTGATCGCCGCCAACATGCGGACGGGCCTCGGTGTGGAGGCGGTCGCGGATGCAATTTCTAACGCCGTCCTTTTCCGCGTTTGACGCGGGGCGTGTCGCGCAAGCTGATCTTGCCGCCGAAATGGCCGGCGGCCGCACCGTGCTACGCCGGCAGCTGTTCAGCTATCCGCTGCACATCACTCGCGGTTTCTATCTCGACGCCGAGCGCAGGGACCTGCTGACGCTCTATCTGCAGTCGGCGTCCGGGGGACTTTATGCGGGCGATCGGTTGATGCTGGACGTTACGGTCGGTGCGAACGCGGCGCTTCACGTCACGACGCAGGCTTCGACCATCGTGCATGATGGGCGCGGCGCCGGCGCTACGCAGAAGCTGCAGGTGAGCGCGGCAGCGGGCGCATTCTGCGCGGTCACCAGCGATCCCTACGTCCTGTTTCCAGGTGCCGACCTGCATCTCGATACGATCGCGACGGTGGAAAGGGATGCGGTGCTGGTGCTCGTGGATGGATTTGCGGTCCATGATCCCAGGCGGACAGGACGCAGCTTTGCGCAATTCTCGAACCGGCTGCGCATCCAGCGTCCTGGCGGCGCTGTTCTGTTGCAGGACATCGGGCGCCTGCAAGGAGACCAGATGAACAGTGGCCCGCTGGGACGGCTCTCCGCGACGGCAACGGTCTTCGTCGTCGCGCCTCCGGACAAGCGCGCTCCCGTCGGGCAGTTGGAGGAAGCTGCGAACCACTGTGGTTGTCTTGCGGGTGCCTCCGCGGCCCCGAACGGGGCGGGCCTGGTCGTCCGGGTCCTCGCGCCGGACGGTGGAATATTGGCGCGTGGAACGGAGGCGATCTTTCACGTGGCGGCACGTGCAGCGCTGGGCATCGAACTAATGCGAAGGCGAAAGTGAGAACCGCGCGCGCTATCGGCGCGCGAGCCCGAAATAGAGCTCGGACAGGCGGTTTGGCAAGTCCTCGACACGGTGGACCACCATCGTCTTGCCTTGTCCGAAAATCCGCGAGGCCGCGTCGATGCCCGTCTGTCCAAGTACGACGCCGTAGGCGTCGATGCCGGCGGCATGCAGGCCGACTACCGCGCGGCGTGCGTCCTCGACGAGGTCGAGCGAGTCGGCGACATCGATATCCGAGGGTTCGCCGTCGGTCAGCACGATCACCAGCTTGCGGCCGGAGATCGTGTGGCCGATCACATGCCCGGCATGACGGAGTGCGGTCCCGAGCCGAGTGGAGAGACCGGATCCAAGGCCCGCCAGTCGCGCCATGCAGGCTCGCCCGTAGGGCTCGACGAACGACTTCACCGTCGTCATCTTGACGTCCTCGCGGCCATCCGATGCGAAGGCGAGCAGAGAGAAGGGATCGCCGAGCTTGCCCATGGCTTCGGCGAGCACGGCGACCGCCAATCGCTCGACGTCGAGAATGGTTGCGCCGGAGCCAAGCCGGTCCCTGGTCGATTCCGAGACGTCGATCAGGAGCAACACGGAAAGATCGCGATGCATGGATGTCGAGGAACGGAACACACGCGGATCCGGCTCCTGCCCGGTGCGCAGGGCGATCCCTGCATCGAGCATCGCGTCCAGGTCGAGATCGTGTCCCTCATGCTGCCGGTTGAGGCGGATGGTCCGGCCAATCCTCATCCCGCGCACCAGATTGCCGATGCGGTTGCGCAAGGCATCAGCGCGATCGAGCGCCTCCTCGATCAGTCGCGGCTCGGCGAGCCGGGGCGCGACTTCGCGGACGATGGTCCATTCGGGCCGCTCGATGCTGTGCGCGCGGTCCCACTCCGGATACCTTGCGATGACGATGCCGCGCTGATCTGGCGCCACCGGTCGTGCCCGGCCGACGGCCTTGTTCTTCTCAGGTTCGCCCACGGCGTTGCCCAGGTCCGGCGTTTCCTTTCGCTCGATTCGAACCGCCTCGATCGAAACCGCCACGACCTCACCGGATGACGGCGCATTCTCGCCGAAGTCCCACAGGCCGAGGCCATCGTCGCGATAGACGGGCTCGACGACATAGGTCTTGACGTTGAATTGCACGCGCATCTGGCCGAGGTCGTTGCCAAGCAACATGCCGATCTCGCGGCTAATTGCGGGGTTTTCGATATGCGGCAGACTCGCCCTAAACAAGTTTCGGCCCTTGGCAACGAAGCTGTCGTCGTCGACATAGGTGGGATCGAACAAAGCGCGGGCCAGCCGCGTCATCAGGACCGGCGCGGCCGTCATCCCGGTTGGCGTCGCGATATGGTAGGGCGCCCAGAGTTTTCGCAGGCCGGGAAATTGTCGCATGGCCAGAGTTTCGATTCGTGCATCTTCAATGAGATTGACGAGCGCAATCTGCAGCGGCTTCAGGGTCCCGACGGGGGACGGACCTTTTCCAAGCACGAGATGCGCTTGCGCGTGCGCCGCCGCGGCCCGAAAGAGCGCCCGCGCCGCGTCGCCATGCACGCCGCGGTAGATCTCGGGCAGTCGGATCAGCGGGCCCGCAATCGAGGCGCGGCGTTGCGGCGCATGGCCGTTATCGGTGACAAAGCTGCGGAGCAGCGGCGTATGTCCCCATAATGCCGTGAGGAACGCCTTGAGTTCGACTTCGACTTCCAGAAAGCTGATGCTGTCGAGATCGCGCGCGATCAGTCGCCGGGCAAGGTCGTCCTGCAGCGAGAAGAAGGCGATGCGCCGCGCCTTGCTTCCGGATGCGGCCCGCAGACCCGCAGCGACAAAATTTTCAAAGGAATCGATGGTGCCCGGCGCCAGAATTTCACCGATGTGGGCGGCGACGAGTGACACGGCCTCCGGAGCCTGCCGCGCCAGCAAGTTCATCATGTGCCACCATCTCGCCAGCGGCGGGCCGCTGCCGAGTGTGCGAGTGGCGACCGGCAAGGCCATCAATGCGGCGGTTGCCGCCTGCGCGCCTCCGTGACGGCAGATATCCGCCGCCATCTGCGCGGCTGCGAGCAGTGGTGCGATTTCGCGACGCGCGGTGCCGCCCTTGCTGGTATCCCAATAGGCGATCAGGCAGGCGGGACCCGCGTTGACATTCGCGAGTTCGAGTACCCCGTTGGCCCAGGCATCGAGCTCGGCTGGCTCGAAGTGATGAGAGAGCTGGTCCCAGGTTGCGCGAAACACCGGGCGCAAATTCTCGCGCTGGCGCATCAAGAGATGCAGCCGCCGCGTGGCGTTATCCTCCTCGGAGGAAACGACCTGCAGCGCCGTCGGATGTTGCCTCGCGCTCACGGTAAGCAGGCCTGGATCGCGTCGGACAGCGCCGCCCGTATGTCGGGATTGTCGGTGATCGGCAGAACGATGGAAGATTGCACCGCCACATCGAGCGACAGGCCGGCGCGAACCATGCGGCCGGCGTGGATCAGCATCCGGGTCGAGGCGCCTTCGTCGAGGCCATGGCCCTGCAAATTGCGCGAGCGCTGCGCGATCGCGACGAGGATGTCTGCGAGGTCATTGTCCGTACCGCTCTCGCGCGCGATGATGGCGGCTTCGGTCGAGGGCGGCGGATAGGAAAAATCGATTGCGACAAAGCGCTGCTTGGTCGATTCCTTGAGGTCCTTCACCGCGCTCTGGTAACCGGGATTGTAGGAGATCGTGAGCTGGAAATCCGCATGCGCAGGGACGATCTCGTTG
>CAYVVB010000490.1:0-61342 GCA_964454955.1 uncultured Bradyrhizobium sp. | reverse complement strand
TCGCATCGATCGGAAAGAAGGTCACGCGGTCGCCGGGCTCCAGCAAGAAGATCGGCTCGCGGTGCAACTGATAGGTCCGCACCGGCGTACGTCCCAACAGGTGCCAGCCGCTCGGCCCTGCCAGGCACTGGATGCCCGTCTGCACGCCGCCGATGGAAATGGTGCCGGCCGGAGTAAGCAAGCGCGGATTTTGCCGCCGCGGCATGTGGAGGATTTTCTCCAGGCCGCTGAGATAGGACCACCCAGGCGTGAAGCCGATCATGGCGACGCGGTAGTCGCCCTCAACATGCCGCGCCACGATCTCATCGGGCGTCGTGCCCAGAGTCTTGGCGACCTCTTCGAGGTCAATACCGTTCTCTCCGCCGTAGGCGACCGGAATGCGCCAGTGCCGAGTTTTCACGGTTGTTGGTGCGGGCTTCTTCGCGAGTGCAAGCAGCTCTTCGCCGAGCGTGTCGAAATCAATCAGGCACGGGTCATAGTGCACGAGCAGCGACCGATAGGTCGGCACCGTCTCGGTTACGCCTTGGATCGGAGCCCCGCCGAGCGCCCGGTCGAGCGCCAGCACGCGTTGGTTGGCTGCATCATCGATGTTGCGGGAAAACTCGACCGTGATGGCGCTATCGCCACTCGGCAAAAGGCGGGGCGGGGAGAGCGTCGCGTCCATGACCTCACAAAGTCGCAATCGGTGCCTGCAAGCTGTAGCTCGTTTTGCGTTCCAGTGGAATCCGCTTTCCGAAAAAATCCCGCAAGCTCAATAAATTAATGCGATACCGCGCGATAAACCTGCTTTATCGTCTTGCGCAATCCAGCCAACGCCCATGAGCCCTTGACGCAAACCGCGCACCCCGCAAGATGCGTCCGCTATCTCTAACTGCGGAGCCCAAACTTGTCCCTGACCCCCGACGCCATCGCGACCCTCTCGAAGGTATCCACAGCGACCATCACGACGGTTCTCCTGAAGAAGGGGTTGCGAAACGTCTGGATGCGGGGCGCGCGCCCGCTGCATCCGGGGCAGACGCGGCTGGTCGGTCCGGCTTTCACACTGCGTTTCGTGCCGGCGCGCGAGGATCTGGCGACGCCGGAATCCTGGTCATCGCCGATTTCCACCCGCACCGCGATCGAGGCGATGCCTGCCGGCTGCATCGCGGTGGTCGATGCGATGGGCATTACCGACGCCGGAATTTTCGGCGACATCCTGTGCGCACGCATGGTCAAACGCGGCGTCACCGCCCTGATTACCGACGGCGTGGTGCGCGACCTCGAAGGTGTCATGGGCACGCATCTCCCGGTCTGGTGCGACGGCTATGCGGCGCCGCCTTCGGTGGCCGGGCTGACCTTTGTCGGTTGGGGCGAGCCGATCGGCTGCGGCGGCGTAGCCGTGTTCCCGAATGACATTGTGGTTGCCGACCAAGACGGCGCGGTGCTGATTCCGCAAGCCTTCCTCGATCACGTGCTGACCGAGGGACCCGAACAGGAACGCATGGAGGCCTGGATCGTGGACGAGGTGAACAACGGCGCCTCGCTGCCCGGCCTTTATCCCATGAACGCCGAGACCAAGGCGCGCTACGCGGCTTCGAAAAAATAGGCGGCCCATAGGCTCATCAAGTCAGGGAGGACAGCATGGAGATTCATCTCGCCGGCTCACGCTCAACGCGCCGCGCTCCGGCCGACAGCTTTACCGGTACGGTCTGGCAGGACCCGATCATCACGCCGCAGGCCCCGGCACGGGTCGCGTCGGCACGCGTCGCCTTCGAACCCGGCGCCCGGACGGCGTGGCACACCCATCCTTTGGGACAAACGCTCTACGTGATCCAGGGCGTCGGACGCGTGCAGGCCAAAGGCGGTCCGATCCGCGAGATCAAGGCCGGCGACGTCGTCTGGATTCCACCGGGCGAGAAGCACTGGCACGGCGCCGCGCCGACCACCGGCATGGTCCATGTCGCCATGCACGAGTCGCTCGACGGCAACCATGTGACCTGGATGGAGCATGTCACCGATGCCGAATATTCCGGTGCGCCAGGTTAGCTGAGGTCCTCAATCATAGCGAAGAAGGCGTAACGCTGGCGCCACTGGGCATGAACCCCCCGATCGGAAACCTTCCTAAAGGAAGCGGTCGGGCGCGAAAGGCTCAAGGGGGATTTCAGGTTCTCGGCCGCCCAGGAGTTGTGCGACCAGGCGGCCGGTCCGCGCCGAGCCGACGAGGCCGACATGGCCATGGCCGAAGGCGTAGATAACATCCTGCGAGACGCGCGAATAACCAATGCAGGGACGACCATCGGGCATGCTTGGCCGGTGCCCGAACCAGGTCTTGACGCGAGATGCCGGGACCGTCTTGGACAGCTTCGGAAACATGCTGAGCAGATGCTCGCGGAGAATGTCGGCTCGCTTCCAGTTCGGCGGGGCATCCAGGCCGGCAATCTCGACCGTACCAGCGGCGCGCAGCCCCTGATCGGTCCAGTTGACCACCATTTTGGCGTCCGAAGCCATAAAGGAAGTGCGCGGGCCTGTGCCAGGATCCTCGATCACGACGTGATAGCCGCGCTCGGTTTCCAGTGGCAGGTGATCTCCGACAGAAGACGCTATCGTCTTTGACCGCGCGCCGGCCGCCACCACGGCGGCGTCGCAGACGATATCGCCGCGATCGGTGGTGACGCTGACGAGTTTGCCGTTTTGAATCTTGAGCCCCGTCGCCTTGGCGGCGATCCGTTGCGCGCCGCGCGTCGTCGCGAGCTCGGCGAGCGCCGCGACGTACTTGCCGGGATTGCGGCAACGCCCGGCTTCTTCCACGAGCACGCCGAACGTGTAGCGAGGATGGAGATCCGGTTCGCGCTGGCGCATTTCGTCGGCCGAAAGCTCGATCCAGCCGATACCGACCCGCTTGCGGATACGCCAACCGAGATCGGCATCGAACGGCGTGCGCGACGGAAAAATGTGCATCACGCCATTGCGCTCGATCAGATCGGCAACGCCCGCTTCCTCCGCGAGCTTCCTGTGCAGGGACGGGGCGTCCTTGAGCAGCGGGCGCAGCGCGCGCGCCGTTGCCTCAACCTTCGCCTCGGTCCAGCCGGACCAGAGATAACGGATCAGCCAGGGCAGGGCCCTCGGCAAATAAGCCCAGCGGATCGCCAGCGGACCCAACGGATCCAGGAGATATTTCGGGATCTTCCTCCAGGTGCCGGGCTCGGCAGGTGGGATAACCGAATGCGACGACAGCCAGCCGGCATTGCCGTAGCTCGCCGCCTGGGTGCCGCCCGGCTCACCGGGATCGATCAGGGTCACGCGGTGACCGTCGCGCAGTGCCTCGATGGCGCTGATCACCCCGACGGCCCCGGCTCCGATGATGGCAACGTGGCGAGCTGAAACTTCCGTCATGACCTGGCAGGGACCTGCTTAGCGTCCTAATCCGCCCGGGTCCAGGCCTGGCCGCCGCAGAACATGCCGCCGAAGGCGCAGCCTTGCACGCGAAGCTTATCCGGGCCTCTCAGCGCGATCGTCGAGTCGTAGCTGCTCCCGGTGTTGGGGTCAAAAATCTGGCCGCTCCATTTCAGATCCTTGCCGGGTTTCATATCGATCAGCACCCGCTCCCCCTTCTGGTCGGATTTCACGTCCAGCGAATAGCCGCACAGATTGGCGCCGCATTGTTCGATGCGGATCCTGCTTTCCTTCTCCTCCGTCAGCCATACGCCGATTGGCGTGTTGGGATCACGCACCGCGGCCGGGGCTGGTGCTGTCGCTGCCGGCGGCGAAGCGATCGCGACAGCAGGCTTTGGCGCAACGTTCGGCTCCGCGGCCGGCCCAGGCGAAGCGGGCAGGGAAGGCGACAGCGCCGCGGTATCCGCCGGCGGATTGCCTGTGGTTGCAGCTGCCGGAGCTGGCGTCGTTGCAGTCGGCTCCGCTGGGACAACGGCCTGCGGGATCAACGCGGGCGTGGTATCGGCGGGCGGCGATGACGATGGCGCCTGCGGCCCGACATTGGCTTGCTGAGGCGCCTGCTTCTGCTTGCGGATGGCGCCCTGATCGCCGTCGTGCGCGCGCTTCGATTTTCGTCCGGTATTGTCGTAGACCCCGGGGATCGAGATGGTGCCGCGATGCGGATCGATGCGGATGGTGCGGTCGCCGAATTGGAAGGTGTATTGGGCCTGCGCAGCGCTGCTCGCCAGCAGGAATGCGGCAAGAGCCAACAGCCTCTTCATTGTGACCTCCTGAGCAGCTCGTCCCGGAAGAAGCCAACGAATGGCCTGCCTTCCGAAACGTGATCTACGTCACGTTCACAACGCTGGTCGTGGGTTAGCGGCTTTCGGTTCGACGCCTTCCGCGCTGCCAGTCTAGACCAGATTGGCCGCGGAGCCGGTCAATTTCATGATGATTTGGACACTTCTTATTCGAACCAGGCGGCGTAAATCCTCCTGAAACTGCCGTCCTCGATCGCGATGTGCAGCCACTGGTCGACAAAGGCTTTCAAGGCCTCATCGCGTTGCAGCCAATAGGCTTTCTCGGCAAAATCGAACGGCCGCTCGGGATGCACGGCGCACAGGACACCGGGGTGCAGCTTTTGCTGGTAGCGCGTCTCGGAGGCATCCGTCATCATCAGATCGGCGTTGCCCTTGGCGATTTCGTCGAAGATCCCGACATTGTCGCCATAGACTCTGATTTCGGCGTTCTTGATATGGGCGCGTGCAAACCGCTCGTTGGTGCCGCCGGGATTGACGATGACGCGGATACCTGGACGGTCGATTTCGGCGAGCGTTTCGAATTTGCCGCTGTCTGCACAGCGCGCGATCGGCGTCTTGCCCTCGCGCATGATGGGCGTTGAGAAAAACCCCTTCTTCTGCCGGTCCAGCGTGACCGAAACGCCGCCCATGGCAACATCGAAATCGTCCGCCTCAAAATCCTTCGTTAGTTGCGGCCAGGCGGTTTTGACATACTCGACCTTGACGCCCATGGCCTTGCCCAGGGCTTCCGCCATGTCGACGTCGAAGCCGCGGAATTTTCCGGTTGCGCTGTCGAAGGCGCTGAAAGGCAAATAGTCGCCGGTCATGCCGACCCGGAGCGCGCCACGCTTGATGATTTCGTCCAGGCGGGAGCTCTGCTGGGCCTGCGCGGGACTCATTGCAAGGACGAGCGCCGCGGCAACGCAGCACAAAATTCTCTTCATCGGGCTCCCACTCGCATCATGACCGCCGGGCTCGTGCTCCGTATAGAGCGACCGCCGGCATTCGCAAGTGCACTGGATGCGGATGTGAGGGCTCTGGGAAACGCTATGCGTCGCGGTCTTTGCTTGCGGCGTCAAGGGCGGCGATGCCGCGTCCGATCATCTCGCTTCTGATCTGTTCAAAGCGCTTCCGCGCATCGCTCTCGCGCTCATCGACCAGCTTGACCGCCACGTCCGCCGTCATAGGACCGATTACCACGGGGGGTGAAATCTCGCCGATCGCTTCCTCGACAAAATACTCGTTGTTTTCGCCGCGCCGGACCTTCCATCTGAAACGGATCGCCTCCATCGGACCGGGGCCGATCTTGGTATAGCCATCAGCTTCAACCGGGGCGATCGGCGGTGACGCTGTTGCCGGCTCCTCCGTTGCTCGTGGGGACTTGGGCGACTTGGAGCCGTCGAGGATGCTCGCAATGGTCCCGAGCGCCTCATTCGTCGGATCGCTTTTGGTCAAGATTTAGTCCTCCGAAAGCACAGCGGCCGGCCCAAGACATCCCGTGGCCGACCAGCCCTCTCAGGCTTGACCGCGAATAAGGCTGAGTTTTGGCTATTTAGGCGCAAATCGGCGGCAGTGTCCTTTGCAGGCGGTGTGCTCACGCCTGGCTCTCTGCTGCACTCGCCGCCGGGCAAAGCCGATTGCGCAGCGGTTGCGATCTTCCTTGAAGCCCGCTTGCTAAGCCGCTGGTTCAAAAACAACAAATATGCGAATGCTGGTCTCGCTGGGAGCAGGCCTCATTCGCGCAACCTCACCCAAGCACGTCCTGATTGATCACGTTTTGTCGGATCGGATCGCCGTCGATAGCACTCAGGATATTGCGCGCGGTTTGTTCGCTCATGCGATCCACCGCCTCACGCGTGACACCGGCGACATGCGGCGCCGTGATGACATTGGGCAGGCGGAATAGCGGATTGTCCAGCGGCGGCGGCTCCTGTTCGAAGACGTCGAGACCGGCGCCTGCGAGCTTGCCGGACGCCAGCGCCTCATAGAGCGCCGCCTCGTCCACAATGCCGCCGCGCGCCGTGTTGATCAGATAGGCCGAGGGCTTCATCAGCTTGAGCCGCGCCGCGTCGAACAAGCCGACCGTTTCCGGTGTCTTCGGACAATGGATGGTGACAAAATCCGCGCGCGGCAGCGTCGTCTCGAGTTCGGGAACGGGCTCGCAGCCGGCGGCCTTGATCTCCGCCGCAGGTTTGTAGGGATCAAAGACCAGAACCTGCATTTCCATGGCCTGGCAGCGCTTGGCGGTGCGCGTGCCGATGCGCCCGAAGCCGACGATCAGCACGGTCTTGCCGAAGAGGTCATAGGGCAGCTTGCCCAGACGCTGGCTCCAACTGCCGTCCTTGACCATGGTGTCCATCTCGGCCGCACGCTTGGCCAGCGTCAGCATCATGAACAGTGCGCATTCGGCGACCGACGGCGAATTGGCGGTGCCCGCAACCATCAGCGGGACCTTGTGGCGGCTGAGCGCCGGAACGTCGACGGCGTCGTAGCCGACGCCGATCCGGGTCACCACTTTCATATCGCCCGATGCTTCCAGCTCCGGTGCGCCAAATCTGGTCGCGCCGAGCGCGACCCCGTGCACCGGCGCCTGCGCCTTCAGCATGGCCTCGAAATCCGAGGCCGAAATCATGTTGGGGAATTCGACGAGCTCGATATCGTCGCGCGCATTGAGGAGTGCTCGTCCCGTCTCCGACATGGATTCGGTGACGAGGATCTTCTTCTTGTTCGTTGTCATTTCCTGCCCTTAGGCCTCTCTAGGGTCGCCCAAGGACGACTCCACTCGCCTCGTTTAGCAGGTGCATGTTATTGAGGTCCACAGCCAATCGAATGGGGGCGCCTTCGCGGGCGCCGGCATTGGGATTGACCCGCCCGCAAATCTGGACGCCCTCAAGCGTGAAATAGACCAGCGTCTCGATACCCATCGGTTCGGTCACGTCCGGCACGGCCTCGAACGTCTCGATGCCCGGCTCGGAATGCGGCCGTGCTTCGGTGATGTGCTCGGGCCGGATGCCCATCAAGAGCCGTTCGCTCCGCGGGATATTCTGATAACGCGAGGCTCGTGCTGCCGGCACCGGGAAGGCGATCCTGTCGGTCAGGCGGATATTGAGCTTGCCGCCGGCCTCTTCGAGCCGACAGGGCACGAAATTCATTGCGGGCGAGCCGATGAAGCCCGCGACGAAGCGCGTGGCCGGGTTGTGATAGAGGTCGTTCGGCGCGCCGATCTGCTCGATCCGGCCCTGGTTCATCACCACTACGCGGTCCGCGAGCGTCATCGCCTCGATCTGGTCGTGAGTGACATAAACGGTCGTGGTGCGTACCTTCTGGTGCACTTTCTTGATCTCGATCCGCATCTGCACCCTGAGCTTGGCATCGAGGTTGGAGAGCGGCTCGTCGAACAAGAAGACTTTCGGATTGCGCACGATGGCGCGCCCCATCGCAACCCGCTGGCGCTGGCCGCCAGACAACTGCTTCGGCTTGCGGTCGATCAGGTCGGAGATGTCGAGCATGCGGGCGGCTTCGGTGACACGGGACTTGATCTCGGCCTTCGGATAATGTTTCAGCCGCAGTCCGAAGGACATGTTCTCGGCCACCGTCATGTGCGGGTAAAGCGCGTAATTCTGGAAGACCATCGCGATGTCACGATCCTTCGGCGGCACGTCGTTGACCAGGTCGCCTCCGATCATGATGTCGCCGCCGCTGATGTCCTCGAGTCCGGCGATCATCCGCAGCGTAGTGGACTTGCCGCAGCCCGACGGCCCGACCAGCACGACAAACTCATGATCGGCGATTTCCAGGTCGATACCGCGCACCGCTTCGACGTCGTCGTACCTCTTGATAACCTTACGCAGGCTGACTTCGGCCATTGCTTCAACCCTTTGTCGCGCCGGCGGTCAGGCCGGCAATGTAATAGTCCATCAGGAAAGCGTAGATGATCAGCGGCGGCGCGGCGCCGAGCAATGCGCCGGTCATGATCTGACCCCAGTTGTACACGTCACCCTTGATCAGGGTGGTGATGATGCCGACGGGCAGCACCAGCTGATCGGTGGAGGTGGTGAAGACCAGCGGATAGAGGAATTGCGCCCAGGACACGGTGAACGCGAAAATGGTGGCGGCGATCAATCCTGGCAGCGCTACCGGAATGAAGATGCGCGTCAGCGTCTGCAGCCAGCTGGCGCCGTCGATGATGGCGGCTTCATCCAGCTCCTTCGGGATCGAGGCGAAGTAGCCGATCATGATCCAGGTGCAGAACGGCACGGTCAGTGTCGGATAGACCAGAAGCAGCACGTACCAGCGGTTGACGAGCTGGATCCCCGTCCAGCCGCTGAAGACCGAAAACATCTTGAACAGGGGAAGAAACAGCAGCGAGTCCGGAATCAGGTACGTCAGGAACACCCCGGTTGCCAGCGTCGCCGAGCCCCAGAACTTCATCCGCGCCAGCGCAAACGCGGCCGGCACGGAAATGAGCATGGTGATCGTCACCACGACGACCGACACCAGAGCCGAATTCCAGAAGAAGCGCAGATACTGGTTCGAGGACAACAGCTCGATGTAGTTCGACAGCGTCGGATGAAACACCCACCAGGGATTAGTCGCCGCCGAGATTTCGGCGCTTCCCTTCAGCGAGGTGATGAGCATGTAAAATGGCGGCGTGAGCGAGAAGATCGCAAACAGGACGAGGAAGAAATAGGACCAGCGCAGCGCCCAGGTGCGGTTGCGGCTTATGCTGCCGTACTTGACCTTACGCCGGGGCCCGGACTTGTCGATTGCAAGGGTGCTCATCAGGCTTCGTTCCCACGTTTGGAGATGTCGCGCAGGATGAAGATCGCCGCAATGGCCAGGATCGGGAACATGAACAGCGAGACACTGGCGCCGAGCGGAATGTCGCTGCCCTCGATGCCTATCTTGAACGCCCAGGTCGCGAACAGATGGGTGTGATCCAGCGGACCGCCGTTGGTCAGGATTCTGACGATGTCGAAATTCGCGAAGGTTACGATCAGCGAGAAAAGCGTGGTGATCGCGATGATGTTGCGCATCATCGGGAGCGTCACGTACCAGATCCGTTGCCACCAATTGGCGCCGTCGATCGCGGCGGCCTCGTAGAGTTGATCGGGCACCGATTTCAGCGCCGCCAGATACATGATCATGAAGAAGGGCGCGCCGTACCACACGTTGACAAGGATGACCGAGAAGCGCGCCCAGTTCGCATCGCCGAGCCAGGGAACCGGCTCGATGCCGAATGCCGATAGCGTGTAGTTGAAGGCGCTGTAGGAGGGATCGAACAGCCAGAGCCAGGCCAGCGTGCTCATCGCGGGCGGGATCACCCACGGCACCAGCAGCATGCCGCGCCACTTGCGCTGACCCTTGGCCGGGATGTTGTGGACGAAATGGGCCACGATGAAACCGATCAGCGCCTTGAAGATCACGGCGGTGATCGCGAAGATGCAGGACTGCCTGACCACCAGCCAGAACGTCTCGCGCTTGAAGAGAAACGTGAAATTGCCGAATCCGACAAATTTCTGCATCGACTTGTTCAACGTCGCCAAATGCAGGGAATAAAAGGCCGGATATATCACGAGAACAGCTATCAGCAGGATTAACGGCAGCGCCATGAGGAAGGCGACCGTGGACTTCCGCTTGAGCGCATTCCGCAGTGACGAGCGTCGCTGACCGGTCCGTGCGCGGGCGAGGCTGCTTTGTTGAACGACGACATCAACCATTGTGCGTGTTCCTTGCGGGTCGTTCGCCGGGAAGCCGCTCGGCGGCGGCCTGCTCCGGCTGAGACAGCGATGAATTCGCCCTAGCGACCCGCAATCGGCAGGTCGCTATGGCGCCGCTTGCAACCTGTCAGCTACGCAGGAAGCCCTCGCACTCGCCTTCCGCCCAGGCGAGCGTATCCTCCATGCGTTCGCCCTGGGCATGTCGCAGGCACATCTTGGTCATCGTGGCTTGGAAGTAGATCTGCTGGGCGACCTTGGGCGGCGCCGGCGAGGCGGCGATGGACAGCACCTGATGCTTGTACGGGTTGGGATAGTGGTAGAGCGTGCCTTTCGGCGGCTCAGCCTCCGCCCATACCTTCAGGGTTGTCAGTTTCTCGTAGGCGGGAAGATCGTAGCCGCCGCTCGCCTCGACCATCTTCTCGATCGAAGATGGCTTCGACAGATGAACAAGCAGGCTTTTGGCTGCCGCTTTGTTCTTCGAGAAGTTCCAGATCGACCAGAAGAAAGGCAGGTGAGGCGCAAACCGACCCTTCGGTCCCGCCGGGAAGCCGTGGGTCCAGCACTGCGCCGCAACTTCCGGCGCGTCCCGCTTTGCGACCGCCCAGGCGCTCGGCGGATTCATGATCATCGCGCCCTTGCCGGCGACCAGCCACTTGTTGTTCGACGCATCGTCCCAGGCCGCAACATCAGGCGGCAGGAACGCAATCAGCTTCTTGTAGAATTCAACCGCCTGACGGACTGCGTCGGTCTTGACGGCAAGGTCGCCTTTGGCGTTGACGAGTTCGGCACCGAATGACTGGAAGATCGCGCCGGCGGTATCGACGCTGTCGGACGTCTCGCCAAGGCCGATGCCGAAGGGATAGCCGGCCTTGTGGCAGGCTTCGGCCGCCTTCAGGAATGTATCAAGGGTCCAATTGTCGGCCTTGGGAGGACTTCCGGCCGGGTACATTTCCTGAACATCAATCCCGGCATGTTTCTTCATCAGGTCGATGCGGGAGCAGGGGCCCTTGATCTGGCTGCCGACGCAGGCGGGCACACCCATCCATTTGCCATCAAGAGTTCCGAGGTATGTCACGGTGCCGTTGACCGCGCCATTTTCCTTGATGATGGGCTCCATGATGTCATTCACAGGCTCCAACAGGTCAGAATTGGAGTGACACCACCAAGTCGGCATCTGGAAGATATCGTGACCGGATTGCGCCTGCGCTTCTGCGGCGATCGTCACCAGGTTCTTGTTGCCCTGGCTCGTGATGTAGTCGATCTGAACTTCGACCTTTTCCTTTGCGGCCCATTCGTTGCAAAGATCGGTGGACGCCTTGTTGGCGCCGGGAACCCAGTGATCCCAGAAGCCGATCGAAACTTTGCCTGCCGCGCGCGCCGAGCGAATGTAAGGCGCAGTGACGAGGGCGGCGGATGTGACGGCGGTGCTAGCTACAAATTCACGGCGGGTAAGCCTTCTCCCTGACATGGCGTTCCTCCTGGTGAGCCAATCGGATGTGACTTGGAAATCTTCATTTGTTGCTTTTCTTGCGTTGCTTTTCTTGGCTTTTGCCGCGCGACCCGAGCAGGTGTCGCGGAGATTTCTGTGTCAATGATCAGAGCAGAATTGACGCCGTCTGTCGAGAAAACAGGTAAAGCGATCCCTAGAACTAACGTTGCGTAGGACGCTTCATCCGCTGAACCGCCAGACCGTATCCAAGCGAAACACCTACATCGCATATTGCGCCGCACCTAATGGCGCGCGGTGCGGATCGTGCGCGCCGGCCACACGAGCGCCGCGCAATTGTGCAGCGATCACACTTTCCCTGCTGCAACGGCGCGAGCGGATCCGCAGGTAACAGGTTCGCCAGCCGAGGTTTTTCTCGGTTGCGACGAACGGGCGCACGCGATGGACTCACTCGGCGCGGCAACGCTAGAAAACGCTAGAAAAGGAGGCAGGGTGACTCCCCGCCATTCGCCAAACCTCAAAACCATCAACCGTGGAGACTGAACCATGACTGGTCCGACTTCAAAGCCGTATGCGCGGTTAAGACTGTGCATCGCGTTTGGGGTCGCCGCCCTCGCGTTCGTCAACACGTCGCGGCCGGCCGATGCGCAAGGGCTGGTCAAGGGCGTGCAGCAGGGCGCGCGCGAAGGCAACAAGGCCGCAGGTCCCGTCGGAGGCGTCCTGGGCGGCGCCATCGGTGGGGTGGTCGGCGTCGTGACGGGCGTGACAGGTGTGCTGACGGGAAACAACAATGGGCAACGCGCAGCGGCGCCGAGCGACAAACAAGGCAGCGGCGCCAGGACGGCCAAGGCTGCCAAGGCAGCGAAGGCGTCGGGCAAATCCGAAGCGCCGAACAAGCCCGTGACCGTGTTGACGCAGAACGGCGAGTCACAGCTCACCGCCGAACAGATCGTCGCCAATAGCGACGCCTATGTCGAAAGGATCAAGAAGGAACTCAACCTTACTCCCGAGCAGGAGAAGAATTGGGGCCCATTCGCGAGCGCGATGCACTATCTCGGCCACAACGGCGCCGACCGCCTCAATCTGCGCATTGCGCGCGCCAAGCGCGACCCGCCTGATGATATCGTCGAGCAGATGCGTAACGAGGCGCAGTTTTTGGTCGATCGTGCCGCCGATCAGCGTAACGTGGCCGACGCCGCTGATCCGCTCTATGCGAGCCTTGACGACAAGCAGAAGCAGGTCTTCATAGACGAAATGGTTCGCCTCAGCCACGAACGCGGGCTCGATTGAGTGTTCGGCGAGACGGCCAGTTCAGGTCGCGCTCGAATAGCCGGGCACGCGTGCCCTGGGGTAGGTTAAAGGCCCGGCACCCGGCTATCCTGCCGCAGCGGCGCGGCTCTTCAATTCCTCAATGCAATGTTGAAAAAATGCAGACCGATTCACGCCCGAGTGATGGCTGCGACGTGACCTTGTCGGGATTGAATCAGGGAGGGGCCGCCGAACAAAATTTCGGCCGGCTTCACGCCGGCCGAAAAGTCCGCAAACCCTCTGGCTCCGCTCAAGCTTTCGGGAAATTCAACTCGACGCCGACGCCATCGGGATCGTAGAGGAAGAACTGGGTGTCGCCGGTGCGCGGCACGATGCTCTCCCGGAATGGAACGCCCTTGGACTGCAGACGCTTGCGCACGCCCTCGACATCGGTGGCAGCGAAGGCGACGTGATCGAAGCGGCCGGTGTCGTCGTATTTGCGCTCGGTGCCACGCACGATGATGCCCTCACGTGGCTTGCGTGTGCCCATCAGGTGCACGGTGGCGACCCCGCCGGAGTAGAGCCAGTAGCCGGGGAAATCGAGCGGCGGGCGGTCCCCGACATCGAGTCCGAGCACGTCGACGTAGAAATCCTTGCTGCGCTCGAGGTCCTGAGGCTCGATCGTGAAGTGCTGCAATCCGCCAAGCGGCATCGTTTTTCTCCTCAGTTGCTGGCTGATCAGGTTTGGGCTTGCCGGACCCGTGCCGTCGACAGGTCGGCCGCTGCGTTCAATTCCCGGTCGATCTGCTCGATGGATTTGCCCTTGGTCTCGATCCCAAGGAAGTAATAGACGGCGCCGGCCATCAGGAACCAACAACCGAGGTAGAGAAAGGCCGCGGGGATCTGCGGCAATGGCACGTCCGGCTTCAGGTAATTGTTGGAACCGACGATCAGCGCAAGCCCGACCGGGCCGATGATCTTGCCGATGCCGCCGAAGCCGTAGGCCGAGCCCATGCCGGAGGTGCGCAGATGCGACGGCCAGATTTCGGCGGCATAGGGCCCCACGATGGCAAATCCGCCATCGGCGAAGAAGAAGGCCACCGCCAGGATCAGCCAGAAGGCGGAGACGCCCATCAGGCTCGCATCATAATTGTAGCCGGCCAAAATCGTGAGCAGGCCCCCACCGAGGCCGAGCAGGCCGCCGGCATTGCGGCGTCCCATGAGCTCGGAGAAGTAGGAAAAGGAGACGCGCCCGACAAATCCGAACAGGCTGAGCAGGATCATCATCTTGGCGGCTTGCTGCGGAGTGACCTTGAGCAGCAGCACGAACAGCGATGGCGCCCACAGCGTAATGCCATAGACGCCGGTCTGGGCGCCGGCATTGCCGAGCCAGGAAACGATCAGGCTGCGGGGATATTTGAAGAGGTCGAGCCAATTGCTCATCACGACCGGTCCGGCGTCGGCAGCGGTCGGCAAGGGCAGGGACGAGGGCGCCACGTGCAATGCCCAGGCGAGCGATTTGCGCGCCTCCTCATAGCGGCCCTGCCGGCAAAGCCAGCGCGGACTTTCCGGAACCCAGAGGCGGACTAGAAGCACGAGCAGCGCCGGCAGCACGCCGATGGCGAACAACAATCGCCACTGATCGGTGCCGATGAACGCCCCCAGCACAGCACCAATGCCGACGCCGAGTGGAATGACGCAAGTGACAAGTCCGCCGATCCAGCCGCGCTTGGACGAGGGCATGAACTCCTGCACCAGAGGCAGGTCGACGCAATACAGCCCGCCGACGCCGGTGCCGACGAAAAACCGCATGACTGCCAGATAGATCCAGCCGTTGTCGGGCGTGAAATAGAGCAGGCCCGTGGCCACCGAAAAGTTCAACACCGTGCCGATGAAAACCATGCGCCGGCCGATCCGGTCGGCGAGCCAGCCCCAGGCATAGGCGCCGATGATGGCGCCTATGCCGGAGCTCATCAGCACGGTTGCGGATTGGCCGAAGGTGAGTTTCCAGGGCCCGATCAGGAAGGCGAGAACGAAGCCGATCAGGAAATAGTCGAAAAACTCCAGCGCATCGCCGATGATCGCGGCGATGAGAATCTTGATCTGATTTCCGCTAAGCCTCGTACGTCGATCGAGCTCGTCGAACATGGTGTTTCCCCTGCGCATGTTGATTTTTTTGAGGGACGAGCGTTGCGCCTGCGCTACTGTCCAGGACGCAAAGGCTACTCCCCTGTTGCTGCAAGCGGCAAGGCCATACCGCTGCGCGGAGGCCTGTTGCGGCGCGGCAGAAACGTCCTCGGGTTGGTCTGAAACCAGCCATCCCAAAGACCAATTCTTTAAGGTTTACGGCTAGCCTCGTAGGGGAGGGTTATCCTCGGGAGCACGCCGTGGAGGAACGACGCAGAAATCCTCGCACCGAAATGAACGAGCCCGCCTACGTCTCGTCGGGAGGGTTGGTCATGAGCTGCGTCGTACGAAACGTCTCGGCGGAAGGCGCTGCGATCGAAGTCGACCAGCCGGCGTTCGTGCCCGAGCGCTTTCGCCTCGTGATGGCGAATGATCGTGCGGTGTATGAGTGCAAAGTCGTCTGGATCCAGGACAACCGGATCGGGCTGACGTTTGTCGCGGCGCGGCTGTGAGGCGCTGCCAGACTAGGGATTCAGAAGTTCGCGACGCGCTTATCCGGCTCCGCAGATCCTTGTTGCCTCACGTCCCTCATCAACAATTGCAGCGGAGACGGATTAGGGTCTGACGGAGGAGACGACCGATCGGGCAAGACTGGCGATGTGGCGAGCACTTTGGCGATGGTCATCGCGGTCATGGCGACTTGGTCAGAGGCTCGTTGCGCCGCAAGGCGATCCCTGGCTTTCTCCCTGATCAAAAGCTCGATCAGCGCCAGCCTCTTCTGCTCATCGACTGCCTCAGCCAGCAACTGCCGATAGCGCTGATAGTCGTACCCACCATTGTCCTGCTCACGCATGCCAGCCCCCGCAAACACATACGCGGTTGCAGTGTTTCGTAAGGCACGCAAGCGCACAATATCCTCTATCGGGGATATCAACCGTTGTTTTTGTTGCGGCGGACCGAGATCGCTATCGGATCACTCGGGATCATGAAGTCCGGTTTCCGATAGCCGACGGAGCGGCTAAGCCACCGCGTTCTGCCTGATCGTTTCCCGATAAAACGATGCACTCAGCTTCGGCGTCCGGCGCCGGGTGTCGAAGTCGACCCGATGGAGGCCGAATCGCTTTTGCAATCCATCCGACCATTCGAAATTGTCCATCAGGCTCCAGAGGAAGTACCCGGACACGGGCACGCCCTCGGATGTCGCGCGCTGCAGGTGGGTCAGATAGTTGCGGAGATACATGATCCGGTCCAGATCGTAGACTTTGCCGTCCGGAGCAACCTCGTCCGTCCCCGATGTGCCGTTCTCGGTGACATAGATGGATTTCACGTCCCAGAGCTTTGCCGCGTGACGCGGCGCCCAGTACATCGCCTCCGGACCGATCCTGAGCCACGATGCGTCCATATGCGGAAATGATGAGGGGAACGGCGCAAGTGCAAAGCCGCGCTCGTCATCGGATGCAACGACGTAATGGTCGGGCTTGTAGACATTTAACCCCAGGAAATCGATCGGAGATGAAATGACGCTCAGATCCTCGGCCGTGTATTTTGGTGCATTCTTGCCCGCCTGCGCCAGGAAGCTTTCCGTATATTTTCCCTCCAGCATCACGGTCAGGTAACCGGCGTTGAGTTCTCGCGTCGCGGCCCCCGCCGCAAGTATGTTCTCTCCATTCGCAATGGCGGGTATGCAGACGACCAGGTTCTCCGCCGGACCGATCTTGGTTCCAGCTCTTCCGTGTGCGCGAATCGCCTGCACCGCGAGACCGTGGCCCAGCGCGACATTATGACGAACCTGATTCAATTCGGCTTCGGACACCCTCAGGCCAGGGGCATCGAAACCGAGACCGTAGCCGAGATGGACAAGCCTTGAGCATTCATTGATCGTGAAGATGTGCCTTACGCGATCGCTCAGGCGTTCCGCGACATAGGCTGCATAATCCGCAAACGCCTTCGAGGTCTCGCGCGACAGCCACCCGCCCAGCCGGTCCTGCAGCGCCTGGGGCAAGTCCCAGTGATACATGGTCGCGAACGGCTCGATGCCGTTCGCCTGCAATTCGTCGAGAAGGCGATTGTAGAAATCGAGGCCCTTTGGGTTCGGCGCGCCTGATCCTTCCGGAAAAACCCGCGGCCATGCGATCGAGAAGCGATAGGCCTTCGCGCCTAGCGCTTTCATCAACGCAACGTCTTCCTTATAGAGGTGATAGTGGTCGTCCGCGATGTCCGCGTTGCTGCCGTCGGCGATCGTCCCGCGCCGATGGACAAAACTGTCCCAGATCGACGGACCTCGTCCGTCCTCATTGACCGCCCCTTCGACCTGATAGGCAGAGGTCGCCGTTCCCCAGACAAAGTTTGTGGGAAAACGGGAAACGGAGCCCGGCCTGGACATGTTCTCTGCGCTCGGCTCCGCCTGACCGGGCCCGATTGAGTTCGTCGACATTCCAACGCCGGCCGACCATGCTGCAAGCTTGGCGAAATGACGGCGCGAAAGTGCGTTGAGCATGATTGATTCCGGCCGAGACAAATTTGCATGCAGGCAGAGCTTATGTGTCGTAGCTCAGCCTTGGTGCGGGTCAATATGGTAGCTTTACAATTTCCGTCCTAACACACAAACTCGTCCAATCCGATCCACGCTCCATCGAGGACAGACCCTATCACCTCTCGTACGCCGCTGGCGCTTCTCGTCGCATCCCTGAGCATAGTTGCCACGGTTTGGTGGTGGCTGGGTAGACCGGTCGCAATTTCGTCTGCACCGATCGATCCGGCGGCGAAGCTGGACTGCGTGTCCTATGCGCCGTTCAGGGGTCAGCAGACGCCGTTTATGCCGGGGCTCGTCGTTGCTCCTGAGCAGATTGCGGCGGATCTGGTCGAGCTTGCCAAGATATCCCGGTGTGTCCGAACCTATTCCATCGATAACGGACTGGACAAGGTGCCGGAGCTCGCGTCGAAGGTTGGGCTGAAGGTTATCCTCGGCGTTTGGATCGGGCGCGATCAGGCAAAGAATGCGCTGCTGATCGATCAGGCGTTGTCGCTGGTCAAGGAGTATCCCGGCACAATCACCGCGATGATCATCGGCAACGAGGTGCTGTTGCGCGGCGACATGACCGCATCGAGCCTTCGGCAACTGATCCGCTCGGTCAAGCTGCAGACCAATATCCCGGTGAGCTACGCCGATGTGTGGGAGTTCTGGCAGCGCTACCACGAAGTCGGCGACGACGTCGATTTCGTGACGGTCCATGTCTTGCCCTATTGGGAAGACATTCCGATCCGCGCAGAGGATGCTGCCGCGCATGTGGACGATATTCGCAAGCAGATGGCCCTTGCTTTCCCCGGCAAGGAAATCCTGATTGGCGAGACGGGTTGGCCGAGCAGGGGACGAATGCGCGACGTCGCACTGCCGTCGCCCGCCAATCAGGCGCGGTTCATATCCGATATTCTCAGTCGGGCAAGGCAGGAGAACTTTCGCGTCAATCTGTTTGAAGCCTATGACGAGCCTTGGAAGCGTCAGTGGGAAGGAACTGTCGGCGGCTATTGGGGCTTGTTCGACAGAGGGGGGCAGAAATATCCGTTCGGCACAGCCATCGGCAACCATCCGTTGTGGAAATTCCAGCTTTGGAGCGGCTTGGCTTTCAGTGTTTGCATTTTCGCAGCGGCCTGGTTGGCGTCGAGGCCGCGGTCATTGCCGCCGTTCACGGCATGGCTCGGCGTGGCCATCTCCGCCACCGTTGGCGGCGTTCTGCTGGGTATGAGCGCCGAGGACATGTTCTACGAAAGCTACGGCTGGGGCGACTGGCTCCTTCGAGGTCTGCTGTCGACTGCAGGCATGGCCGCCTCGATGTTATCTGCTCATGCGCTGATGTCGAAGGGTACGCTGCCGGCATTCTTGGAGGTGCTCGGCCCAAGCGAAGGCAGAACTGCCTCTTGGCCAAAGGCTATGCTGGGATTGACGCTGATGGTCACCACGCTGCTGGCCGTGCAGACTGCTCTTGGCCTGGTGTTCGATTCGCGTTGGCGTGATTTCCCCGCCGCCAGCTTTAGCATGGCGGTGGTGCCGCTTTGGACAGTGGCGTGGTTCAATCGCCCGAAATCCGGTCCGCCCCCGATTGCCGAAACCGTCTTCGCCGGTCTGTTAGCCCTCGCTGCGCTTTACATGACGTTCAATGAGGGATTTTCCAATTGGCAGTCCTTGTGGACTGCGGCGGCATATCTGCTTCTTGGCAACACGCTGTGGCAGGCGCGTGCGTTCGCTGCCGTGGAGACCGTAACAGCCAGGCCAGTCGCTGTTTTGGAAGCGGGCCCCCGGCTCGCTGCGAACCTAGCCGGTACTGCTGCCCGCGAAGCCGCATGCAGTTCCGAGCGGCCAGTCAGCCAGACTGCCGGCTGACTTACTTCCCGGCATCTGCTTCAATGCAGTGGAGCAGGAATGCGGTTCGCTCGCGCGGCATAACCTTCTCGGCATCGGCCTTTCTTGCGCATTGATATTGCTTGATCTGCTCGGCCCGGCGCTTCTCCGCCGCTTCCCGGTATTCCGGCGCGACGGTCGTGGGGTCGACGAGCTTTTCCGCCAGCGCGGGCGCAGCCAACGTGAACACGAACAGTGCAGCTCCGAGCAAAGCCTTCAAAATCGCCTCCTGCAAAGAACCTTTTCCAGAATGAATGAAGGTAGGCTGCAGAGCCACCAAGCAGCGACGGTTGCATCAATTGGCTTTGTCGGAGTGTCCACGCAACGAGCCCACGCCAAGCAAGCCCGCAATCACCAGGGCGGCGATGACCGCTGATTTGCAAATCTGTCCTCCCGACAGCCCAAGTTCCTCGCGCGCCAGGCAGTCCAGGATGATCGCCACATAGCTCGCGACACCGAATGCCATCGAACCGGTCAACAGGTCGAAATTCCTTATCATCAGGGCGATTTTCCATCACTGGCCCCCTCCTGGAACCCATTAAAGGGAACCGGGATGACGCGCTGTGAGCGGGTTCACACTTACCTGAGTTTGCCAATTGGAAAGGGCTCAGCTTCCACAGTTGCGGCGTGCTTTAGGGGCACGAGACGCCCCATCTATCGGCCGATTCGACCGGTGACTCCGCTGTTGCCGCTAGAGATCAATGACGCCACGCCGCGCCGCATGTGCAACCGCATCGGTGCGTCCGGTGGCGTCCAGCTTGTCCAGAATGGAACCGACGTGAAATTTGGCGGTATGCACCGATATTCCAAGGTGGCGGGCGATAGCCTTGTTGGACGCGCCTTCGGCCAGCAGTGTCAACACGTCAAGCTCGCGGGGCGTCAGCTCGACGCCGACGGGTTCGGAAGACTTGCGCCGGCCGCGCGAAATGACCGCAACGCTCGCCGCCTGGCCCGGCAGCGCCAATTGCAGCCCCGCGATTCCGCCGAGTAGCGAGGCAAGGCGGTCCGCGAGGTCGGGATCATCGACCTCGACAGACACGGTAATGGGCGCCGCTGCCGGATCACTCACGGTCCGGCCTCTCGCCGATCGTCAGCTTGAAGTGGACCGGCTCGCCGCCGCGGCTGACCCCAACATCCACCACCGAGCCGACACTGTCGGGGCCGAGCGATCGCGCGAGCGCGCGCACGCCGGAGAGATTTTCGTCGTTGAGATTTATGATCACATCGCCTTGCCTGATGCCTGCCGCGGCGGCCGGACCCTGCTTGTCGACGCTCATCACCATGGCACCAACGCGATCGTCGAGCCTGACTGGCTGTAGTCCGACACCGAGATAGCCCCGCGCGATCCGGCCGTGGGTTTCCAGTCTGGCAGCAACGCGTTCTATTGTCGCCGATGGAATGACAAGCACGCGCCTGGGGCCGTGCACCGCCATACCGATGACCTGACCCACGGCATCCACCGCGAGTCCGCCCTGATGGCTGCCGCGCAGCCGAACGTCGAGCTCGATCCTGGCGTCAATTTCCCCGCCGCGGAGACTTCGCCAGCGTTCGCCGACCAATGACACCATCGCCAGCGACGCTGTCGGGGTGCCGCGCTCGGCCGCCACGACCGCTGCGAGCGAGCCCAAGGCTGCAACCGCCGACGAACTCAGCGCGGCCGGCGCGGTATGGATGCCGTTAACCCGCAGCAGGGCGATGTCGGTGGTGTGATCGCGCCCGGCGATATGGGCGGAATGCTGCGTTCCATCGGCAAGCTTGATCGAGACGTCGCCTTCATCAGCCAAGCCTTCGTCAGCGGTGACGATCAGGCCCGGTTTCCAGACGAAGCCGGAGGCGCGCGATCGATGCGAGTGAACCGAAACGATCGCCGGTGCCGTCCGCGCGACGATATCCGCGAACGAAGAAGAGACTGAGGCAAGATTGGCTTTTGTCGGGTCGGTCATCGGGAGCTCCTTGAGGATTTCCCTCAATTTGGGAGCTCGCCAGGTGTTGTGGAACTAGCTGGATGGGGAGGGCGGTCTAATGCCGGTCTCGCTCCGGGCCCGGAGGCGCCGGTATTCCGCGCTCTACGTTCAGTGAGAGCTTTCGGTATGCGGCGATGTTTCGCCGCTCGTTTCGCCGGGTACCAGGCTTGCCTCTTTGTAGGCCCGGCTTTTTTCCACGATTTCGTAACCACAATGGTCGAGCCAGGCGAGCAGCCGGTCCGCCATGGCGTAGTCCCAGCCGGGATATGACCTCGCAATTGCCTGCCGAGGCGTGAGCTTTTGAACCATACTGATTCCCTCGGTACCTTTCGCAGGTGAACCCGGTCCGGCCGAGATTGTTTCGGCACGTTGCTGTGATTGGACGGCCCGCACTATATCCATTTCATCCATTTCCCACTTACAATTCGGTATCAATAGGTCGCGGGTCGGGAGAACTGGTTCGAGGAATCCGGGTTGATTTTGCGCAAAGCCGCGATCTTGCGGCGTGATCCTATACGTCTGACATTTAGACGGAGGTGAACATGCAAACCTTAACTCAAGTCGAATTCGAGGGTGTTCAGGTCTCTCCCGAACTCGAGGCCGCCATCAGTCAACGCATGATCGAGCTCGAAAACCGCTTCGGTCGGGTCACCTCGGGCCGTATCGTGGTGCGGAGTCCCGGCGATCGGCACCAGAGTGGCGGTCAGTTCCAGGTAAGCATCCGGCTCGCGCTGCCTGCGGGCCGCGAAGTCAACGTGGGGCGCACCCCGAGAGCGGACGAGCGCTATGCTGATCTGATTTTTGCCGTGGATGATGCCTTCAAGCGCGCCCGTCGGCAGCTTCAGGATCAGTCACGGATCATGCGCGGCGACGTCAAGCACCGCCCGTCATCGTAAGCGCATCGCGTTCAGCGCGCGACCGGCCTGCCGGGAGCTCTCGGCAGCCCGGTACGCGGCTCTACGGAGCTGACAAGTCGGATCGTTCGATTTTGCGAAGGATCAGTACCTGTCGTGCAAAGGCACCCACTGCTCGCCCACCTTCGCATAGGACCGTTTCACGGCCGCCCAGGCCGTGCGGTGCGCGATCTCCTCCTGGCGCACCTCTCCGGCATGGGAGGCGAAGGCATGGTTGAAGGCCTCGCGATAGATATCCTGGGCGTGTGGCGGCAGATGGCTGCGAACGGAAGAGGGAAGATCTTCATTCGAGCGGTAGGGCATGCGGTCACCCTTAGCCTGTTGTTTGAAACCTAGTCTCCAGGCAAATGCCGGTATTCACCTTGTGCTGCCGCTGCCATTCGGCCCGGGACGAGCCCCTAGACTGGCTGTTCAAACTCTTCCGACGAATGGCCAAGTTGCGAAAGCGCCTCTTCGAGGTAGTCGCCGAGGAGCGGGATTCCCAGCAGGTATTCAGCGGTGCGCCTGTTGTGCGCCCGGGCAGCTTCGGCGCGGAGGTCTCGCCAGTCGTCGAGGTCGCCGTCGCCACGGCCGAGCCAAACCAAGGCGACCAGATCGACCTGTTCGTCCTCGTTCAGGCTGCGGATCAAAGCGAGCAGTTCGCTCCGCACGGGATCGTCAGTATGATCTTCCAGTACCGACAGCATGGCATCGTCGCTGGCGTTTGAGCCGGAATCGGGATCGGTGACGACGTCCTTGACGTCAAACTGCCGGGCTTTCGCGAGGATAGCGGCAACCTTTTCGGGTGATATTGCAAGATCCGGGATTTCGCTCATCTTCTCGACCTTTCGGTGATCCTTTTTACGTAGCGTAGCCACCTGAGGCGTACGTTCGTTGACAAAAGTCAATGCCCCCGGCGGCGGTGCGCGAGATGAACCGACCGGCTGGCCGGGATTTAGCCTGAGGAGAGAGACCGAGGCTGCTCATGAAACCTCCAATCCGCTTGTCCTCGACTATACCCTTAAATTGCAGGAATATCTCCGACTGCCGCGGCGCAGGCGTCGAGCGATGGCCAGGAGCGCGGGACAGGTCCGGCGACGGCTGGTCGCCGATGGAGGGATGATCCTGGCGGAGTTCTCGTCATGAAGGTTTCGGAAAGAGATGTTCTGATCGTCGTTGATGTGCAGAACGACTTCTGCACCGGAGGTGCGCTCGCCGTGCCGGGCGGCGAAAGGGTCGTTCCTGCAATCAACCGCATCGCGGAAAAATTCGAAAATGTGGTGCTGACACAGGACTGGCATCCTGGAGACCACGTCTCTTTCGCGTCCAATCACACGCACAAGCGCCCCTTCGATACCATCGAGCTGAGCTACGGATCGCAGGTGCTTTGGCCTGACCATTGCGTCCAGGGCAGCGCCGGTGCGGATTTTCACAGGAGCCTTGAGACCAACTGCGCCAGTCTTGTGCTACGCAAGGGCGTTCATCGCGATATCGACTCTTATTCGGCCTTCTACGAAAACGACCGCAAGACGTCGACCGGTCTCGCCGGCTATCTTCGCGAACGTGAGTGGAAGACGCTGTTCTTCGCCGGATTGGCCTTCGATTTCTGCGTCCGCTACTCGGCCGAAGACGCGCGGCGGGCGGGCTTCGATGCTGTGGTGATCGAGGAGGCGTGCCGCGTCATTGATCTCGACGGCTCGGTCGCCGCGACCCATCACAGCTTCAAGTCGCTGGGTATTCCCACTGTCGGAATCGAGGCCTTCTTCTGATTTCGGGAGGCTGAATGCTTCGATGTGTAATGTAATGGCCAGGTGATGGTGTCGGAACGAAAGCCTGAAAAGCCGCAGGAAAAAATGGGACCAGCTGCGGCGTGGTCGCACGATCCGATGCTCTGGTCGTCTGCGGCCATGAAAATGGCCGTGGATGTCTGTTTCTGGTGGGTCGAACGCGGGCTTGGGCTCGGCCATCCCGAATATCCGGAAGAGGCCACCTTACCCTGGACGACGCCGAACCGGGTCGCGCTTGAACTCGCCACCTTACGGTTGCGGGATTTTTCGCGCCGACAAACCGGGCAGGCGGTTCTCATCTGCGCACCTTACGCGCTGCACCGCGCGATGATCGCTGACTTTGCCCCGGGCCACAGCATCGTAGCCACGCTTCAGAACGGCGGTCTCGACCGTCTCTATATGACAGATTGGCGCTCCGCCACGCCCGACATGCGATGGTTCACGATCGACAGCTACCTCGCCGAACTCAACGTCGCGGTCGACCAGATCGGACCGCCGGTCGACCTTATCGGCCTGTGCCAGGGCGGATGGCTATCGCTGATTTATTGCGCGCGCTTCCCGGAGAAGGTTCGCAGGCTGGTCCTGGTCGGCGCACCCGTCGATCTTTCCGTCGAATCCGAGCTGTCACTGATGGTTGCTGCGGCGTCACCCCGTGCATTCTCGGGGTTGGTCGATAGCGGTGGCGGTGTTGTCAGGGGCGATCACATGCTCCGTTTCTGGAGTCTGTCGCCTGACGTGGAGCTGGTCTTGCAAAGAAAACTGTCGCCCGAGGTCGCCGTCGAGAAGGAGTTACTTGCCCGCTTCCGCCGCTGGCATGACATGACATTGGACTTGCCCGGAACATACTATCTGCAGGTCGTGAACTGGATCTTCAGGGAAAATCGTCTGGCAAAGGGATCTTTCGTTGCCTTGGGGCGGGAGGTTGATCTCGCGCAGGTGAAGACGCCGGTCTTCCTTCTGGCCGGCACGGACGACGAGGTCGTGCCCGCCGCGCAGGCACTGGCGACGGCGTCGCTGCTCGGCACGCCTGCGGCGCTTCTCAAGACCGCAACCGTCCCTTCCACCCACCTTGGGCTTTTCGCCGGCAGCCAGACACTCGCAAATTCCTGGCCTCGAATTGCCTGGTGGCTGCAGAGTGACGAGCCGGGGAGGCGGGCCGCGTTGGCGTGACGCACCACGTTCAATTGCCTGGTTTGATATGTATTGGCGACCGCCAAGACCAATCACCAGGACCAACCACCAAGATCAACCACAGAATCGCTTGCCTAACTCCGGAGGCGGCCCGGAACAACGATGCAGGTCTTTCCAATTCTGCAAGCGCTCGTCCTCTTGACGCTTGCAAACGGTACGCCGGTGATCGTCAAGAAAATCGCCGGACGGCACCTGGCATTTCCGCTCGACGCCGGGCTGAAGTTCTTCGACGGGCAACCGCTGTTTGGCAGCTCGAAAACCATTCGCGGTATTGCGGCTTCAGTAGCCGTTACCGCAATCCTCGCACCACTGCTTGGCGTCAGCGCCGCGCTGGGCGCTGTCCTGGCGGCCTTTGCCATGATCGGCGATCTCTTCTCCAGCTTTGTAAAGCGGCGCATGAGATTTCCACCCAGCAGCCGAGCGATCGGCCTCGATCAAATTCCCGAATCGCTCGTTCCACTGCTGGTGTGCCAAAACGCGCTCTTGCTCACCTTCAGCGAAATCGCGATCTGCGTCGGTATCTTTCTGGTCGGCGAACTAGTCGTCTCGCGTCTGCTGTACCACCTGCACGTCCGCGATCAGCCCTATTGATTCAGGTGCGGAAGAAGCGGTGTAGGGTGATTTCCGGCAGGCAGTTGTAGCGCACGGCGACGATACTCGATCCGGCGCCGACCGAGGTGTAGCCCAGCATCCTGCCATAGCGCCAGGCTCCGGCTCCCATCCGCCGCGGCAGCACCGAGTCGAGCGTGATGGGGATCGCGCCGGGCAGGCAGATCTGCCCCCCATGCGTATGGCCGCTTAGCAGCAGGTCGAAGCCGGCATGCGCGGCCTGTCTATAGATTTCGGGCGTGTGCGAAAGGAGAATAGCGAAGGCGCCGTCTTGAATTTCCGAGGCCGCCTTTTCGATGTTGTCGACCCTGAAGTAGTGCGCATCATCGATGCCGGCGAGATAGATCGACTGATCGCCCCGCTTGATCACCTCGCATTCATTCTGCAGCATCCTGATGCCCATGGCCTCGAGACCGGGCAGCATCTGGATCGTATCGTGATTACCAAGCACGCCGTAGACGGGTTGCTTCAGATGAGCGAGCAATCCCGCCATGCCTTTCAACGCGGCGTCGTAGGGACCGAACGTCTTGGCGCGGAAATCGCCGGTCAGTACGCACACATCGTATCGCAGCTCCCTGACCAGTTCGGCCACCCGCAGCATGGCGCGCTGGTTCATATCGACGTGGGGATCGCTGATGTGAAGGACCGTAAAGCCATCGAAGAGGGGCGGCAGCCTGGCAGAGCGGATATCGTTCTTGTTGAGAACAATGTTCTCGGCATTTCTGCGGCCGCGCCAGTACAGGCCGCACAGCTTCAATATCGTCCGCAGGACAGAGTGAACCGAGTACCAGTTCTCAATGTGAAAGAAATTCAGTCCTTGTCCGAAGATTTGGGCTTCGTGATCCGCTTCAATCCCCAGGCGCTGCCGGGCATGCAGTCGACCCAAGCGGCGCTCGAGCGTGGCAAGGAGCTCAGGTTCTATTGCCAAGCGGATGACCTTTACGGCAGGAGCTATCCGAAACCTGCGGGGTTATAGGGTTGAGGTTGTTGCGCGTCCATCCCCGAGGCCGAGCTCAAATGATCACGAGGAGCTTGGCTAGCTCCACGCAGGCACTAAGTCATCTCCCGCTGGCTCGCCGCTGCCCTCAATGAGTCATCAGGGTTGGCACCGTCATGGTCTGCAGCATCTCGCGCGTGACGCCACCGAGGATACCTTCCTGCAGCCGGGAATGCCCGTAGGCTCCCATCACCAGCATGTCGAGCTCTTCGTCCGCCGCAAGCGACAGGATGCTCGGTTGGATTTCGGAGCGCGCCGCCGGCAGATCGACCAGTTTGACCGGCTGCCCCGCGCGCGCCAGATGTTTGGCCAGCTTATCCGTCGAAGCCTCTGCCGGCAGACTTTCCGTTCCGTTGATGGAAATCGCGACCAGTGCGTCCGCCTGTGACAGAAAGGGTCTGGCATCTCTCAGCGCGCGAGCGGCAACCCGGCTTCCATCCCAACAGATGCCGACACGCTTGGGTCGGAAACTGCCACTGAAGATGTGAGGAACAAACAATACGGGCCCGCCGGCCCGGAACAGAATTTCGACCGGAATCTTGTTATCGAAGGTGTCTCGTTCCGACTCCGGCTGCAGGACCACCGTGAGATCATAGAGGCGGGCGGCAACGCCGATCGAGTCGGCCGCGTCCGCCGGCACTCCTTCGATCGGGCGGCAGTCGTAGGAGATACCAGCCTTGCCGGCTTCCGTTTCGAAAACGTCGAGCGCCGCCGCCGCGCGCTGAACAGCCCGTTCCTCTTCCATTTCGAACACGGCCGCAACGGCGGCGCCCGCGCTTCCATCCATCACATAGGCGGTACTCGATGATATGTAGCCGATTGCGACTGCGTCGATATGGGCCCCGAATGCAGCTGCCAGCGAGATCGATGCGTCAACGACGGGCCGCACCGGGCGCTCTGTCGGGATGTGTACCAGAATGTCCTTGATCATGAGAATCCTCCAAGGCGACGACATGATAATCTCAATCGTCGAGCCTCGGCGTGTTGACCTGAATCAAGGGGGCGGCGCGGCCTGCTGCCGAAAACTGCGCTTGCCTTGTTTCGCGCAACACGCAATGTCCCGTGAACTGGAAATCAGGAGGTCTCGGGCGAGATGAGCTTCCATTCGATCTATCGGCATGGTTTCGCGCGCGTTGCGGCATGCGTGACCGTCTCCAGTGTAGCAGACCCGACCGCCAATGCCGCGGCCATCATCGTTGCGGCCCGAGCCTTGCACGAGAAAGCCGCCGCAGTCGCGGTGTTTCCCGAACTGTGCCTGTCGGGTTACGCCATCGAGGACTTGGTGATGCAGGATTCTCTGCTCGATTCAGTCGAGCGGGGGCTTGCAGCGATCGCCGAAGCGTCGGCGGAACTGATGACGGTGCTGATTGTTGGCGCGCCATTGCGCTTCGAAGCGCGCATCTACAACTGCGCCATCGTCATCCATCGGGGAGCCGTCCTTGGCGTCGTGCCCAAGACGTATCTGCCGACCTATCGGGAGTTCTACGAGGGCCGCCACTTCGCTTCGGGTGCAGGCCTCACCGGACTGCAGATGACCATTGGCTCGATCGAGGCGCCCTTCGGCGTCGACCTTCTCTTCGAGGCCAAAGACGTACCAAGCCTCAAGATCGGGGTGGAGATTTGCGAGGACATGTGGATTCCAGTGACGCCGGGATCGGAGCTTGCGCTCGCCGGCGCCACGGTGCTGGCAAATCTGTCCGGAAGCCCGATCACCATCGGTCGCGCCCGCGCGCGCGCTCTTCTTTGTCAATCCTGCTCCGCGCGCTGCCTTGCCGCCTATGTCTACGCCGCGGCCGGCACAGGTGAATCGACCACCGATCTTGCCTGGGATGGCCAGACCTCGGTTTTCGAGAACGGTGTCCTGCTGGCGGAAGGCGAGCGCTTCCGCCAAGGCGGGCAGATCACCTTTGCCGATGTCGACCTCGATCTGCTCCGGCAGGAACGCGCCTCCATGGGGACCTTCGACGACAATGCGCGCGTTCGCGGGCAGGGGGGCGGCTATCGGCGAATCGGGTTTTCCGTGCAGCCTCCCGCAACCGACGTCGGATTTGCGCGAAACGTCGAACGGTTTCCGTTCGTGCCGAGCGATGAGGCCCGGCTCGAACACGATTGCTACGAGGCCTACAACATTCAGGTTGCGGGCCTCGTGCAGCGGATGCGGGCGATCGGGACGAAACGCGTGGTGATCGGCGTCTCCGGCGGCCTGGATTCCACTCACGCCCTGATCGTCGCCGCCAAAGCCGTCGACCTTCTGGATCTTCCGAGATCAAACATCCTCGCCTACACCATGCCGGGCTTTGCGACCGGCAGCCAGAGCAAAGACTATGCGCTAGCGCTGATGCGCTCGTTGCAGGTGGCGTCCCAGGAGCTCGACATCCGCGCCGCGGCGACCCAGATGCTGAAGGATATCGGCCATCCCTTCGGCCGGGGCGAAGCAGTCTACGACATCACCTTCGAGAACGTGCAGGCGGGGCTGCGCACCGATTACCTGTTCCGGCTCGCCAATCATTACGGCGGCATCGTCATCGGCACCGGCGACCTCTCCGAATTGGCTCTCGGATGGTGCACTTACGGCGTCGGCGATCAGATGTCGCACTACAACGTCAACGCCGGCGTGCCGAAGACCTTGATCCAGCACCTGATCCGCTGGGTCATCGCCTCGCGCCAGTTTACCGACGAGGTCGCAAACACGCTCGCCGCGATCGTGGCCGCGGAAATCTCCCCTGAACTCGTACCGGTCGAGGCCGGCGGAAAACCGCAGAGCACCGAGGCGGCGATCGGTCCTTACGAGTTGCAGGATTTCAACCTGTTCTACACGCTTCGGTTTGGATTGCGGCCCTCGAAGATCGCCTATCTGGCTTTGCAGGCGTGGAAGGATGTCGGGGCGGGCGAGTGGCCGCCGGGTTTCCCGGCCGACAAGCGGCGGGCCTACAGCCTCTCCGAGATCCGGCATTGGCTCGAGGTGTTCCTGCGGCGGTTTTTCCAGTTCAGCCAGTTCAAGCGATCGGCGCTGCCGAACGGGCCGAAAGTTTCGGCGGGCGGCTCGCTCTCGCCGCGTGGCGACTGGCGTGCGCCCTCTGACGCGAGCGCGGCAGCCTGGCTGGAGGACCTGGAGCGGAACGTGCCGCCCGAGCTTCGCTGAGGTTCACGGCCGGATCGCCGGCTCATACCTCGGGGGGAACTTCTCTTAGCCCCGCGGCTTGCCCTTCGGACGGTGGACCTGGAGTAAATCCGTGCTGAACGATGCGCAGATCGCGATCCTTCGCGACATCAGCCAGTCAATCGCTTTCGCCGACGACGAGCGCGGCGAGCTCGAGCCTCTCATCGTTGAAGGTTATGTGGCAAAGGATGGCGACCTGTACGAATTGACCCCCAAGGGTCTCAAGGAGGTCGAGGACCACGCTGCCGCGTTGATCGCTGAAGCCGGCGCGGAGGGCGGAACAACGTCGAACAGCAATCCAGAACAAAGGACCACCGAACGGCGCAACTAGCCGCCACTCGCTCGATGACGGATTGCGATACGCCCGTGCGCTTGCAATCAGCGCCTGCAGCTTCAGCATCCGTTGAGCGAAGCACCCGCCAATCCGGTGAGGTTCGCAGATCCTCCATCCGTTGAAGGAACTGTCGGGCCGCACATCGTGCTTGAGGAGGCCGGAGCTGCCGCTGATCCGGTTGTCGACGTGCTCTTCGCAGCTTGGCTCGACGCGTCCGGCGTCTCCCCGGGCAATTGCACGGGCGCTTCAGGATCGGTCGACGCTGGTGCGCTAATGGATGCCGATGATCCACTCGCACTCGTCGTCCCCGTCGTCGAACCCATCGCTCCGCCGCCAGATGCTTGTCCCTGCGAAGATGGCAATGGCGATGCCGGGACACTCAGCGGATTGGAAGCCACGCCGGTTGTGCCGCTCATATTCGTTTGATCATTCGATTGTCCGGCGGTTTGGGCGTGCGCTGCCGTGAGACCGAGAACGATTGCTAAAACGAATGTCCGCTGCATCGTGCTCTCCTGACATAGAATTTCCGGAAAGCTTCGCCTGAAGAATCAACTCCCGACCGACAAAAAAAGAAAATGAATTTTCGGAAAGCTCGGCCGACTTCGGGAATTACGCTCGAATCGGCGAACGCCTTCTTCTTTCGCACTGTCTTGTCCATCAATCCCAGCGATGCGCAGGCTTATCAACCGCGGCGCACACGATCGCGCTGCGACAGGCACGATAACGAAGGCGCCTCGGTCCCGCGCCCTAGTTTTGGCCCCGCCGGGGAGGAGGATCGCGCTGCGACTCACGCGGGGGACCAATCCATGCGCGACAGGCGAGCGGCGGGGCTAGATGCCGATGTTAAGGAGCGGATCGCTCAAATCGAACAGATGACGCTAGAGCAAATCGCGGCGTTCCAGCGCAGAATACTGACCGAGATCACCACGGGAAGAATCGCCCCCAGAGAGGTCAGCGCTATAGACCGCGCGCTCAGGAAACGGCTGAAAGCGATTGAGCAAGCCCTGCACGTGGATAATTGAGCGGTGACGACCGTACCGACCGGACCTCGGTCTGGCGCTCATCTCTTTTCAAGCAAAATGCGAAATTACTAAATGATTTCAATGGCTCTGGCGGAAGGGGTGGGATTCGAACCCACGGTACCCTTGCAGGCACGCCGGTTTTCAAGACCGGTGCCTTAAACCACTCGGCCACCCTTCCAGAGCATCGGCTCCAGCCAATTATCCGCTGTTTAGGGCGGTCCGGACCGCGCCGTCAACCGGCCGGTGCCGGCTCTCAAGCCGTGTTGGGCCGGGGCAAGAAGCACTCGACCATTGCAGAGAGCCATTCCGAGGCGTCGCCTCTTGTCTGAAGTTTGCCTTGACGACCGGGCTGTCGGACGTCACAAAAAAGCATTTCTGCTCTTGATCCTGACTTTCATTACTAAGTGTTCATTTGAATGAGAACGGCACTGCTGGCCTATCAATCGAAACGAGAGTGGCTGCAATCGTCTCGCCTGTCTCACAGCAAAAAGAAGTACGAGAAGCAAGAACAATGAGACTCGCGACATGGATGATGCTGCGCAAGGGTTACCGGCGCGCCTTCAAGGATTGTCACGCTCAACTAACCGAGGTGCGGAACGAGCGCGATCGGGTTCTGCGGAGCCTTGAAAGGCTCAGAGTCGGCCGAACATCTGTGCCGCCCGGCCTTCGTGGGCGTCAGCTTTGCTTCCTCCACATTGGCAAGACTGCTGGGACCTCGCTCCAGCACGCTTTGTTTGAGTCTTTGCACGATGCGGCGATTTTCCACGAATCGCTCCCCAACTTCGACAGGGCCTCGGCAGCTGAATTGGCGATCAACGATCTCGTGATCGGTCATTTCATGTATCAGCACGTCGCCAAGCTGAGGACGGACCGCTTTCTGTTCAGCTTCCTGAGAGACCCCATCGAGCGCGTCATTTCCACCTATCATTTCCTGAGAACGGATTCGCCAGTCGAAGAGTACAGCAGGAGGGCGATCGAAGCCGCCAAGGTCCTGACGCTTCAGGAGTTCCTGCTTTGCGACGATCCAGGCGTGCGAATGGTCACCGAGAATTTCCAGGCCAAGACGCTCGCTTACGACATCAGGCCCGAGTACCAGGCTGCCATCCTGGATCTGCAGAGCGAAGCAGAACGGAACCTGGCGACGTTCGATTTTGTCGGAATCGTCGAATATTTCCCCGAGAGCATGGCCGCTCTTTCCGAAAAGCTGGGCTCCACTCTGGCCCCCAAGAAGCTCAATGTCACTCGCGCGAGAGCCAAGGCGCCGGCCGCCTCATCCGACGAAATCGAGCTCATTCGTCAACTGAATGCGGTGGACATGGCTCTTTACGCGGCGGCGCGAGATCGATTCGAGCGGACCGTGCTGCCGCGGTTCGGATCGCGCCGCACGCCAGCCCTCGATCATCGTGAATCGGCGGCATTAAGCTACTGAAATTGTCGCCTGCCGCGGCAAGGCGCTCAATCTGCCCCAAACGGTGCGCCGACCGCGCCTTGGTGAATCCGTCTGCGCGGCCGGTGGAAACTCAGGCCTGCCTGCCTTCCGCAAGTTTGGCCGGCACGTGCGGTGAGGTGCTCACGACGCGTGGGCTTCCGTCGGGGTTGGCGTGACTCTTGAGGGTTTCGAGCAACAATATGAATTTCTCAGCAAGCATGGGGCAATCCCTTTTGGCTTTATAATCTTCAATCCTCTGCCTCTAATGGTGTTTACTCCTTCAATTCTCGTGCCGCAGTCGTCCGAGGCGACTCACCAATAAATGCCATGGCGATGCAGCTCCCGGATGATGCGGGCTTCAGCTGTGAGATGCTTCCGTCTCGGCTTTGCGGCGTCGAGGGACTTGTCTTCCGCAGGCGGCGCCTTGGTCTGGTTCTGGGACTGTTCCGCAGCAGACGGCGCGGCAGTGGGAGACGCGAGGCTTAAGCCGCGGGAGTCGCCGGCACGGGCGGCCGTGGAGATCAAGGCGACGGCGGCAACCAGGATGAGCTTGCGCATGAGCCTGAGTCCTCGTTAGGCGGGCGGGGCTTGGCAGACGTCAGCCGATGCCCGCGAAAGACCGCTTGCGTATCTCCACCAGGTGGGCACGGCAGTAGTAGCGATAGATCAGGCTGAGCACCGTCCACATGACCGAACTCCATGGTTGATCAATCCAGGGGATGTTGGCCCCGTCCGGTTTCGGGCTGTCTTCACGGACTTCGAAAAATGATTTCGTCCGTCGGGACAAAATTTCGTCGCAACGGCCCGCGTGAAATCAGTTCACGACGCTGCGAGTGGAATCGAGAAAAATCGAGGCTGGACAATCAGTTGCGTCAGCATTGCGGACGTATTTTGCAGCGACCACTGCGCTGCGGGTAAACGGCTGGAGGGCAGGGACGCCTCCGACCGCGGCTTGAGCAGCGCCAGTGCTCAGTAGCTGTCGACACGCCAGAAGCAAGTTGCGGCAGTCGTGTCGGAGACGACCTTAAGTGAAGGCGAAAGCGAGCAAGCTCGAGCACAAAAGCGCGAGGCCAGCCGCCGTCAACGCCAGGAAGCTGTCGGAGACAAGGTCATGATTGCGCATGATGCAACCTCCGAATCGATGCTCGCTGGAATTCACTAAAGTTTTCCAAACGAGCCTCACTTGCAGGTGGCTCACTTGTCTTAGGGTATTTCCTGGACCATCAGGCCCAGCGAGCACTCTCAAACGCATGGGCCAAGAAAATTCCTGCTCCAAGCAGGCCCATAACCGCCGTAACCATTTCGAACATTTCAAACTTCCTTCCCACCCCGCGCCTGAGAAAACACAGCGCAACCCTGCACAGTCAAAAGGATTCCTAGTGATTCCTGGAGAGTGGCGCACATTCCCGGCAAGGTGGGACTTTCCCGCAACAGATGTCTCAAAACGGGAGCAGTCCTGCCCCGCAAACCAATGCGGCCACGCGCAACCATTCGTTCACCACTTGATTTACCATCCCAAACGTCTCCCCATTTCCGCCGTGTTCCGGTTGCGGTATCGTCTATCCGCGGTGCGAGGGGGTTGTCGCACTGACGCGGAAGCGTACCGGTCGCACCCAGTGAAGGGCGGGCCGCCGGCAAAACGGTATTTGGGGCGAATGGGGTTTCGACGGACAGTTTCCGTAGTGGGGGCGGCGCGCTCCGCAGTCGCCGCTATTGCATGCTTGGCGCTCGCCAACTGTGCGTCTTCGAACAAATTCGCAAGCCGCGTTGATCCCAGATACGGCGTCTCGTCGAGCCCGCGGGTGGTCGACTTTGGCGAGCCGGTTCCAAAAGGCGGCGGCACCTACCGCGTCGGCAAGCCCTACATGGTCGCGGGGCGGATCTATGTGCCCCAGGAGGACGTCAACTACCGCGAGGAGGGGTTGGCCTCCTGGTATGGCGATGATTTCCACGGCCGGCTGACGGCCAATGGCGAAGTCTTCGATATGGACGGGCTGAGCGCTGCGCACCCGACCTTGCCGATGCCGTGCTACGCGCGGGTGACCAATCTGCATAACGGGAAGTCGCTGATCGTTCGCGTCAATGACCGCGGACCGTATGCGGCCAACCGGCTTATCGATCTCTCCCACAAGGCGGCCGACCTGCTGGGCTTCAAGGGCAACGGCTTGGCACGGGTACGTGTCGAATATGTCGGCCGCGCTCCGCTGGAGGGCTCCGACGACCGGGTGTTGGAGGCGACGTTGCGCACCGGAGTGCCCGCGCCGGCACCGTCACTGGTACGCCTGGCATCCGCCCGGCCGTTCGTTCCCGAAGCGTCCTATGGCCGCGCGATGCACGGGGACGTTCCGCTGCCGCAGGATCGACCCTACAGCCTCGGCAACACGTCGGCGGATTACGCCTCAATCAATGCGACATCGGAAATGTCGGCCGCGAGCCGCGCCCGTTCGAGCGGCCACGCGCTCGAAAACCCGCGCGCCGTCTCCTATGAGGAAGACACGCGTTATGCCTCCTCCGCAAGCCCCGTCTCGGCCTATGCGCCAGTCGACCCGCACGGGCCGGCCGAATTGCTCGCCGGGCGAGGGCTCTATTAGGCCACATTCTCTTTCAGGAAACCGATCAAGGCGTGGTTGACCTCCTGGGGATCGGGACGAAAGAGTGCTGCCTGCCAGGCGACCGGCGCGTTCCAATCATGGCCGATGATCGCAGCCTTGCTCTCGCCGAACGCCGCGACCAGAGCGACCATGTCGCCAACGGTGTCGAAGATAGCGGCAATGTCCGCGGGCGCGCCGCTCTTCACGAAACCGCGCATGTCCGGCGCGACCACGTGAAAGCCAGCCTGCGCCAGCGCAGGAATCTGGTAGCGCCAGGAATAGGACAAATCCGGCCAGCCGTGGCAGAGCAGCACAAACGGTCCTTCTCCCTTCTCGTGCAGGAAAAGCTCAATGCCGTTGACGGAAAGAATGCGTGAGGAGGGGATCGCGTGCCCGCCTTGTTTGCAAGTTCTGCGATGTGCACATAGGTCCTTCGACATCGCCGGCAATCGCCGGTAGCGGCCTAAAAGCCGTGTTGTTTGCGCTACTTCCAACTGTTAGAACGCAAGCTTGGAACATGATCTGGAGAGGCTGGGGCGCCGGCTTTCCAAGGGGATCAAGCTCCACCATCTCGCGGATGTCGCCCACGATGTTACCGTTGCGCCTGCCACAGGTTACGACCGGACGGCTCTTGCGCGCCCTGATCGCGACAACGGTTGCTGCGTCGGTCGCGTGGGGC
Source organism: uncultured Bradyrhizobium sp. (assembly GCA_964454955.1). Classification (GTDB taxonomy): domain Bacteria; phylum Pseudomonadota; class Alphaproteobacteria; order Rhizobiales; family Xanthobacteraceae; genus Bradyrhizobium. The sequence goes on along the minus strand of CAYVVB010000490.1, from coordinate 25,537 downwards.
GGCGCGCTCTTCGCCGCCAATCAGAGCGTGCAGGGCGCCAAGAAGGAAGAGGGCGGTTTCGAAGGTGATGCGCCGACCGCGATCCTGATCGAAGCGTCGACCGGCAGCGTCCTGTTCGAGAAAAACGCGGATGAATTGCGCGCGCCCTCGAGCATGATGAAGCTGATGACGGCGGAGGTGGTCTTCCATGCCATCGAGCAGGGTCAGGTCAAGCTGACCGATGAGTATCCGATCAGTGAATACGCCTGGCGCCATGGTGGGGCGCCCTCCGGCAGTTCCACTATGTTCGCCGCCATTCACAGCAAGGTATCGGTCGACGACCTGCTCCATGGAGCGATCATCCAGAGCGGTAACGACGCCTGCATCGCGCTCGCCGAGGGAATGGCCGGCAATGAGCGCGCCTTCGCCAGCGATTTCATGACCAAGCGGGCCCGCGAAATCGGTCTCACCAAGTCGACCTTCGCCAATTCCAACGGGCTGCCCGATCCTGGCAACAAGATGACCGTGCGCGAGCTTGCGATGCTCGCCCGTCACATCATCGTAGATTATCCCGAATTCTACAAACTGTTCGGCGAAAAAGAGTTCACCTGGAACAAGATCAGGCAGCAGAACCGTAATCCGCTGCTCAATTCGCTGGAAGGCGCCGACGGGTTGAAGACCGGCTACACCAAGGAGGGCGGTTACGGCATGGTCGGCTCGGCCGTGCAGAACGGCATTCGTCTGATCGTGGTCGTCAACGGCCTGGAAGATTCGGAAGACCGCGCCAGCGAAGCCAAGAAGATGCTGGAATGGGGATTCCGCAATTTCGAGTGGCGAACCCTGTTCGCGGCCCAACAGCCGCTGGGCTACGCGCGGTTGTTCGGCGGAGAAAGCCGTTCGGTCGAGTTGACCAGCCCGGAGCCGATCAAGGTGATGGTGCAGAAGAACAGCAATGAGAAACTGATTGCCCGGGTGGTCTATACCGGCCCGGTGCGTGCGCCGATCCAGGCCGGGCAAAAGATCGGGGTGGTAAAGGTTTGGCGCGGCGCCAATGTTGCGGTCGAGGCGCCGATCTATGCGGCGGAAGCCGTCGGCACCGGGTCGACCATGCGGCGCGCCATCGATGGTGCGAGCGAGCTTGTGATCGGCATGTTTCGCGCCGGCATCGAGAAGCTCTGATCATGGCCGAGCAGACGATCAGGCGGCCCCCCGGGCGTGGGCGCTTCATCACATTCGAGGGTGGCGAGGGATCGGGAAAATCAACGCATATCAAGCGCTTGGCAGAGCGTCTTGACGCCATGAAGGTGCGTGCGATCGTCACACGGGAACCGGGCGGCTCACCAGGCGCCGAAATCATTCGACACCTGGTTCTGTCCGGCATGGGCAAGTTGCTCGGTCCCGAAGCAGAGACGCTATTGTTTGCGGCAGCACGCGACGACCACGTGCGCACGGTGATCCTGCCTGCCCTGAGCCAAGGCACCTGGGTGCTGTGCGATCGCTTCTTCGACTCGACCCGTGCCTACCAAGGGCGGGTCGGTCATGTTGCTCCGGCACTGCTGGACGCCCTGCAGCGGGTGACCATCGGCGATCTCAAGCCAGACCTGACCTTCATCCTCGATGTCCCCGTCGAGGTGGGCTTGAAACGCGCGGCTGCCCGCCGGGGTAGTGGCGCACCGGATCGCTTCGAATCGGAAGACGTCAAATTTCACCAGACCCTGCGCGAGGCCTTTCACGAAATCGCGGCAAGCGACCCGCAACGCTGTGTGCTGATCGACGCCAATGGCGACGTGAACGCGGTCGCCACCCAGATCTGGAACGCCTTGCGCGAGCGCTTTTTGGCCAATCCCGCCAGCAACGTGGCGAGCCCCGCATGAGCCCCCGCCAGGCCGAATCCGAGATCACGGTCGCGCATCCGCGCGAAACCTCCATGTTGTTCGGGCATCGCGGGGCGGAAGCGGCTCTGCTGTCCGCCTATCGCAGCGGGCGCATTCCGCATGCCTGGCTGATCGGGGGCGCGCAGGGCATAGGCAAGGCAACGCTGGCCTATCGTATGGCGCGCTTCGTGCTCGCCCACGCGAACCCGCTGGCCTCCGAGGTCCAGCGTGCCGAAACGCTCTGGGTCGACCCCAGCGGTCACGTGGCACGCCAGATCGCCGCCGGCGCGCATGGCGGCCTGCTGACGCTCGAGCGGACACTCAACGACAAGGGCGTGATGCGCACGGTCATCACCGTGGATGAAACGCGCGAGACGATTGCCTTTTTCGGTTCGACCGCGGCGGTGGAGGGCTGGCGGGTCTGCGTCGTCGATACCGTCGACGAGCTCAACCCCAATGCAGCCAATGCCTTGCTCAAGATCCTTGAAGAGCCGCCCCAGCAATCCCTCTTCCTGCTGATCAGCCACGCCCCGCGAAGGGTACTTGCCACGATCCAGTCGCGCTGCCGGAAACTCTCGCTGCGGCCCCTGGCTCAGGCCGAAGTCGTCAGCGCGGCGGCGCGGGCATCAGGCATCGCGACCAATGACCCTGCGCTGCTCGAGGCGGCCGCGGCTTCCGAAGGCAGCGTAGCGCGGGCGCTCACATTGCTGGGTGGCGACAGCCTCAAGCTTCAGCAACGCACGGCAGGCTTGCTCGCCAACCTGCCCAAGGTCGACCCGCGCGAGTTGCATGCGCTGGGAGATGCGCTCGGCACCAGTGACCGGGTAGCGCTGGCGGCCTTCGTCGACAGCGTCGATCGGTGGGTAGCGGAGCGCTTGCGTGCGCCCGATCTCGATGCGAATGCGAGCCTGCCCCGCCTTGCACGGCTGGCGGAGGTGTGGGAAAAGATCGCCCGCGCCGCGCGCGACACCCAGGATTACAATCTTGAGCGAAAACCGCTGGTTTTCTCGGTGTTCGGCATGCTTGCGGAAGCAACGCGGTAGGGGATTTTCGCTTCCGCTCGCTTGAATCCCGACACTTTGTTCGAGCTCTAAACAAGGATATGGCGGTGGCGACGCGTAAGAAGACAATTGCCAAGAAGAAGGCCGCAAAAAAAGCGGGCAAGAAAGGCGCGCGCAAGTCGGCAGCGGCGCCGAAACAGCGCGCCAAAGCCACGCGCACCGCCAAAAAAGCCAAGCGCGGCGTCAAGAAACCCGCCAAGGCGAAGGCATCGGCGGCGAAAAAAGCCGGCAAGAAGGGCCCAACGACAGCCGTCAAGAAGCCGGCAAAACGTCCTTCGGCGGCAAAATCAAAGACCGCCAAGATTCCACCGGCCATGAGCGCGACCATACCTGCTGCGGCCAAGCCTCGTGCGGCCAAGTCTCGCGCGGCGAAGCCCCCACGCGGTGCTGCCGCAAGGCCAGCCCCCATCCCGACGCCGCACGCCGTCTCGCGCAGCAATCGCTTCTACATCACGACGGCGATCGCCTATCCCAACGGCACGCCGCACATCGGCCATGCCTATGAAGCGATCGCGACGGACGCGCTGGCGCGCTTCCAGCGGCTCGACGGCAAGAACGTGTTTTTCCTGACCGGCACCGACGAGCACGGGCTGAAGATGATACAGACCGCGCAGAACGAAGGCCTGCTGCCGCACCAACTCGCCACCCGCAATGCGGCGCGATTCAAGGAGATGGACGAGCGACTCAATGTCTCCTTCGACCGCTTCATCCGCACCACGGAAGAGCAGCATCATCGCTCGAGCCAGGAGATATGGCGGCGCATGGCGGCCAACGGCGACATCTATCTCGACAGCTATTCGGGCTGGTACTCGGTTCGCGACGAGGCCTATTACGCCGAGGAGGAAACCACCCTCGGCGACGACGGCGTGCGCCGGGGCCCGCAGGGCACGCCGGTCGAGTGGGTGGAGGAGGAGAGCTATTTCTTCCGGCTGTCCGCCTATCAGGACATGCTGCTTGCGCTCTATGAGGCGCAGCCGGACTTCATCGGTCCGGACGCCCGCAAGAACGAGGTGGTCAGCTTCGTGAAAAGCGGCCTGCGCGATCTCTCGATCTCGCGCACCACCTTCGATTGGGGCGTCAAGGTGCCCGATGCCGCCGAGCACGTGATGTATGTCTGGGTCGACGCGCTTACCAACTACATCACCGGCGTTGGCTTTCCCGACGAAGGCGATCCGAACTGGCGCTATTGGCCGGCAGACGTCCACATCATTGGCAAGGACATCATCCGCTTCCACGCTGTCTATTGGCCGGCCTTCCTGATGTCGGCAGGCATCCCTGTGCAGAAGCGGGTCTATGCGCACGGCTTCCTGTTCAACAGGGGCGAGAAGATGTCGAAGTCGGTCGGCAATGTCGTCGACCCCTTCAACCTCGCCGACCAATACGGCGTCGACCAGATTCGTTATTTCTTCCTGCGCGAGGTGCCGTTCGGCCAGGACGGCAACTACAACCATGAAGCCATTGTCGCGCGTATCAATGCCGACCTCGCCAACGATCTTGGCAATCTCGCACAGCGCTCGCTGTCGATGATCGCAAAGCAGCTTTCCGGCGTGCTGCCCGAGCCCGGCGCGTTCAGCGAAAGCGATAAGGCGATCCTTGCGGAAGCCGATGCGATGATCGGCATCGCGCGAGCCGCCATGGCGACGCAACAGATTCATCAATGGCTCAACACCGTCTGGTCCGTGGTTGCAGAAGCGAACCGCTATTTCGCCGGCGAGGCGCCCTGGGCGCTCGCCAAGACGGATCCGCCGCGGCAGAAGACGGTGCTGTATGTCACGGCGGAAGTGATCCGGCAGATCGCGATTCTGACCCAGCCTGTGATGCCGGCTGCCGCCGCCAAATTGCTGGATAGCCTCGGTATTCCCGAAAACGAACGCGACTTTGCGGCTCTTGGTGGGGCAAAACGCATCCCGCCAGGCACCGTGCTGCCGGCACCGCAGGCCGTCTTCCCGCGTTATATCGAGCCGTCAGCGGCTTAGAGGCGCCTCTTCATGCTCGTCGACAGCCATTGCCATCTGGATTTTCCGGACTTTTCCGGTGATCTTGATGCTCTCGTGGGCCGCGCCGCGGAGGCCGGGGTCGGCCGCATGGTCACGATCTCGACGCGGGTGCGACAGTTGTCCGGGCTCATCGCTATCGCCGAGCGCTTTCCCAATGTCTACTGCTCGGTGGGTACCCATCCGCATCACGCCGATGAGGAGGACGGCATCACCGCGGAAGAGTTGGCCGAATTGACCAGGCATCCCAAAGTGGTGGCGCTGGGGGAGGCGGGGCTCGACTATTTCTACGACCACGGCTCGCCAGAGGGACAGGCGCGCGGCTTTCGCGCCCATATCGCCGCCGCCCGTATGACCGGCCTGCCGCTCGTCATCCACACGCGTGAGGCCGACGAAGATTGCGGCGGCATTCTCGAAGAAGAGATGGCGCGCGGACCTTTTCGCGCGGTGCTGCATTGCTACACTGGCGGACGGGACCTTGCGATGAAGGCGATCGAGTTGGGCCTTTCGATCTCATTCACAGGCATTCTGACTTTCAAGAAGTCGGACGGTTTGCGCGCGCTTGCAGCCGAGTTGCCGGCGGACCGCATCATGGTCGAGACGGATTCACCTTATCTCGCGCCAGGCAAATTCCGTGGCAAGCGCAACGAGCCCGCTTACGTGGTGGAAGTCGCAAAGGTTCTGGCGGAGGTGCGCGGCGTATCGCTGGAAGAAATTTCCCGCCAGACAAGCGAGAATTTCTTTCGTCTGTTCTCCAAAGTGCCAGCGCCGCAGGCCGCATGACGCTCACGCTCACAATTCTCGGCTGCGGCTCTTCGGCCGGCGTCCCGCGCCCGGCGCTCGGCTGGGGCAAATGCGATCCCAACAATCCGAAAAACCGCCGCCGCCGATGCTCGCTTTTGGTCGAGCGTGTCTCAAATCCCGGCACCACACGGGTCCTGATCGATACCTCGCCGGACCTGCGCGAGCAATTGATTGACGCCAAAGTCGATCATATCGATGCGGTGTTTCTGACCCACGAGCATGCCGATCAGACGCATGGAATTGACGATCTGCGCTCTGTGGTTTTGCACCAGCGCCGGCGCATCCCGACTTACTTCAACATGTCGACCGCCAAAGACATGATGGCGAGATTCTCTTACTGCTTCATCTCGCCGGAAGGCAGCGATTACCCGCCGATCCTCGAGCGCCACGCGATCGAGGCGAACGAAAGCCGCAAGATCGAGGGGAAGGGCGGCGCTGTGAAAATGTCCGCCTTCCTCGTCCAGCACGGCCATATTCCCGCGCTCGGCTATCGTATCGGCAATGCCGCCTATTCGCCCGATCTCAGCGATATCCCGCCGGAGAGTTGGTCGCTGTTGGAAGATCTCGACCTGTGGATTCTCGATGGCCTGCGCTATGCGCCTCATCCCAGCCATTTCAGCGTCGACGACGCATTGTCCTGGATCGAGCGCTTCAAGCCCCGCCGCGCGGTCATCACCAACATGCATTCCGACCTGGACTATGAGGCACTACGGCACAAGCTGCCGGACAATGTCGTGCCGGCGTATGACGGTATGCAGCTGGAGGTGAGATGACGGCCGAAGGCCGTCATTCCAGGGCGCCTCGAAGAGGCAAACCCGGAATCTCGAGATTCCGGGTTCGATGCTTGGCATCACCCTGGGACGACGGAGACAATCGCCGAACCGCTATTTAGCAACACGGCCTCAGGCCGTAATCGCCGTTGCCGATCCGACCTGATTGCGCAGCAGGAATTTCTGGATCTTTCCGGTCGAAGTCTTCGGGATCGGCCCGAACACCACGACCTTGGGCGTCTTGAAGCCTGACATGTGGCCGCGGCAGAAGGCGATGATATCCGCTTCGGTCGCGGTCGCGCCATCCTTCAACTCGACGAAGGCGCAGGGCACTTCGCCCCATTTCGGATCGGGCTTTGCCACCACAGCGGCGAACAGCACCGCCGGATGCTTGTAGAGCACGTCCTCGACCTCGACGGACGAGACATTCTCTCCGCCGGAGATGATGATGTCCTTAGAGCGGTCCTTGATGATGACATAGCCGTGTTCGTCGAGCACGCCGAGGTCGCCGGTATGAAACCAGCCGCCTTCGAAGGCTTCCTTGGTCGCCTTCTCGTTTTTCAGGTAGCCCTTCATGACGATGTTGCCACGGAACATCACTTCGCCGATGGTCTGGCCGTCATGCGGCACTTCGCACATGGTCTGGGGATCGAGCACGGTGACGGCTTCTTCCATCGGGTAGGGCACGCCCTGACGCCGCTTCATCTGCGCGCGCGCCGCAGCCGGCAGTTCGTCCCAGCCCGGCTGCTCCGCGCAAACCGAAGCGGGGCCGTAGACCTCGGTCAATCCATAGACGTGGGTGAGTTTGATGCCGATGCTCTCGGCGCCCTCCAGCACCGCAACCGGCGGCGCCGCGCCCGCAATTAGACCGGCCACTCGCCGCGCCGCCGTGGCCTTGGGCGCGTCCGGAGCGTTGATCAAAGTATTGTAGACGATCGGCGCGCCGCACATGTGAGTGACGCCATGCGCCTTGATCAGCTCAAAGATCTTGGTCGGCTCGACCTTGCGCAGGCAGACATTGACGCCGGCTGCAGCCGCGATTGTCCAGGGAAAGCACCAGCCGTTGCAGTGAAACATCGGCAACGTCCAAAGATAGACTGGATGCTGGCCGAGCCCGCCCGCGAGAATGTTGCTGACCGCGTTCAGATAGGCGCCGCGATGATGGGTCACCACGCCCTTCGGGTTTCCGGTCGTGCCCGAGGTGTAGCCGAGCGCAATTGCGTTCCATTCGTCATCGGGATAACGCGGCGCGAAAGCGGGATCGCCGAAGGCAACGGCAGCCTCGTATTCGATCTCCCCGATGCGCTTGCCGCCAGTGAAGGCGCCGTCGTCAACGTCGATCACGAATGGCTTCGGTCCACTCATCAGCGTGAGCGCCTCGGCGATCACGGCCGAAAATTCCGGGTCGACCATGATGATCCTGGCGCCGCCATGATCGAGCTGGAATGCGATCGAGGGGGCATCGAGGCGGATGTTCAGCGCGTTCAGGATCGCCCCAACCATCGGTACGGCAAAATGCAGTTCGTTCATCGCCGGCACGTTCGGCAGCATCGCCGCGACCGTGTCGCCGACACCGATGCCTTTACCGGCAAGAAAAGAAGCAAAGCGCCGGCAGCGCGCGTAAGTTTCCGCCCAGGTGAAGTGCCGGCCCTCATAGACTGCGCTGGTATGGTCGGGAAAGACCGCCGCACTGCGCGCAAGAAAGCTCAGCGGCGTCAAGGGAACGTAATTGGCTGCATTCTTGTCGAGGCCGATGTCGTACTGGTTCTGCCTGCTACCCATCGGTCACCTCCCGTTTTGCAAAATCTCTATAGGAATCCGATCGAGATCCATGGAAACACCGCAACGACAACAAGTCCGATCAGGAGCGCCAGCAAATAGCCCCAGATCGGACGGATGCCTTGCGCCGGATCAACCCGCCCGATCGCACATGCCGCATAATAGCCTACACCGAAGGGCGGAGCGAATAATCCGATGCCCATGGCGAGGATGATGACCATGGCGTAGTGCACCTCATGCACGCCTACGGTCCGCGCGATGGGAAACAGGAGCGGGCCAAACAGCACGACTGCTGGAATCCCCTCCAATACGCTGCCAAGGATCATAAAGGCCAGAATCGAGACCGCGAGGAAGGAGGCAGCCCCACCGGGCAGGCCCGTCATGGCGCTTGCCAGCGCGCGGGAAAATCCGGATTGGGTCAGCCCCCAGGCCATTCCGGTCGCCGTGCCGATGATCAGCAGGATGGCGCCGGACAGCGAAGCCGTCTCGATCAGCATTGGGAGCAGACGGTGCCAGTCGAAACGACGGTAGACGAGAAGCCCGACCACGACGCCGTAGACGATGCCGATCGTGGAAACCTCAGTCGCGGTCGCGATGCCCTCGACGACGGCGGCGCGGATCACGAAGGGCAGCGCCAGCGCGGGCAGGGCGACGATCAGGGTACGGACCACCTCATCCAAGCTCGCACGGTGCACATGGCTCAGATCCTCCTTGCGGTAGCGCCACCAGACCAGCGCCGACAGCGTGACCGCCAGCACCACCGCGGGGAGAAGCCCGCCAGTGAACAGCGCCGAAATCGAAACCCCCGTCACCGAGCCGATGGTGATCAGCACAAGGCTGGGCGGGATGGTCTCGGTCTGGGCGCCGGTGGCGGCCAGCAGCGCAACGAGATCGCCGGGTCGGGCGCCGCGCTGCTTCATTTCCGGAAAAAGCACAGGCGCCACCGCAGCCATATCCGCCGCCTTCGAGCCGGAAATGCCCGACACCAGGTACATGGCGCCGACCAGCACGTAATGCAGGCCGCCGCGGACATGGCCGAGCAGGCTGGCCAGGAACGCCACCATGGCGCGCGCCATGCCGGTCATCTCGATCAGGAGCCCCAGAAACACGAACAGCGGAACCGCGAGCAGAATCAGGTGGCTCATGCCCTCATCCATCCGTCCGACCAGAACCATCAGCGGCGTGTGCGTGGTCAGCGCGAGATAGCCGAAGATCGCGAGCCCAAAACCGAATGCGATCGGCACGCCCGCAAACACGCAGAATCCGGCGACACCGACGAAAAAGATGACCAGGTTGAGATTGCCGAGCGGCCTTAACCAGGGCTGCGCCAGCCAGAACAAACCGATGACGACGGCCACCGAAATGACAGCGGCCGCGACCAGCTTCGCATCGCCGGTGCGCGCCAGTCGCAGCAGCGCAAACAACGCCATCATGCAAATACCGACCGGCAGCGCCAGTGCTCGCCAGATATTCTGGATCTGCAGGGCCGGCGTGACGATGAAGCTTTCCTCATACGCGTATTGGCAGGCCGGCCAGACGATCAGCAGCAGAAACGCCAGCGCAGCGCAAGTCGCAACCAGGTCGAGATAGGCGCGCAAGGCAGGGCGTGCGCTGGCCACGATCGCAGTCATCCGCATATGTTCGGCGCGGCGGAACGCGACTGCAGCGCCCAGCATCGCCAGCCACAGGAACAGGATCGAGGCCAGTTCATCCGACCAGATCAGGGGCTGGCGCAGCCCATAGCGTGCCACCACGCCGGCAAACAGAATGACGATCTCGGCGACGACAAGGATCGCCGCCGGGATTTCGACCAAGAGGCCCAGCACACGCTCGGTCGACGCCACCAGGGAAGGGCGGGGAGGCGGCATCAAAGCCACCTCACCGATCGTGATTTCCGTGATTTCGACGTGGGCCATGGGCGTCCCCTACCTTACGACAGTTTCCCGGCCGCCTTTTCCAGCAGCGCCCAGGCCTGCTCGCCGTATTTGCCCTTCCACTCGGCATAGAAGCCTGCTGACCGCAGCTTGTCGCGGAACGGCGCCGTGTTGGGCTGATTGAACACGAGGCCCTTGGCGGCCAGCTCTTGCTGCAAGCCGGCATTAAGCTTGGCGACATCGGCGCGCTGGTTCACCGCCGCGGCATTGATGTGCTTGGCAACGATGGTGCGAAGATCGGCCGGCACGGCCTCCCATGCGCGGCGATTGGCCAGGAACCAGAAGCCGTCCCACATATGATTGGTCAGCGAGCAGTATTTCTGCACTTCGTAGAGCTTCGCGGTGGAAATGATCGCCAGCGGATTCTCCTGACCTTCGACAACCTTGGTCTGCAACGCCGAATACACCTCGCTGAAATTGATCGAGGCGGGCGCCGCTTCAAAAGCCTTGAACATCGAGGTCCAGAGCGGCGAAACCGGAACGCGGATCTTGAAACCCTTAAGATCTTCCGGACCGTTGATGGGCCTGGTCGATGACGTGGTTTGGCGGAAGCCGTTGTCCCAGATATTGTCCATGACCTCGAGGCCGGCCTTCCTGATTTCGCCGCGCACATGCGTGCCGAGATCGCCGTCCATGGCCTTCCAGACCGTGTCATAATCCGGGAAGGCAAAGCCGATGCCATTGATCGAAGCCGCCGGCACCAGCGTCGAAAGGATCAGGCCCGACAGCGTGAAAAACTCGATGCCGCCGGAGCGGATCTGGCTCAGCATATCGGTATCGGAACCGAGCTGGTTGTTCGGAAAGATCTGCAGGTCAAAACGGCCATTCGTCTCCGCCTTGATTGCCGCCGCCATCTCTTTGGCGCGCGTGTTCATCGGATGGGTGTCCGGCAGGTTGTTGGCGTACTTGTACGAAAATTCGGCCGCCTGAGCCCGCGCCACCATGGGGGCTCCAAGGCCGCCCAGGACCGCCGAGGCAGCGGAAGCCTTCAATAGTGTGCGTCGTGAAAAGCTCATTTCGTGTCTCCCTAAGTTTCTTGTCGTTGTGGGCTGGAACCCTGCACGGCGCAGCCGCGGCGGCCAGCTTCGACTCCGGTGATGAGCGCTTATTGCAGCGCGCGTGCACGGCGGCAATATCGGCTTTCAGACCAGCGGGCCGATACTCGTGCGCCGAAGCGGGCTATGCAGCCTCTAGGCTGCTACACCACGCTAGGAATCCGGGCTAAATGCTTGGCGTTCTTCGCCAATCCGAGTCCGGGAGCCGTCGTGTTCCCGTTGCGTTCTGCTGCAAGGAGCGCATGGCCCGCGGCCAGCCGATGGCGCCGCCGCTATTCTTCGATGGAGACGGCGTCCTGCAGGAAGACGGCTTCGCTCATGCCCCCGGCGATCGCGCCGTCGTCATCAGCGGTTTCGATCCGCACAAACGGCACACCGAACGGGTCCCGCCATTGCTGGATGACGCGAACACGATAGCCGCGAAACCGGTACAGTTTCCACATCTCCGCCTTGGTCGCCATCGTCTGCTCCGCTTCTCGTCCTCCCGGGACGCTCAGCTCAACCAGGTTTCCTGCAGATGCCGCCATACTGGCGTGGGCCGGTCGCTGCGGTTTAGCAGCAGCGCCGTGGAGACGCGGTTGTTTGCTCCGGAATCCTGGATCTGCTTCTCCTGATAGGTGACGAGCGCCGCGCCTTCATCGATGTGGCGGACAACCACGTTACTGATCTCCATGATCAACGTCGGCCGGGTCCCGCGCATGCCGGGCAGCCCCTCCCGAAATTGTCGATAGGTGATGAGCTTACCGGCCGGGTTAAGCATCGTGTACCCCTCATCGAAATGCGCGAGGATCGGGGCGGGATCATTGTTGCCTTCGGCACGAAACCAGGCCTGCAGCAGGCGGTGCAGCGCATCGATCTCGCCGGCAGCGGCGGAGGCGAAGGCATCGAGAGAAGCGGGCATGGTGACTCCTGGGTTAGGGGGATCGGTGGTTGGCGCTTCTAGACGCGCATGAGCAGGGAGCGCTCTGGAATGCTGTTGGCCCAACCCGGCGCGAGCGGCGCGACAAAGACATTTTCCGTGCGTGTACGTGACACTTTCCAGACGCCGTTCACTTTGCGGAATGCATTGTTGAGCCGGCTAGAGCGCAGCAGCGAAGAGCCGTCGCTGAAGATCCAGGGCTGGCAATGCACCCATTGGCCCTCCGCCTCATCGCCATGCACATGGATCTGTTCCGAGGTGAGATAATGGACGTTGAGCAGCAGCGCCGGATCGCGCTTCGTGCCCCAGAACGCCTCGAAGTGCTTGCGGATCGCGGCCTTGCCGACGCTGCGGCCGAACTGGTCGTCGTAATAGGCGCCGACGCCCTCCCAGATCGCGTCCTCGGTATAGAGATCAAGGATGCGGTTGATACGCTCGGCGTCATCGTCGACGCCGGCCTCGGGACACGGAGTATCGCACAGGAACATATAGCGGGTCTGCAGCCGGCGGATGTCGGCTTCCGCGCGCAGCACATGCACTTCGTTCTGCAGGGCGTCGAGCCTTGCCGACAGGTCTTCCAGTGTCATCTGACGTGGTCTCCCGTTTCGTTGTCGGATCGCGTCGGTGCTGCGCCCGGCAATGGGTGATAGGCGCGGTCGAAATAGATCAAGCCTTCGGCGTCGGGCGCGAGCGCGAGATCGACGACTTCGCCGAAGAAGACCGTGTGCGTGCCGATCTCCTTGGAATGAACGATCCGGCAGTCAAGGCTGACAGAAGCGTCAGTCAGCGCCGGAGCCCCTGTCGTCAGCTCGCGCCACGAGGCACCGGCAAAGCGGTCCGCGATGTCCAGTCCCTTGCCGCCGCCGAAGGCACTGGATAGATCCCGATGCCGCCCGGTCAAGACATTAACGCACAGGACGCGGTTGCTGATGAGGCTCGCATGAGCGCCGGCATGGCGGTTGACGCAGACGAGGAGCGTCGGCGGCGTATCGGTGACGCTGCAGACCGCCGAAGCAGTTAGGCCGTGGCGCCCGGCCGGGCCGTCCGTGGTGATGACGTTGACAGCGGCCCCGAGCCGGCTCATGGCGTCACGATATTCGCTCTTGGCGATGGGTGTCATGACAGGCGACTCCGGCTAGAGGTCGAGCACAAGTGTTGGAGTTTTCGACCGCGAGCAACACAGCAGTATCTGGTCATTCGCGGCCTTTTCCTCGTCCGTCAGATAATTGTCGCGATGGTCGGGCACGCCTTCGAGCACGCTGCACATGCAGGTACCGCAGATCCCTTGCTCGCATGATACCTCGATCTTGATCCCCGCCGCTGCCAGCGCTTTGACGATGGAGACTCCGGCGGGCACCGCGATGCTGCGGCCGGATCTGGCCAGTCTCACCTCGAAAGCGCTGCCGCTGGTGTCGACTTCCGCCTCGAAATATTCGCGGTGGATCTGCGCTTCCTTGAACCCGAGTCGGCGCGCTTCCGCGATCACCCAGTCCATGAAACCGGCCGGGCCGCAAACATAGAGATGGGTGCCAGGTTCGGGAGGTGGCAGGTCGCGCTCCGGAACGAACCTTTGCTCGGAGGCGCCATCATCGAAATGGAGCGCGGTCCGGCTGCGCAGCGGCTCTTGCGCCAGCTCGTCAAGGAAAGCGGCCTTGCCGCGGGTCCGTGTGCAATAGTGCAGGGTGAAGTCTTTGCGCTTGTTGATGCAGTGACGGGCCATGGCGAGCAACGGTGTGACGCCGATGCCGCCACCAACCAGAACCGACCGGCTCGCCTCGCTCGCCAGCGGAAAGTGATTGCGCGGCAGCCCGATGCGCAGCCGGTCGCCGGCGCGGACGTTCCGGTGAATTGCCGCCGATCCGCCGCGTGACTGCTCCGCGAGCAGGATACCGAGCCGGTAGCGCGTGCGATCGGCAGGATCGCCGCACAGCGAATATGGCCGGACCAGATCGGGACCGAGATGCACATCGACATGGGCACCAGGCTCGAAACTCGGCAGAGACCCTTCCTTGTCGGCCACCAGGTCGAGGACGATGATCCCTTCCGCAGCCTCCGCGCGGCTCGCGACGACAACATCCATGGTCTGCTCACTCATGATCACAGCATCTCGATCGTTTCGTATCGTACCTGGGGCAGTATCCGAAAGAGTGGACGCTGGTTCTCCGGAGGGGCGGATGCCGGGCATCCTGCTCTAGCGAAGATAGAGGCCGCCGTTGACGTCCCAGGTCGCACCGTTGGCGAACGCCGCGTCCGGCGAGGCCAGCTGCAGCACCAATTGGCCGATGAATGAGGCTTCCCCAATCTGGCCGACCGGGATCGTTGCCTTCAGACCGGCCAGCAGCTCCGGCGTCAGCGTGCGACGGACCATGGGCGAATCGATCGGGCCCGGCGCAATCGCGTTCACGGTGACGCCCGCGGGACCGAGGTCTCGGGCAAACACCTTGGTAAGCGTGATAATGCCCCCCTTGGAAGCCGCGTAATGGGCACCGGTCGCGGTGCCGCCGTTCTGGCCGGCAAGCGAGGCCATGTTGATGATGCGCCCGTGGCCACGGTCGCGGAAATAGGCTCCGAACACCTGGCAGCCGAGGAATGTGCCGCGGAGGTTCACTGCGATCACCGCGTCGAATTCCTCAGGCGAAATCTCCATGACGGGACGGGCGACCGTGACGGCGGCGTTGTTGACGAGCGCCTGCACGCTGCCCCAACGCGCAACAGCCGCCTGAAGGGCGGCTTCAAATTGCGGCTTCTCGCGCACGTCCAGCCGCTGCGCGGTTGCCGTTCCGGCCGAAGGATCGAGCGCGGCGGCCACGCGCTGCGCCGCCGCCTCGTCGATATCGGCGACCACGACGCGGTAGCCGCCGCCGTGCAGCACCCGGGCGATTGCTTCACCAACTCCGCTGCCGCCACCAGTGACCACCGCGACCCGAGCTTGTTCGGTCATGGTCATCACAGAATATAACCGATGCCGTTGAGGGCGTCGGTCGAGTTGATCAGCCGCACGACCTTGCGGGCGATCCTGAGCTTGCCCTCGTGACGCACCAGGCTGAGTTGAACGTCAGCAGTATAGCTGCGCTCGCGGCCGCGCCGGCATTCGGTGAGTATCTGCGCGCAGCGCAGCTCGCAAGCGTTGGCGTCCGACTGGAGCAGCCGAAACCGCGACTGCACACGGACGGTGCGCGCCACCGGAGACGTCGAGATCGACTGGCCGTTGCGCAGCCGCGCCACGCGCTTCTCGCGCATGGTGTGGTCGTCATAGATATAATTCAGCGTGTTCTCGAAATCAGTCTCGCCGGGCTCGATCGGCACCACGTAACGGGCATCGGGCGTCCACAGCCCTAACCATTCATCGTACTCGGCGTTGTCGAGCAGGTCGGCCTCGTACCAGGTAAAGGCCGTGGCTTCGTCCAGGGTGATTGCTTGGGTCGTCATGGAAATATCCTCTCTCAGGCCGTCATCATCCTGGCCCACTGCGCATAGGCCGCACGCATCCCTGTTTCCGAGCTTACGTCGCCGCGACGATGTCCATCCGGCGTGACCGCCTCTCCGGGCAGGCCGCGATTGAGCATCAGCCACAGATCATGGTCGCCTTGCGCACCGTGCTGGACGCGGTCCCAAACCTCGGCGTCGTCGGGGCTGCCGAAGCCCATTGGTCCCTGGAAGAATTCGTGTAGCCTCATGCGGGCTCGATTGCCGGCCGCCGGACCGCCTTTCATGCCGATCGCGATGTGCCGGATCTCGGTCTCTTGGACCGAGATCGGCTGCAGGACGCGGAAAAACGCCATCGAACAGGCGACGTTCGGAAACAGATTCAGGTTGAAGCCGGAGCCGCCGACCGCGCGCACGATGCGGCGCACCTCGAGGTCGCCATGGTCCTTGGCCAGCTCGGCCGCGAGGTCCTTGAACTTCTCGGGGATCGGCGCGTCGAGATCGGCCTCGAGGTCGATCAGTTCGGGGATCATCACCATGACGCTGTGACCGTTGCCGAGATCCTCGACGAAGCCGCCCTTGTTCATCATGTCGAGCGTGGCTTGGGTCTGGCCGTCGACGGCAGTGAGGAACGATTTGTGTACGAGTGGGAAATGATAGGCGTCCGTCGTGTTCTCGAGCTGGATCTTCCAGTTGCCGGGGAAGCGGAACTTGTGCTCGCCGAGCGTCATCACGGGATAGCCGGCGCCCTGCTTCATGAACAGGTCCATCCATTTTTTCGCAGGGCCGAGAAAATCGGTGAGCGGCTCGATGTCTTTGCGGAAGGTGGCGAAGATCATGCCGGCATATTCCTCGACGCGCAGCGAGCGCAGCGGAAATTTGGCTTTTTCGAGCACGCCTTCGTAACCCGCCTCATAAGGAATGCCGCGCAACGACCCGTCCAGCCCGTAACTCCAGCCATGATACGGGCAGACGAAGCTGTTGGTCTTGCCCTTATGCACCTCGCAGACGGTTGCGGCGCGATGGCGGCAGCGGTTGACATGTACATGCACGGCCCCCTTGCGATCGCGCACCACGATCACGGGATGCTGTCCGACATGGGCGGTCTTGAAGTCTCCGGGGTTTGCGATCTCGCTGGTATGGGCGACCCAGACCCAGGTGTTCTCGAAGATCTTGCGCATTTCCGCGTCGAAGATCGTCGGGTCGGTATAGAGCGTTGTCTTCGCGCGGTCTGATTGGATCAGCGGCCTGATGTCGGGTGTTGCCTCGGCTGTCATGGTCATCTTGGAACGTCCTTATTGCGGTAGATCGCGTGGAAAGGCAGGCGTAGATCAAACAGGAAAACGACTCATGGAAAGCCCGGCTGCCCCGGGAGCCCGAGCAGGATTCGGCCGGCGCTTTGCAGGGTTCCTTCGCTGAGGAAGGCGTGCTGGGCAACGACGAGACTGTCGCACATCGCCTGCGCGAGGCTATGCGCAGTGTAGATCGAGGCAGTTCCGGCGAGGCCGCAGGCTATCCTGGCGACCTCGGCGCCGGAGCGGGCGGCGTTGGTCGCGGCGAGCCGCATTAATGTGACCGTCTTCGGGTTCGGCGCGCCGTTGAGCACTTCGCTCCATAGCTCCTCTGTCGCCTCGTAGAAGAATGCGCGGGCTGAACGCAACATGGCCTCGGCCCTTGCGATCTCGAGCTGGACATAGCCGCGCTCGGCCATCAGGGGTGCCCCGGTGATCGAGGGGCGGACGCTGGCCATGGCGATAACGTCGTCCAGTGCCGAGCGGGCGACGCCGATGGCTACGATCGCGAGCACCTGTGCCGCAAACGCCATGGACGGATAGCGATAGATCGGTGCATCAAGGGTTGCCGGTCCGCCGCGGATCAGCGTCCATTCCTCCTGCACCACGACATTCTCGACGACAAGGTCGTGGCTGCCGGTGCCTTGCAGGCCGATCACGTCCCAATTGGGACGGATCGTAACCTTATTGGCCGGCATCACGGCTACGCGGGGCAGGCCGCCTGTGGAGTCGCCCTCCACCGAGATGCCGACGCCGATCAGTTCCGCCCCGGGTGAGCCGCTGCCGAATTTCCAAACGCCGTTGACGAGAAAACCGTCGGTGGTGCGCTTGGCGGGCTGGAGCGGAAAAAGTCCGCCGGCGAACACGACATCCGGCCCCCTTGCATAGACTTTGCGAAGAGTCTCATCGGGCAGGGCTGCGAGGTAACAGGCGGCGCTGCCGAAGCTCGCCACCCAGCCCGCCGAGCCATCGGCCTCCGAGATGGTTTCAACCAGGCGGCAGAACTCGGCCGGCGTTCGCTCCTCACCGCCAAAGCGTTTGGAGACCATGGCGCGAAAAACGCCAAGCCGCTTGAACCTGTCGATGATGTCCTGCGGGATCTTTTGCGTGGCGACGAATTCGGAGCGGCGCGCGCGGATATCGGCGAGCAGGGCCGGCAGGCTCTCGCCGCTCTCTTTGGCGATCGTTGCAAGCGGAGGGGTCATGAATGTGGCCTCAGTTTTGTGATTGCTAACGGAGCTGGAAGTCGGCTTCGAGACGGCATGGTGATGCGGCACGGGCGGCCAGCGGCGCCGTGGGACAGGGTGAGCGCTGCGGCGGCATCGCTCGGCGCGGCTGCGTCTCCGCTGTCCTCGGGCGAAAACTGCGTGAGGCGATGCCACGCACATGCATCGCGTGCACTATCAAGTACCCGAAGTCCGGCTATGCTCATCGCGTCCCGATCCTTCCCCGCCCGGCGTCATTGCACCGATCGCCAATATTAAGGGATCAAATTAGTGGAATATTCCAGCGAAAAATCTAGCTTCTCTGCACAAAGATTGGCCCACGATTTGCCTTTTTATCAGTCGTTCGCCTGCGTGCGACGCAACAATTGACCTCGATTTGGATGCGGCGAGAGGGTATGCGGAACCGATGCAATCGAGACGTGGATGACCCAGATGTCGGCTGCGGAACGCGCTTCGGAAGCTGGCGGCCTGCGAATTGCTTTATGGGATCCTATGTTAAGGACTGTCGGGCACGTTTGGCGCCAAGCCGGATAGAGGGATATGCGAAAAAGCGAATTCGAGCAGATCAAGACCAAGGTTAAGGCCGAGGACAGTCGCTTCCTCGCGACACGGTCTCCGTTTTATCAGACGGTTCGCATGCTGGCGCGCTACTACGCCCGAATGAATGCGGTTCTGAAGCCGTGCGGTGTCGATGTCGCGCGCTGGCGCGTGCTGATCCTCCTGTCAGAACAGGAGGCCATCACGGTATCGGAGATCGCGGAGGAGAGCGTCGTCCACATCTCGACTATGGCGAAAACGATCACCCGGATGGCCGGGGAGGGGCTCGTCACGGTGCGGACATCGAGCGCCGACGCCCGCTCTACGGAGGTCATGATCTCTGCGGAAGGCCGCGCCTTGCTGGAAAAGACACACGAGAAGGTAAGATATGTGTTCAAGGAGGCTTTGCGTGGACTGTCGAAGACGGAGGTGCAGTTGCTCAATTCGCTGTCGGCGCGCATCTTCGATAATCTCTCGCCATAGAGAGCAGGCTATGCCTCTTGCAGCCATCCGCGATAGAGATGCCGCAGTTGACCGCTATTGATGCATGATGGCGCGATAAGCAGCGCGATCAGCCGATTTTAATTGCTTGATTGTTCCAGTGAATATGCGAGTAATTCCAGGCCGCCGCACGCCGACCATTTGCTGCGATGCGGAAGATCGATGAGGTCGAGGGGCTTTGCCTGTTCAAGCGAGAAAGGAATCTTGTCGTGCTTAGAATGATTGCCGCAGCGGCTCTTTTGACCGCGACCGTTCTTCCCGCCAGCGCCCAGGTCAAGATCGGCGTCATCGCATCCTCGACCGGTCCGATTTCGGTCGTCGGCATTCAGCAGAAGAACACCGCCGCGCTGCTGCCCAAGCAGATCGGCGATCTTGCCGTCGAATACATCTATATGGATGACAACAGCGATCCGACGCAGTCGACCAAGAACGTCCAGAAAATGCTGATCGAGGATAGGGTGGACGCGATCATCGGTCCGTCCGGTTCGCCAAACGCTGTCGCCGTGCTGCCGTTCATCGCCGACGCTAAGACGCCGATGCTGGCGCCGGTCGGGACCACGGCGGTGGTGCTGCCGATGGACGACAAGAAGCGATGGGTGTTCAAGACAACCCAGAACGACAACCTGGTAATGGACGCGATCGTCGCGCATATGAAGAAGACCGGCATCAAGACGGTCGCCTTCATCGGCACCAGCGACCCCCTCGGCGACAATTTCTCCGCCGCTTTCAAGGCGGCGGCCGAACCGGCCGGGATCAAGATCATCGCTCAAGAGCGTTTCGCGCGGACCGACACATCGGTGACCGGGCAGGCGCTGAAGATCCGTGGCGCGTCCCCCGACGCCGTCCTTATCGGTACAGCCGGTGCGGCGACCGTGCTGCCGGAGGTGGCCCTGGTCGACCAAGGCTATACCGGCAAGATCTACCAGACCCACGGCGCCGCGACCCCGGAATTCCTGAAGATCGGGGGCAAGAAGGTCGAAGGCACGCTGCTCGCGGCGAGCCCGATGCTGGTGCTCTCGGAAATCGGCGACGAGGTCGCCGCGCGCAAGGTCGCGCTTGAATACATCGCCGCCTACAAGAAGCTCTATGACACCGAGCCCGGGACGTTCGGCGCCAACATCTATGACGCCGGGCTGTTACTTGAGCGCGCCGTTCCAGTCGCCGCCGCCAAGGCGAAGCCCGGCACACCGGAGTTTCGCGCCGCTTTGCGCGACGCTCTGGAGGAGGTGAGGGACCTCACCGGCGCACAGGGCGTCTACAACATGACGCCGCAGGACCATTCCGGATTCGATCAGCGCAGCATCGTGATGATCGCGGTGAAGAACGGCAACTGGTCGCTGGTGAAGTGAGCGTGCGGCGCGGCGAGGGGCGACAAAGCTCCCGCCAGCGGCGTCTCAGTCGGAGCCTCTGTTCGTGAACGCCTTCGTCGCGCTTTATCTCGCCCAGGACGGCATCGCCAACGGTCTCATCTACGCGCTGCTCGCGGTGTCGATCGTCCTGCTGTTCTCGGTCACACGGACGATCTTCGTCCCGCAGGGCGAGTTCGTTTCTTTCAGCGCGATCACCTTCACGACGCTCCAGGACGGGCGTATGCCCGGCACCATCCCGCTGCTGCTCGTTCTCGTCCTGCTGCATTTCGCCGTCGACATCTTCTCCGGGGTGCGGCACCGGCGGGGCCTCGCGGTGCTGAAGCCGTCGTTACGGCGGATTCTGGGGCCCCTTGCCATCGTGGCGCTGGCATGGATCGGATCGAAGGTCGCTCTGCCCCTTATGCTGCAAGCCTTGCTGGCGGTCGCGGTCGTCGGGGCGAGCGGACCGCTGCTGTATCGACTCGTCTACCAGCCGATTGCCGGGGCCTCGGTGCTCGTCCTGATGATCGTCTCGGTTGCGCTGCACTTCGTCATGGTCGGCATTGCCCTATTCATCTTTGGTCCCAGCGGCCAGCGTTCGGAGCCGCTGATCGACGGCGGCTTTTCGCTCTTCGGCGTGCCGGTGGCCGGCCAAACCATCGCCATCCTGGTCGTGACGCTGGGGGTGATCGGTTTGCTCTACTACGCCTCCCAGCGGACGCTGTATGGCAAGGCGATGCTCGCCGCTGCCATAAATCGTGAGGGAGCGCGGCTGATGGGCATCTCGGTTCCTCTCGCCGGCAGACTCGCGTTCACCGTCGCTGCCGTGATCGGTGCGTTGGCGGGCGTTCTGATCGCGCCAACGACAACCATCATCTACGACACCGGTTTCCTGCTCGGGCTGAAAGGGTTCGTGGCAGCGATTCTCGGCGGTCTCGTCAGCTTTCCGTTGTCGGCGCTCGGCGCCATCCTGGTCGGCCTGCTCGAGAGCTACTCATCCTTTCTGGCGTCCACCTACAAGGAAGTCATCGTCTTCAGCCTGGTGATTCCGATCCTCCTGTTCCGATCGATGCGGATGAGCAGGCGGGAAAAGGAAGATGTCGTCGAAGAGCCTTCGGCGCACGCCCAGGAGAATCTTGATCCAGGCACGCTGACGTGGCGGCGGCGCTGGCGGCGTGCGATGGAGGCCGCTTTTATCGTGGCGGTTGCGATCGCGCCGGTCGTGTTCTCGGACTACGCAATCGCGCTGCTCGACTATGTCGGCCTTGCGTCCATCACGGTCCTCGGTCTCGTGCTGCTTACCGGCGTCGCCGGCCTGACATCCTTCTCTCAGGCCGCCTATGTCGGTATCGGCGCCTATGTCACCGGCTATCTCTCCTCGGTCTACGGCGTCTCGCCATGGATCACGCTGTTCGCCGTGCTCGTGGTCGCGTTCCTGATCGCGCTCGCGAACTCGCTTGTCGCAGTGCGCCTCTCGGGCCACTACCTGCCGCTTGCGACGCTCGCCGTCGCTATCGTCGCCTTCTATTTATTCGGGAGTCTTCCGCAGACTGGTGGGCAGGCCGGCATGAGCGACATTCCGCCGCTTTCGATCGCGGGCTTTCCACTTAAGGATCCCAAGAGCCTTTATGTGGCGATCTGGGGCGTTCTGTTGCTGCTGTTGCTGGGATTGCGCAATCTCCTGAACTCCCGGCCGGGACGGGCGATCCGCTCCCTGCGTTACGGGACCATCATGGCCGAGAGTGTCGGCGTCAACACGGCCCATTTCAAGGTCGCGAGCTTCGTCATTGCCTGCCTGATGGCGGCGCTTGCGGGCTGGCTCTACGCGCATTACCAGCGCTTCCTCAACCCATCGCCATTTTCGTTCGCGCAAGGCATCGAATACCTGTTCATGGCCGTCATCGGCGGCGCCTCCAGCATCGCCGGTGCGATCGCAGGCGCCGGCATCGTCGTGCTAGGCAATCAGTGGCTGCAGAGCCACCTGCCGGAGCTGCTGCATGTCCAGGGCGATTTCGAGACCGTGGTGTTCGGAGTCGCCGCGGTCGCCATGCTGCAGTTCCTGCCCGAAGGAATCTGGCCCGCGGTGATGAACCTGTCCGGCCTCAACGTCGCCGACGCGCGCCCCATGTTTGCCAAACCGGCGCCGCTGCCGGAACGGGACAAGCCGCCGCGCGGGTCAGCAATTCTCTCGGTCGTCAATCTGACGAAATCCTTTGGTGTGGTGAAAGCCAACCGCGACATCAGCCTCGACGTTCACGCCGGCGAGATCTTTGCCCTGATCGGTCCGAATGGCGCAGGGAAGAGCACGCTGTTTGACCTGATCTCAGGCGTGCAGCCGCCGACCAAGGGCTCGGTGAATTTCCTCGGCAGGGAGAGCGATTATTCGACCCGCGCGCTCTCGCTCGACGGCATGGGCCGCACTTTCCAGCATGTGCGCATCATCCCGGACATGAGCGTGCTGGAAAATGCAGCGATCGGAGCACATGCGCGGGGACGCTGCGGGCTTCTAGCTGCAGGCTTGCGGCTCGACCGCAAGGAGGAGGGCGTTCTTTTGGCCGAGGCGCAACGCCAGCTGGAGCGGGTGGGCCTCGCGGCGCTCGCCGACCGGAACGCCGGCAGCCTCGCTCTGGGCCAGCAGCGGATGCTGGAGATCGCCCGCGCACTCTGCTCGGATCCTTGCCTCCTGCTGCTCGACGAGCCCGCCGCAGGCCTGCGTCACCTGGAGAAGAAGGCGCTGGCCGACCTGCTGCTGCAGCTCAAGGCCGAGGGCATGGCGGTCATGATCGTCGAGCACGACATGGATTTCGTGATGAATCTGGCGGATCGGATCGTGGTGATGCAGTTCGGCGAGAAGCTTGCGGAGGGGACGCCCGCTGAGATCCAGGCCAACCCGAAGGTGATCGAAGCCTATCTCGGAGGCGCGGAATGACGACGGTCTCCTCGGGCCGCGAGTCCGATGTTCTGCTCGCGGCCGAGGGCATCAGCATCGGCTATGGTCGTGTCGACGTCATCCGCAACCTGACCCTGTCGATACGACGCGGCCAGATCGTTGCCATCATAGGTCCCAATGGCGCCGGCAAGACCACGCTGCTGAGCGGCCTGATGGGCCAGCTTCCGGTTCGCGGCCGCTTGAGCTTCTTCGGCGAGACAGCCTTCGAGCAGCCTTCCGTCGAGACGCTGGTCGGCCGCGGCGTGACGCTGATCCCGGAAACCCGCGAGCTGTTCACCACGATGAACGTGGAGGACAATCTCCTGCTCGGCGCTTTCCTGCGCTACCGTCGCGGCGACGGGAGTTACATGGCGACGCTGGAAGAGGTCTACACGCTGCTGCCTCGGCTGAAGGAGCGGCGGCGGCAGCTCGCCAGCACTCTTTCCGGCGGTGAGCGTCAGATGCTGGCGATGGGCCGCGCCCTGATGTCCAAGCCGCAACTGTTGATGCTCGACGAGCCGAGCCTGGGGCTCGCGCCGCTCGTCACACGCGACATCCTGCGATCAGTCGCCGAGCTGCGCGACCACGGCGTATCGTGCCTCCTCGTCGAACAGAACGCGCGCGCAGCGCTGCGGATCGCCGACTACGCCTATGTCATGGAATCCGGCGCGATCGTGCTCGAGGGGCCGGCCGAAGACGTCGCGGGCAATCCGGACGTCATCAACAGCTATCTGGGCATCCGGGCGGCTGCTTCGTAGCTCAGTCTTGCACACTCCGCGCGTGTTTGCTCTTGCGCGAACCCGGTCCTGATGGATTGAGCGGGATCGCAGCCGTGAGCGCCTTTGCACAGTTTTGCTGCAACGGATGCGAATTGAAGCATCGTTCCGCGACCATAACGCGCTTGACATCAAATCCGATCTAAGGGAGCCTAAATGCCGAGCGTCGGGCAACGGCTGCCCATTGACGCGGCGAGTTTCAACCAGTTTCCAACGCCACGCTGCTGATGGCCGCGTGTTTGGTTGGTGGCGAAGACGCCCTCGGCCTTTCGGCCGGCGGGCGTTTTTTGTTTTTGGATCGAGGCGAATGGTGCGCAGGCATTGCCGCATCGGCGTGATGTTCTCGACCGCCGGGTCATACAACGTCGTCGCGCGTTCGATGTTGAATGGCGCGCTGCTGGCTTTCCGCGAAATTGCGGAGGCGAACGGCGAGGTCAGGATGGAGCCCGTCGTGGTCAATCCTGCGGGCGATCTGGCAAGGTACCGCACACTTAGCCTCGAGCTGCTCGGAGCCGGAATCCGCCACGTGGTCGGCTGCTATACCTCATCGAGCCGCAAGGAGGTTATCCCCTGCTTCGAAAAGTTCGATGGGCTGCTTTGGTATCCGTCGCATTACGAGGGCTTCGAAAGCTCCGACAACGTCATCTATACCGGCGCCTCTCCCAATCAGCACGTGCTGCCGCTGGTCGATTATCTGGCTTTGCGGGTCGGCACCCGGGCATTCTGTGTGGGCTCGAACTATATCTGGGCCTGGGAGAACAATCGCATCTTTCGCGAGGCACTGACCGCGCGAGGCGGTGCGGTAGTCGCCGAACGCTATCTGTCGGTCGGCGATACCGAATTCGACCAGGTGATCGCTGCGATCCTCGCCCAGCGCCCTGACTTTGTCTTCAATAATCTCATCGGCACCAGCGCCTACGCCTTCTTTCGCGCCTTCCGGGCGGCCTGCCGCGCGCGCGGAATCGATCAGGCGACGGAGATACCGGTGGCGAGCTGCACACTGTCCGAACCTGAGCTTGCCGAGATCGGCCCCGATGCGGTCGACGGACATCTGAGCTCGAGCGTCTACTTCTCCTCTCTCAGTTCGCCGGCAAACGCCGCTTTCATCGATGCCTATGCCAGGGCCTTTCCGGATGGCCCGGTGTCATGTGCCGATGCCGAGGCATCGTATATTGCGGTCAAACTGTTAGCCGCCGCACTCGGGCAGGCGGGCACCGATGATGCACGCATCGTCCGCGCCGCAGTGGCCAACCAGCGCCTCCTCGCGCCACAGGGCGAAGTGCGGATCGACCCGACGACGTATCATGCCTGGCTGACCCCTCGGATCGCGCG
>CAYVVB010000489.1:0-2690 GCA_964454955.1 uncultured Bradyrhizobium sp. | reverse complement strand
TCGGCCGCTGGGGCGGCGCGTTTGTAAGCGTGGCGCTGCTGGTTTCGGTTCTTGGCAATTACCTGTCGTGGTCGCTCCTGGCTGCCGAGGTTCTGCATTCGGCAGCGGCCCACGGTACGATGCCGTCGTTTCTTGCTGCGGAGAACGCACGCGGCGTCCCCGCCGGAGCTCTCTGGCTGACGAACTACGTCATCCAAGCATTTCTTCTCGTCACCTGGTTGGCCGAGTATGCGTTCACGCTTGCTCTGAAGCTGACCAGTTCGATGACTTTGGTGCCGTATCTTTTCGTTGCGGCATATGGCCTCAAGCTTGCGTGGACCGGCGAAACGTATGCGGCCGGCGAGCGTGGTCGGACGGCAGACTGGATCCGCTCCGGTATCGCCACACTCTACGCGGCCGGCATGATCTATGCGGGCGGAACAAAGTTTCTCCTGCTGTCGTCGATCCTCTACCTGCCGGGAACGCTGTTGTTCGTGCTCGCCAAACGGGAGCGCAAGGAGGCCGTCTTCAGACCTCTGGAAGCAATCCTATTTGCGACGGTCGCGATCGCCGCATGTGTCGGTGTGTACGGACTGGCGATCGGGTTCATTTCGATTTGATGCTTCATCGGGAGACACACGTGAATATACGGACCGTCTGCCAGGTTCTGGTCGTCAGTGGATTGGCGCTCATGCTGGCGCCGCCGGCTGCCCTCTCGCAATCGTCCGCCGCCAGTACGGCCGCAGCCAATGACGCCACTCCGCCTGCGCAGCGATCCGCGCCTCAAACGATCCGTTCGAACCGGACGAAGCACCGATACTGGCGTCATCGCGGGGGACGGCATCCGCATTACGGCAGTCGTCACGTTCGCACCAAAGCGCGCACCGACGCGCCTGCTCCTGCGAATTGACCAGCCGATGAGTAAGACCGGAACAGCCTCGGACAGATTGCGGGAGGTCGTTTTGACCACCGGTTCATCCGATCAGTTCAACGAGATACGGCCATTCGGCATTCTCGCGACCGGTCTTGCCCTGCTCGCCGTGTCCGTCTGCTTGTTCCTCGTATGGCAGACGGCTTCGGGCCTCCTGTTGATCTTCGCCGGCGTCCTCTTCGCTGCGTTCCTGGACGCCTCGGCCAGGGCGCTGGTCGCCTTCGTCCCGCTCGCACGCCGCTGGCGTTTGACGCTCGTACTGCTGATGCTTGCGGCATTGGTGGCACTTGGCTCGGTCTGGGGTGTCGGCAAGCTGCCCGCACAGATACGCCTGCTGCTCAACGTCATGGACAGCCAGCTCGATGTCCTCCAGCAGCGCCTCTTGTCATACGGACTGGACTTGCTCGGTCCTCAGGCCACCCGCGAATTCGCTCAATGGCTCTTCTCGGATCAAGGACGCTTTCTGAGCCATGCTCATTTCGTCCTTGGCGGTGCATCAGCCCTACTAACCGGTGTCCTCGTTGTCCTCGTCCTTGGCACCCTCTTCGCCTTTGACCCGGTCAGCTACCGCGAAAGCGCGATCATTCTGGTGAAACGATCCTATCGCGCCAGGACAAGGGACGTCATGAACGAGATGGGCAAGATCCTGCGCCTGTGGTTCGTCGGACTGCTCATCCGCATCACGCTAATGACGATATGCGTGGGCGTTGCATTGTATTTTATCGGATTGCCAGGACCCTTTCTGCTCGGGTTGCAAGCGGGCCTATCGAACTTCATTCCGTTCCTTGGGCCGATTGCCGCCGGAATTCCGATTGCGCTCGTCGCGATGCCCCTCGGCAGTTCACCACTACTCACTGCGCTCACCATCTACACCATTATCCAGTCAGTGGAGGGCTATTTGATCGGGCCGCTGATTCAACAGCGGGCGGTCGAGACTCCGCCCGCCTGGACACTTGTCGCGATCGTCATCCTCGGCGTGCTGTTCGGCGTGATGGGGATCGCGCTGGCAATGCCTCTGGTCGCACTCAGCCGCGTTGCGATCATCCGGTTCTACGTCGAAGATTATCTCGGAGACAGCCCCGCGCCGTTCACGGGCGCCCAATCGTCAGCGGACGTTCCATGACCGCTTTCGATCCACAACAGACCGATCATCAGCCACCTGCTCCGGCTCGCGCGGGACCAGCTCGCTTCCTCTGGCAGCATCTTCCGTACATCGTCGCATTGGTGCTCGCGGTGGCGGGCGTCGCCTATACCAATGTTTCGCACCAGCCGCTCATTGGTTACTGGGAATTCCTGGCAATGGCTATTGGTGTCGTATGCGTGCTCACCAAGTGGTCGATAGCCGGTCCCAAGGAAGCGAACTTCCGCTTGATATGGACGCAGGCACTGCACTGGGTCGCCATCCTCGTCACGATGAACATGATGCTGGTTTCGACGGTGCAGAGGGTATTGCCGGCGCCTGCGACCAGCCTTGTCCTTCTGACCTTGCTTGCACTCGGCACCTTCCTCGCTGGTGTCAGCCTGCTTTCGCTGCGGATCGCGTTTCTCGGTCTGGCGATGGGAGTCGTCGTCCCTGCGATATCCTGGGTGCAACAATCCATCATTTTCTTCCTGCTGGGCGCCGTGTTGTTGATCGGCCTCGGCATCACTTTTTGGCTTCATCAGGACCGCCCGCCTGAGACCGCGTTGGGCACCAAGAACAAACTGGAGGTCTTCATGCGAAAAATGCGAATTCTGGGAGCGATCGGCGCACTCGCACTCCTTTGCGTCGCCAGCTCGA
>CAYVVB010000488.1:0-2162 GCA_964454955.1 uncultured Bradyrhizobium sp. | reverse complement strand
ATTTCCTTGCCGCCAGCCGCCTGACGATGCAGGGCCGAAACGGTGCCGATGATGCGGGCAAAGTCGTTGAGTCCGTGCCCGTTGTTGGGGACGTAGAGGATGTGCTTCTGTCCCAGCAGGTCACCCCAGTACAGGTTCAGGGCATCGAGTGGCCAGTAGCGGTCGTTGGTTCCCAGCAAGATCACCTTGGGCTGCGTGAGCAGCGAGCGATAGTGATACGGGTCGACGATCGATTGCAGCAACCGCCCGGCGTCGGTGCCATCTTTCTGCTGGATGCCGCGCTTGGTGTAGTCCTCGATTTGCTCAGAAAACTCGCCGAACGTGGCCACCTGGTGTTTCATCTGCACGCCCATGTTGAGCATGTCGATGACCATCGGCGCGAAGGCGTTCACGCGCGGATCAACGGAGGCCGTGAGCCACGTGGTCCACCCGCGCTTCGAGGCGCCGGTGAGAGTGAAGTTCTTGATGTCGAGCTGCCAATCTTTCTTGGCGAACTCCTGCACCGCGTCCATGCTGCGGACCGTGGCTTTGACCATCGGGAGTAGTAGCGGCCAGGTACCGTCTTGCGTATTGAGGAATTGATCGAAGGTGTACGAGATCGCGCCGTCCTCGGTCAGCCCGTCAAAGATCGGTTGAAACGGCACCTGCATGATCACGGCCACGGGACTCTTCACGCGTTCGGCGACTTGCGCGAGCAGTGCCGCCTCGGCCGGCAGCTTGCCCCCTTTGCCGTCGGCCGGGGGCTTGTCAAATTCATCGTGCCAGCCGCCGCCGTTGATCAGCAGGATGCCCTGCGATGGGTCCGTGATCTCGGCCGGCCGGATGACGAAGAGCTCGTGTTTCCAGACCGTGTCCTTCCAGGTTTGCGAGGTGAGCAGCAGCTCGGCCCATTTGGTGGTGCCGACTTTTCCTTCCTGCCGCACGACCCAGCGGTAACTGTCGTCGGCCTGCTTGACGTAGGCGTGCAGTGGCCCCTTGCCCGGCGGCGCGATTTCCGGCTCCTTCGCCAGCGCGATTGGGCCGGTCAGGATCAGCAGGGCGAGACAAACGGGGGCGAACGATGTGGTTTTCACGATGGCGGGTTCCTTGACCGAGAGCTGGCAGGCGAGCGAGCGGGATTGCCCGCGACCGCCACCTGGTAAAAAATTCCCCAGCCCCACAGGCTCATCATAAATCGCCCGCCGCCGCCTGAGCAAGCCGCACGGGCACCCGGCTAACCGGTCCGAAAATGCCTGGTTTACCGGCCGTAGCGGTGGACATTCGCATAACAAAAAGCCATCGTTAGGTAGCAGGAAGCGGCCTTGGGCGACCGGTCAAAATCGACCGGTTCCCGCGCCGGCATCTCCTGCCGGGAGGATCTGCCGATGTCCGCTACAAGCAATGCGCCGCGTCGTCACTGGCCAGGTATTGCGGGCCGCGTGGGGAACGAAGCTGGTTTAAGTCGTGGCCGGCTCGCCGCCTGGGCGCTAGCCGTGCTGGCGGCGCTTGTGGTTGCGCTGTCCGGTTGCGGTCAGGCAGCGCCGGAGAAGCCCAAACCGACCGTCAAAGAAATCCTCGCAGCGCGAGCCAGCGTGGAAGCCGAAAAACCAAGTCAGCCCGCCACGATCAGCACGACCACGGCACCGGCCGGTGTGTCGTTGTCGCTCTACCGCTCCTGGGGCGTCAAGGAAACGGCCGTCGACGCGCTCGGCCGGATCGGCGAAGCTGCCGTACCGCAACTGATCGCCGCGCTGTCAGACGCGGACCCGCGCGTGCGTGCCCAGGCGGGTAGAGCGCTGGCGAGAATCGGCCCGCCCGCCAAGGAGGCCGTGCCCATCCTGACGCAGCGGCTGGATGACCCGGACGAAGACGTGCGCCAAGCCGCGGCTCGGGCACTAGGACAGATCGGACCGGCGGCGGCCGACGCCGTGCCGGCGCTGGTGTCACTGATTGAATCGACCGACGGTCGCGCAGCCGAGGCGAGCACGCACATCCCGGCCGGTCCGCCGCCGCGGCAGTGACCCAGGTCTCGACGATGCCTGGATGCCGTGCGACAATCAAGGCTTCCGGGAGTATGCACCGACATGGTAACCCTGCAAATCAACGAAGCCGTTGCAGCAGTGCTAAGTGCGCACGCCGCTGCGCGTGGATTAACAGTTCAGGCGTACCTCGAGTCGATCCTG
>CAYVVB010000487.1:0-2866 GCA_964454955.1 uncultured Bradyrhizobium sp. | reverse complement strand
CTTTCGGCGCTGGCAGCTCCGGCCGCGCGCTCCTATAATGCTTCGGCCACGATGTGGCTTGATCCAGAGCGAATCCGCGTTCCAGGAAATGTCGTCTGCACCGACCGTCCAAACGCCGCCGGCCATCGCAACGGAAGCATTCACCGATTGCGGCGCGGCCGTCGCCCGCCTCGAGGAAATTTACGAGCGCAACACCCGGTTCCTCCGGGATCGTTTCGAAGCCTATGCCAATGGCGAGGCTTTCAAGGCGCGCGTGCGCGCCACCTATCCGTTCGTGCGTATCACGACCTCCACTCATGCGCGGATCGATTCGCGTCTCGCCTATGGCTTCGTCGCCCGACCAGGCGTCCATGAGATCAGCGTGACGAGGCCCGACCTTTTCCGCGCCTATCTCACCGAGCAAATCCGCCTGTTGATCGAAAATCACGGCCTGCCGGTCGAGGTCGGCCAGTCGAACGAGCCGATCCCGATTCATTTCGCCTACCGGCGCGACATCAATATCGAAAAGTCGCTGACCTATGACGATCACCTGCTCGTCATGCGATCGCTGCGCGACGTATTCGACACGCCTGATCTCGCCGCCATGGACGATGCGATCGCCGACGGCACACTGGAGCTTCAGAGCGGCGCTCCTGAGCCGCTGGCCTTGTTCCGGGCGGCGCGCGTCGATTATTCGTTGCGCCGGCTCTATCACTACACGGGCACGGATCCGGAGCATTTCCAGAATTTCGTAATCTTCACGAACTATCAGTTCTACGTCGATGCGTTCGTGCAGTTATGCCAGCAACGTCTGGCCTCGGGCGAGGTCGGCCTGGAGGCCTTCGTGGGGCCGGGAAACGTGATCGTGCGCAGCCCGCATCGCGGCGGCGGCACCACCGGGACCGCTCCGGAGCGCATGCCGCAAATGCCGGCCTATCATCTCGTCGAGCCGAGATGCCAGGGCATTACCCTGATCAATATCGGGACCGGCCCGTCGAACGCCCGGAACGTGACGGATCACGTCGCCGTGCTGCGGCCACACGCCTGGCTGATGCTCGGGCATTGCGCGGGCTTGCGGACCACCCAGAGGCTCGGCGACTATGTCCTCGCGCACGGTTATGTTCGCGAGGACCATGTGCTCGATCGCGAGCTGCCGCCGTGGGTGCCGATCCCCGCGCTTGCCGAGATGCAGGTCGCGCTCGAGCGGGCGGTCGGCGACGTTACCGGGCTTTCGGGTTTCGAGCTCAAGCGGCTGATGCGCACCGGAACGGTCGCCAGCGTCGACAACCGCAATTGGGAAATCGGCGATCCGTCGGTGATCCGGCGCCTGTCTCAATCGCGCGCCATCGCGCTCGATATGGAGTCTGCGGCGATCGCAGCCAACGGCTACCGCTTCCGCGTACCCTATGGCACCCTCTTGTGCGTCTCGGACAAGCCTCTTCACGGTGAAATCAAGCTCGCGGGCATGGCCGGCGAATTCTACCGGCAGCGCGTCGGCCAGCACCTCGAGATCGGTCTCAAGGCGCTCGAAAAGCTCAAGCACGAGGCGTCAGAGCGCCTGCATTCGCGCAAGCTCCGGAGCTTTGCCGAAGTCGCGTTTCAGTAGTCGTCGCTGGCCGGTGGAGGAAATCAATACCCTCTTGAGCGCGCGAGCTGGTCAGCCTGGAAATTGGCGTCGCCGAACAATTCCTCGCAGACTCGCGCGCGCTTCATGAAGAAGCCGATATCGAACTGGTCGGTCATGCCCATGCCGCCATGCATCTGCACGCCTTCCTGCACCGCGCGCGTTGCGGTGGTGCCGGCGCGGGCCTTGGCCACGGCGACCGCGACGGCGGCGTTTTCGAAATCGCCATCGAGCGTCTGCAACGCCTTCAACACGGCGGCACGGGTGATCTCGATGTCGATGTAGAGTTGGGCGGCACGGTGCTGCAGCGCCTGAAACTCGCCGATCCGCTTGCCGAACTGCTTGCGCTCCTTGAGATAGTCTACCGTGCGGGCGAACACCTCCTCGCTCAGGCCAACCATTTCGGAGGCGACCGCGCCGCGTCCGATATTGAGGACGCCCTCCAGCAGCGCGCCCCCCTGATCGACCTCGCCGAGCACCTGATCGGCATTGACTTCGATATTGTCGAACGCAATCCGCGCGGCATTGTGGGAATCGACCATGATGGTGCGTTCCGTCGCAATGCCCTTTGTCTTCGGATCGACCAGGAACAGCGTTAGTCCGTCGCGCTCGCCCGCGCCGCCGGCGGTGCGCGCCGCCACGATCAGGAGATCGGCGACATGGCCGTCGACGACGAGCGCCTTCGCGCCGTTGAGCCTGAAGCCGTTGCCGGAACGCGCGGCCTGCATGTGGGTCTGCAGCGGGCGATGTTTGGCGCCCTCGTCGATCGCGAGCGCCGCGACCAGTTCGCCCGCCGAAATCTTCGGCAGGAACTCGCTCCTTTGCGCGCTGCTTCCGCCGCGCGAAATTGCCGAAGCCGCCAGCACCGCCGTCGACAGAAACGGCGACGGCAGCAGCGTGCGACCGATCTCCTCCATCACCACGCCGGCCTCGACGCAGCCCAGCCCGCTGCCGCCGAAATCGTCCGGCACCAGCAGGCCGGCAAATCCCATCTCGGCAAAGCTCTTCCACAGTTCGCGCGAAAAGCCCGTCGCATCGCGGCTGTCGCGCAAGTGCCGCAGATGCGACACCGGCGCCTTGTCGCCGATCAGGCCGCGCGCGCTGTCACGGAGCAGGGATTGTTCTTCGGTGAGGACGAGGGCCATGGGAGGGGTTCCGGTGTAGAGTCGCTATCAGTCGTTTAAGAGGGGCGTCATTACGGGGCGGTGCGTCAGCACCGAACTATGGTGGGCGAATGCGCACCCGAGAAAAAACGGGTTGTCA
>CAYVVB010000486.1:0-5000 GCA_964454955.1 uncultured Bradyrhizobium sp. | reverse complement strand
CAGCTCGCCATAGAGGGAAAAGGATTGCGACATGTAGCCGACGCGGCGTCGTGCTTCGAGATCGCCGGCCTGCAGGGCTTCGCCGAAGATCAGCGCCTCACCCTCGGTCGGCGGCAAGAGCCCGGTGAGCATTTTCATGGTCGTCGTCTTGCCCGATCCGTTCGAGCCGACGAACCCGAAAATCTCTCCGTGACGGATCGTGAAACTCACCCCGTCGACCGCCGTGAAGTCGCCGAACCGGCAGGTCAGGTTCTTGGCGACGATCACGGGTTCGGCGCGGCCGTCGAGCGGCGGCCCGACCACATCGAGCCGGGCGGAACGCCCGCGCTGCGGAAGCAGGGTGACGAAGGCGTCTTCGATGGAAGACGTATGGGTCTGACGCTTCAGCTCGTCCGGAGTCCCCGTTTCGAGGATTTTGCCGTCGTTCATGGCGATGAGCCAATCGAAGCGCTCAGCCTCCTCCATGTAGGCGGTTGCGACAATCACGCTCATTCCTCGCCTGCGTCCGCGCAGGCGATCGATGAGATCCCAGAACTGCCGGCGCGACAGCGGATCGACCCCCGTGGTCGGCTCGTCGAGAATCAAGAGATCGGGATCGTGAATGAGGGAGCAGCACAGGCCGAGCTTCTGCCGCATTCCGCCCGAGAGTTTCTTGGCCGGCCGGTCGATGAAGGGCGCAAGTCCGGTGCTTTCCACGAGCTCCTTGATCCGCCACTCGCGCTCCTCGCGCGCCTGTCCGAACAGTCTTGCGAAGAACTCGATGTTCTCCCTCACGCTGAGATCGGGATAGAGGTTCTTGCCGAGCCCCTGCGGCATGTAGGCGATACGCGGACATATCAGCGCGCGGGCTGCCGCACTGGAAATGTCGGTATCGAGAACGGCGACCGCTCCCTCCTGGATTTCGCGCGCCCCCGCCAGAATCGCCAGCAGCGAGGATTTTCCGACGCCGTCCGGCCCGATCAGGCCGACCAGGCAGCCCGCGGGAAGGTCGGTCGATACGCAATCAAGCGCCGTCACCTTGCCGTAACGGTGAGACAGATCCCTGACGACCGCGACAGGATTGTCGCTGCCGTTCATGGCGCGCTTTCCAGGTTCGCCGGCCAGGCGACCGTGGGATTCCAACGGACATAGGCCATGCCGGGCAGCCCGCTTCTGATCGCATCGCTATGCTGGAGCAGGCGGTCCTGGTCGATCCGCACCCGGATTCGGAACATCAGCTTGTCGCGCTCGGTCTGCGTTTCTACGGTCTTCGGTGTGAACTGCGCCTGACTTGCGACGAAGGAGACCTTGGCGGGGATCGGATGGTCAGGGTAGGCATCGAGAACGATCCGCGCCTCGGCGCCGACCTTGACCTTGCCCGCTTCGACCGTCGGTAGATAAATGTCCATGTAGACGTAGGAGAAATCCAGCATGGTGAAGACCTTGCCGCCGGCCGGGAGAACTTCGCCGATGTTGGTCAGGCGATATTGGATGCGGCCGTTCTTCGGCGCGACCAGCGTGTTGTCCGCGATCTGCACCTTGTAGAAGCCAGCGTCGTGCTGGGCGGCGTCCAGCGCATGTTGCGCTTCGCGGACCCTGGCCTGGGCGGCGGAGAGCCCGGCATTGGCTGCATCGAGCTGCTGCTGCCGCTGATCCATCAGTTCCTTCGTGGCCCAGCCGTTTTTCAACAGCGCCCGGGTCCGGTCGGCTTCCTGCGCGGCCAGCGTCTGCTGCGTCTGCTGCTGATCCACGGTTGCCTGGGCTTCGTCGATGGCATGCTGGGCCTGCCGCGCCTGCGCTTCCGACTTCGAAAGCGACTGTTCGATATCCCTGGTGTCCATCCGGGCGACGACCTGCCCGGTCGTGACCATGTCGCCGATGTCGGCCAGCAGCTCCGCAACGCGACCCGCATATTTGGTGTCGATATCGACCTCGTCGGCCTCGATACGGCCGTTGCCGAAGCTGATTCCGACGGGCAGCGGCGGGTGCATCCGCTTCCAGACGTAATAACCGCCCCCTCCGGCGCCGAGCGCTATGACCAGAAGAGCCATCGTGACCCGCCAGCCGCGGCGACTTTTCCGTCGAACCGGCACGGGCAGGTGCTGGGACTGCAAGGGGACGAGCGGAGGCGATCCGGTTTCGTTGGGCGCGCGTGCGCCCTCCTTGAGCGGGTCTTTCTGATCTTGCATCGATGACTGCCTGGAACTGCTGAGTTGCTAGCTATTTTGCGCCGCCACATGCGCAAGCTCTTGACGTAACGCAAATTCTTTCGGCCGACCGGCCTGACATCGTGACTTCAACTTTTGGTTACAGCCTGCCCTGGGCGCGCGGATGGGACAATGGAAATTGACCTCGCTCAACGTGCCCGCCGACCAAGGGCTCATGTTGATGGCGCTTCTCAAACCTCCGGCGAGCAAGAAAATGGCTGATGACCAGACGAACGTTGCCCCGCAATCGACGACGGCGAAGGACTCTCTTCGCAGCGACGGCAAGCGGACCGCCGAGGAACGCTGGATCGCGGATGCGTTGGAGGACGACGAGGTTCGGGAAGCCCTGAAGAGTCTTCTCATTCGCCCGGCGAGGGCGAATAGAGCGGGCTGATCCCGATCTAGCGGTCTTCGAGGATCAGGGCGCCAAGCCCGAAAAACGTGCATCCGCCGATCCAAAGCAACTCGACCGCAGTTTCCAACGCCGAGCCGGCTTCCGCCTCGCGCGTGAAGGACACGAGGACAAAGGCGACGTTCAGAAGCAGGCCGGTCCAGCCGCACGCGAAGAAGAGCGCCTTGAAAACCTGTCTCATGATTCCTTCGCTCCTGCTTCATCTCCCGCGGGATCGACAAAGAAAGAAGGGCCGTCGAGACGGTACGCATGCGATACGTACCGTCTGAGATCATGAATTGAAAATGCGCTTTTACTCCTGCCGTTCCCGGTAGGGCTATCGCATATGTGGAACGTGGCTGGCCGGCATAAGCCCGGTCATCACGCCTTACCCCGCTGCTGCCTCCGATTGGGCCGTCGCCTGCTCGGCCTTGCGAACGATCTCCATCGTCCGCAATACGCTCGACGGATTGACGCTGATCGAATCGATGCCGAGCCCGGTCAGGAACGTCGCTATTTCCGGATAGTTCGCCGGCGCCTCGCCGCAGATGCCGACATGGCGGCGATTGCGTTTTGCGCCGGTCACCGCCATCGACAGCATCTGCAGCATTCCGGGGTCACGCTCGTCGAAATCGAAGGCGACGATGTCGGAATCCCTGTCGACACCGAGCGTGAGCTGCGTCAGGTCGTTGGAGCCGATCGAAAATCCGTCGAACAGCTTGGCGAACTGGTCGACCAGGATCACGTTGTTGGGAATCTCGCACATCATGAACAGTTCGAGGCCGCGTTCGCCCCGCTTGAGCCCGTGCTGCGCCATCGTGTCGATGACGTTGCGAGCCTCCTCGAGGCGACGGCAAAACGGAATCATGATCTTGAGGTTGGTCAGCCCCATGTCATTGCGCACGCGGCGGAGCGCTGCGCATTCCAGTGCGAAGCCCGCGGCATAGGCCGGATGGGCGTAACGCGCGGCGCCGCGGAACCCGAGCATCGGGTTTTCTTCCTTAGGTTCGAAATCGGCACCCGCCAAAAGGTTGGCATATTCATTGGTCTTGAAGTCGGACAGCCGCACGATGACCGGGCGCGGATAGAACGCCGCCGCGATGGTGCCGACCCCCTCCGACAGGCGTTCGATGAAAAAGTCCGACGGGCGCTTGTAGCGGCCGGTCAAGAGCTTGATTCTGCGGCGATCCTGCGCGGACTTGACCTTTTCCGGCCGCGCCAGAGCCATCGGATGGACGCCGATATGCTGGTTGATGATGAACTCCATCCTGGCGAGGCCAACGCCGTCGTTCGGCGCCAATGCCGTCTTGAACGCGATGTCCGGATTGCCGAGATTGACCATGATCTCAGTGTGCGGCTTTTGCAGCCGGTCGGTCGCGACACGTTCGACCACGAAGGGCAGGCTGCCCTGGTAGACGTGGCCGATATCGCCCTGTGCGCAGGACACGGTAACGGACGTCCCGGTTTTCGCCGTCCTGGTGAAATTCCCGGTGCCGACCACCGCGGGCACGCCGAGCTCGCGGGCAATGATCGCTGCATGGCAGGTTCGGCCGCCATGATCGGTGACGATCGCGGCGGCCTGCTTCATGACCGGCTCCCAATCGGGGCTTGTCGAGGTCGCCACCAGCACCTCGCCGGGTTTGAAGGTCTTGAGCTCGCGCTCGTTCCTGATCAGGCGGACCTTGCCGGTGGCAATCTTCTCGCCGACGGCGCGGCCGGCGGCCAGCGCCTTGCCGGTCGATTTCAGGACGTAGGTCTCGAGCGCCTCCACATTGCGGCGGGAGGCCACCGTCTCCGGGCGAGCCTGGACGATATAGAGTGCGCCATCGCTGCCGTCCTTCGCCCATTCCACGTCCATCGGCGTCGGCTTGCCCGCCTTTTTCGAATAGTGATTTTCCACTGCGATCGCGCAATGGGCGAGCTCCAGCACGTCCTCATCGGTGATGCAGAACCGCTTGCGGTCGGCTTGCGAGGTGGTGACATTGCGGGTGGTCGCGTGGCCTTTTGCGTAGACCATCCGCTTGTCCTTGGCGCCCAGGCGGCGCGACAGCACGGCGCGGAAGCCGTTATTGAATGTGGGTTTGTGGACATAGAATTCGTCGGGATCCACCGCGCCCTGGACGACATTTTCGCCCAGCCCATAGGCGCCGGTCACGAACACCACGTCACGAAACCCGCTTTCGGTGTCGAGCGTGAAGATCACGCCGCTGGCGGCGAGATCGGAACGGACCATCTTCATGACCGCGACCGACAGCGCCACCTTGAAATGGTCGAAGCCGTTGTCGATGCGATAGGAGATCGCGCGATCCGTGAACAGCGAGGCGAAGCAGCGCCGGCAAGCATTCATGAGATCGCGCGGACCGCGGATGTTGAGGTAGCTCTCGTGCTGTCCGGCAAAGCTCGCAGTCGGAAGATCCTCGGCG
>CAYVVB010000485.1:0-3908 GCA_964454955.1 uncultured Bradyrhizobium sp. | reverse complement strand
TATCCGCGTCTGATCTTTCAACCCCGGGTTCTCCAGCACGAGCACGCGCCGTTCCGCCTCCTCTGCGCTGATTATTCGTCCGGCTTCGAGTAGGGCCTGCGTGTAGTCGGAGACGTTCCAAATGGCCGGCACGGCTTTGGTCCTCGGCTCGTTCGGGACGATGCCGCGAAGCAGCTCCCAAAGCGGCCGCATATGCTTCTCGCCGATTCGATCGTAAAACTGCTGGCGCTCCGGCGTCACGCTCGGCAGATCGTTCACAGACTCGATCATCATCTCCTCAACTCCCGCGATGGGCTTTTCGATCAAAGTCTTCTGCACCAGAAGCCAACACAGGATCGCGAGCGTTCACGCGACGGCCACCGCGACGGTCATGGTACCGATGCAACTGATCGTCGCGTCGATGCGGTCGCCGGCAACGATCGGCCCGACACCGTCTGGCGTTCCGGTCATGATGATGTCGCCCGGGAACAGCGTATAAAAAGAGGACGCAAACTCGATGAGTTTCGGAACTGACATTATCAGGTCCGCTGTCTTGGCCTTCTGGCGCTCTGAGCCGTTGACGAACAGCGAAAGCTCCAACGCGGCCGGGTCGCCGACTTCGTCGGCTGTGACGAGCCAGGGCCCGAGCACGCTATAGGTGTCCACGGACTTCCGCAGGCTCCGTTCTTCCGGCCCCCGCAAAGTGATGTCGAGCCCAATGCAATAGCCGGCGACATAGTGCAGAGCGTCCTTTTCGGTCACCCGATCCGCTCGCTCGCCAATGACGACCGACAGTTCTATCTCATGATCGTTGCGGCGATCGGTGTGCCGCAGGCGGATTCCCTGGGCCGGTCCGACCACCGAGCTCGTCGCTTTGAGGAAGAGGCCAACCCGCTCGATCTCGGCAATCTTATTGCCAAACGAAATCCCCGGGTCTGCACGCGCCTCATCCAGGTGCTTGTGATAGTTCACCGGGGCCGCAACGATCTTCCCCGGATTTCCGACGGGCGACGCCAGCGATACGTCTTTCAGCTTCTGGCGCCGCCCGGTCTTCATGTGCTCTTCGAAAAGCGGCCGCAGGCGGCCCAGGTTCGTGATCAGCTGGTCCTCCTGCGGTAGCGGGTATTTGCAGGACCCGATGCCGTCCAGCGCAGCACTGACATCGACAAACTCGTCGCCGTCCACAACGCCGACCCTGTTATCCAACGTTCTGCAAATACGCATCGTTCTTCCGTTCAAGCCTGGGACAGTTCGCGGAGTGTTGTGGCCGCCGTCGGGTCAGCCTCCCTCTCGGCGATCTCGATGTTCTTTCCTGCCGCCTCGCGGCAGCCGAGTACGGCGAGAGCGCTCACGATTGCGACAGCAATGATGTAGAGCTCGACGCCGATCAGCCCGTAAGTCTCGTTCAGCTTCACCGCGAGAACCGGGCCCACGCCGCCGCCGACGATGGCGCCGATCTGCTGACCCACGCCGGCACCGGTATATCGAACGCGCGTGTCGAACTGTTCGAGGTACAGGGCACCGAGCGGCCCGTGGGCCGACGTCAGGAACGTGCCGATCGAGACCGCCATAATGAACGTCAGCAGCGTGCCAGCATTGGCAAGCCAGAACATCACGAAGACATAGACGATCCACGACAGATAGATCGGGATGATCGTGCGCTTGCGTCCGATCTTGTCCGAGAGCGACGAGAAGAAGACGATGCCGATGCCCAACGAGACCGCGCCCACCATGTTGGCGATCAACGGCGTGCTCGGCTGTCCGGCCAGCCCGGGGATGGTTTTCGAGTATGCGAGGACGAAGGTCGTAATTGTGTAAAAGGCCGTTGCGTTGAATAGAAATGCGCCGGCGACCAGAATGACCCGGAACGGCTGGAGCCGGAACACCTCGAAAAGCGGGATCTTGGCGATCTGGCCCGCGTCCTTCACGCGCTGAAAAGCCGGAGTTTCGTAGAGATTATAGCGGATGACATAACCGAAGATGACCAGCGCCGCGCTCGCCAGGAACGGAATGCGCCATCCCCAGGCGAGGAAGTCATCCTGCGACATCAGACCGCGCGCAACGAGGAAGGCGACGCTCGCAAGAAAGAGCCCTGCCGCCGACCCAAACTGCGGCGCGCCGACGAACCGGCCGCGTCGTTCCGCCGGCGCGTACTCGGCCGCCAGCAATGCCGCACCGCCCCATTCGCCGCCGAGCCCGATGCCCTGGACGATCCGCATCGCGACGAGAAGGATAGGCGCCCAAACACCGATGCTGGCGTAGTTCGGCAGGAGACCGATCACGAACGTGGCGATGCCCATCAGCAGCAGCGTGGCGATTAACATCGTGCGCCGCCCGATTCGGTCGCCATAGTGACCGAACACGATGGCGCCGATTGGACGAGCAACAAAGCCGACGCCGAAGGTCGCGAATGAGGCAAGGAGGCCCGCCGTCGGCGACATCTGCGGGAAGAACTGAGGCCCGAGCACGAGAGCGGCAGCGAAGCCGAATATGTAGAAATCGTAATATTCAATC
The DNA here is from genome assembly GCA_964454955.1 of uncultured Bradyrhizobium sp. Taxonomy (GTDB): domain Bacteria; phylum Pseudomonadota; class Alphaproteobacteria; order Rhizobiales; family Xanthobacteraceae; genus Bradyrhizobium. Next base: position 1,415 of record CAYVVB010000485.1, on the reverse strand, counting down.
GATGTCCCAATCAGACTCGCGATCACGACATGCGATGTCGAAGACCGTTTCGGTTCGTCCTTTTTGGCCATCATCTCCTCCCTGGCTTTGTTCTGATACGAGATCGATAGCATCGAACACTTGCATCTGCAAGAGATGCTTATGCATGTTGTGCAGCGCAACAGAATAACCGCCGAAGATGGGCCCCTGCAGGCGGCGTCGGGCGGCCGCGCAACCTGCGCGGGCGCGACCAGTATGCAGGCCGTTGGAAATTGCGCGCCGCACATCCGTGCGGGCGCAGACACTCGCTCACGGTACAATTGGACGGCACCGTTGCGGTGCACCGAAGAACGCGCATCGATCGATCGGCCGTGACGCGACCTGCGAGCCGGACCGGCCGGACCGCGCCGCGCCCGGCGCGTCAGCGCCGCCGAGAAGTCCCGCCGGCGCTGCAAAAGCGCGTTGTGGCTCAGCGCATCGGCGAGAACGCGGTCGGCACAAGAATCCGATTTTGCATTTGCTCGATGCAGGAGATGGTCTCCTGCACGAAGGCCTGCCACTCGGGGTCCTGCGCCAGGCCTGCGCGCTTCGCTGCGCGATCCGCCAGATCGTCATAGGCCCAAATGTGCACGATCTGATTGACGGTGCCGATTTCGGTTTCGAAATAGCCGACGAGGCGCTTCAGGTGACGCTGCTGAATCGGCAGTCCGCGCTTTTCATATTCTTTGAGAAACAGGGCCTTCTTGCTGGGCACCAACGTATAGGTTCGCTCGTCGACGATCATGGGCTCCTCCCGATGCGAGTTGGAGTGGAAATACAAGCATTGCCAACTATTGGCAATGCATGTATTTCTCGACGCGCATAGATCACGGGAAGCGGCAGGAAGCGATGATTTCGGATTTCACGGACAAGGTCATAGCCATCACCGGGGGCGGTTCGGGGATGGGACGGGCCACGGCGCTGCGCGCGTCCGCGCTCGGCGCGAAGGTCGCTCTCATCGATGTAAATCAGGAGCAGACGAGCAGAACGGTCTCCGAGATCGCTGCGGCTGGCGGCAACGCCGTCTCCTACACGGCGGACGTCCGGAACATCGAAGCCGTCCGAGCCCGCGTCGCCGCCATCGAGAGCGACATGGGACCGATCGAGGGCGCGGTTCTCTGCGCCGGTATCTCAAAGCCCTCCCGCGCCGAGGACCTCGAAGAGTCGCTCTGGAACGAGGTGATCGACGTCAACCTCAAGGGCGCGTTCTTCTCCTGTCAGGCGCTGGCGCGCGGAATGCTCGAACGCGGCCGCGGCTCGATCGTCGTCATCGCGTCCACCGACGCGTTCAGTGGGCAATCTGGACGTGCGCACTATTGCGCGTCCAAATATGGCGTTCTCGGCGTCGTTCAGACGCTAGCGATCGAATGGGGCCGCCATGGCATCCGCGTCAACGC
>CAYVVB010000484.1:0-7762 GCA_964454955.1 uncultured Bradyrhizobium sp. | reverse complement strand
AAGCCTGCAAGCGCAGCATGCCCGACGCGGTCCTGCTCGACTGGAACATGCCGATCATGGACGGCTACGAGTTCCTCGGCAATCTCCGCCGCATGCCCGGCGGCGACGCCCCAAAGGTCGTGTTCTGCACCACAGAGAACGGCATCGATCACATCACGCTCGCGCTTAAGGCCGGTGCCAACGAATACATCATGAAGCCGTTCGACAAGGACATCGTGACGGCGAAGTTCCGCGAAGTCGGATTAATCAAGCTGACGTCACCGGCGTCGATCTGATCCTTGAGCGAGGCCGTCGTGACCCCACCCGATTACGAGTATCTGCGCAAACTGCTCAAGGACCTTTCAGGCCTCGATCTTTCTGCCGACAAGCAATACCTGATCGAAAGCCGGCTGCTTCCGCTGGTGCGCAAGTTCAGGCTTTCCGACATCAGCGAACTCGTGCAGAGGATAAAGGGCGGATCGGCATCCCTGGTCGATCAGGTCGTCGAGGCGATGACCACCAACGAGACGTTCTTCTTTCGCGACAAGGTGCCGTTCGATCATCTCCGCGACACGATCTTGCCGGAGCTGCTGCGCACGCGCGCGAGCCGCAGGAGCATGCGGATCTGGTGCGCTGCCAGTTCGACCGGACAGGAGCCCTATTCGATCGCGATGTGCCTGAAGGAGATGGGCGCCACGCTCGCGGGCTGGCGCATCGAAATCCTTGCCACCGACCTGTCGCAGGAGGTGCTGGAGAAATCGAAATCGGGAATCTACAGCCAGTTCGAGGTGCAGCGCGGACTGCCGATCCAGCTGCTGGTCAAATATTTCAAGCAGATCGGCGAGCTCTGGCAGATCAACCCCGACATCCGCGCCATGGTGCAGCACCGGCAGCTCAACCTGCTGCACGATTTTTCGCATCTCGGCGTCTTCGACGTGATCTTTTGCCGGAACGTGCTGATCTATTTCGACCAGGACACCAAGGCCGGCATCTTTGGCCGGCTTGCCAAGGCGATCGAGCCGGACGGCTTTCTCGTGCTCGGCGCCGCGGAAACCGTGGTTGGGTTGACCGACGTCTTCAAACCTCTCCCGGATCGGCGCGGCCTGTATCGGCCGAGCGGCGTGCAGCAGGCCCCCGGAAAAATCGCGGCAACCGGCACAGTCTTGCCGAAGCTCGCGGCAATAGCAGGACTGTGAGCAATGACAGAGGAAAGCAAGAGCACGGATCGCGTCGCCTTCAGCCGGGGATACGACGTCTGCATCATGGGCATCGACGGCACGTGGCGGCGCAATTGCCAGCTCAACGCCATCTCCGACAACGATGCCCTGCTTACGGTGGACGGCTCCGTCCAGGGGCTCAACCTCAAGGAATTCTTTCTGCTGCTGTCCTCCACCGGACTCGCCTACCGTCGCTGCGAACTCGTTCGAGTCAACGGCGCGGAGATGGACATTCAATTCATCAAGGGCAAGCACAAGAAAAAGCGGCCCGGCGGTTCGTCCGGCGGCGATATGATGGTGGAGGTCTGAAAGGGCGGTTGCCACCGCTCGTGAGTTGAGGCCATCTGGCTTGCAAATTCGGCGGGTCGAATCTATGGATGGAACATGGCCGAGAAACCCGCCGCCCGCGGCGAAATCTTCGTCGTTGACGACGATCCCGGCGTCCGCGATACCTTATCCATGGTGTTGTCGGCCGCCGGCTATGAGGTGATCTGCTTCGCCGACGGCGCTGCGCTGCTGGCGATGGCGCGAAGCCGAAGCCCGGCCGCCATCCTGCTCGACGTCCATATTCCCGGCAAGTCGGGCCTCGACATTCTGAAAGAGCTGCACGGCGAGGATTATCCCGCTCCCATCTTCATCATCTCGGGGCAGGGCGATATCGCCATGGCGGTCAGCGCCATCAAGACCGGCGCGCTCGATTACATCGAGACGCCGTTCCGCGGCAGCGAACTCGTGGCGCGCCTGGAGGAGGCGATCGGCGCCTACGCGCGCCGTCAGGGGCAGAGCGCTGCTTCTGGTATTGCTACGCTGCATTTTCCCGGCCGCGAGCCGCTGACGCGACGGGAGCGGGAGGTGCTGGAGCAATTCACCGCCGGCGCGTCCAACAAGGAAGCCGGCCGCACGCTTGGCATCAGTCCGCGCACGATCGAGGATCACCGCGCCAACATCATGAAAAAGCTCGGCGCAAGGAACGCCGCCGACCTGGTGCGGATCGTGATGACCGCGCAGCAGCGCGCGTCGTAGATTTTCTCTCTTCCATCGCCTGCGCCGGGTATCTGCCATCGCTTCTGGCACCGTCATTTCGGGGCGATGCGAAGCATCGAACCCGGAATCTCGAGATTTTCAGGTGCGCAAACGCGCAGCGTAGTTCGCTCGCTCTTGCGAGCGCCCCGGAATGATGAAGCAAAAAAACCGTCGGCGACATACGCGATAGCCCTGCCGCAAGAGCGGGGCGAGGTGAACCAAGCGAGATCGCCGGGTTCGGCGTCAGCCCTCCAATGCCTTGCGGATCATCCGCGCCATGTCCGATTTTCGGTAGGGTTTGACCAGCAGCAGCACGCCGGAATCCAGCCTGCCGTGGTGGATGATCGCGTTTTCGGTGTAGCCGGAGGTGAACAGCACTTTCAGATCGGGCCGCGCCTTCCGCAGCCGGTCGGCGAGCTGCCGACCGTTCATCGCGCCGGGTATGATGACGTCGGTGAACAGGAGATCGAATTTGCGGCCCTGCTCGACGATGGCGAGCGCCTCGGATGTGGTCGCCGCGTCCAGCGTGGCGTAGCCGAGCGAATGCAGCTGCGCGAGCACGTAATTCTTCACCAGGGGATCGTCCTCGACGACCAGGATGGTTTCGCTTCCGCCCTCGCTTTCGGCGACCAACTGGACGTCCGGCGCGGGCGATACGCCCGTGCCCGGCGGCAGGTACATCGTGACCGTCGTGCCGCGCCCCTCTTCGCTGTAGATCTTGATGTGGCCGGACGACTGCTTGACGAAACCGTAGACCATGCTGAGGCCGAGCCCGGTGCCCTTGCCCGGACCCTTGGAGGTGAAGAACGGATCGAACACCTTGTCCAGGATGACGGCGGGAATTCCGCTTCCATTGTCGCTGACGGCGATCATCGAATAGGGGCCTGGGCGGATGTCGTGCAGGCCGGCGTAGGTTTCGTCGAGAGAGGCCGAAGCAGTTTCCAGGATCAGCTTGCCGCCGTCCGGCATGGCGTCGCGCGCGTTCAGCGCCAGGTTGAGGATCGCGGTCGCAAGCTGGTTGGGATCCACCAGCGCGATGCAGGTCTCGTTCTCGAACGCCGATTCGATCTCGATCTGCTCACCGAGCGTGACGCGCAACAGCTTGGCGGTATCGATGAGCAGGGTGTTGACGTCGGTCTCCCGTGGCTGCAGCGGCTGCCGGCGGGCGAAAGCGAGCAGGTGCTGGGTGAGGTCGGCGCCGCGCGCGGCGGCCTCGTCAATCATCCTGGTGATGGCGGCAAGCTGCGGTTCCCTGGCAACCGCCGCGGACAGGATCTCGATGGTGCCGGTGATGACGGTCAGGATGTTGTTGAAGTCGTGCGCGATGCCGCCGGTGAGCTGCCCGATCGCCTGCATCTTCTCGGACTGCCGCATTCGCTCCTCGGCGGCGATCTTCTCGGTGAGGTCGCGGAAGAATGCATTGAAGACGAGACCGTTGCTGGTCTTCAGCGCGGTCACGCTGACCTCGGACCTGAACTCGGCGCCGTCGCGCCGCCGCACCCAGATTTCGCTACGGCGCCTGAGGCTCTCGCCTTGCGGATCGGACAGAAAGCGCTTGCGCGTGGCGTTGTGCTCGTCCCGGTCCGCCTCCTTCGCGATCAAATCAAGGAGATTCTTGCCGAGAACCTCTTCGCGCAGCCAGCCGAACATTTGCTCGGCTTCCGAATTCCAGGCCAGGATGGCGCCGGTCTGATCGGTCTGAATGAAAGCGTCGAGCGCGGTCTCGACGATGTTGCGCGCCATCCGTTCACTTTCGCGCAGCGTTTCCTGCGCGAACCGGCTCTCGGTCATATCACGGCCGACGAAGAAGTAACGCTTGGACGGCTCGGACCAGGTGCCGAGCCAGGATAGCGCCACTTCCCGTCCGTCCTTGTGAAGGTAGCGGCCGTCGGAAATCTTCGGACGCTCGCCGCGCCGTAACGCCCGCATCTCGGCCCGAGCCAATTCGACATCGCCCGGGTAGATGAATTCGATGCCGTTCCGCCTGATCATTTCCTCGGGCCGATAGCCGAGGATGGCTTCGCAGCTTGGGCTGATCTGAACCAGATACCCCTTGGAATCCAGGATCAGGATCAGGTCCTGCGAGGTCTCGAAGATGCGGTCCCGCTCATCGAGCTGCTGGCGCAGCGCCTGCTCGGTGCGCCTGAGCGTGGTCATGTCGCGCGCGACCGTGGAGGCGCCGATGATCTCGCCGGAAGCGTCGTTGACCGGCGAGATGCTGAGCGATACCTGCACGAGCGAGCCGTCCTTGTGCCTGCGTACGGTTTCGTGGTGCTCGATCCGATCGCCGCGTGCGATACGGCGCAGGATCTCCTGTACCTCTTCGCTGCGGTCGGCGGGCACGATCAGGTTGATGTTCTGGCCGACCGCCTCCTCGAGGCTGTAGCCGTAGAGCCGCTCGGCGGCCGGATTGCCGCCGGTGATGGTGCCGTCGAGCGAGACGACGATGAGGGCGTCCTTGGAGGATTCCACCGCGGAGCTGAACAGGCGCTCACGCGCTGCATGATGATCCCGCGCGGCCCCGGTGCGCCGATGCTCCTGCACTTCGCGCTCGAGCTCGGCAGTCTTGGCCTTCGCCTCGCCCATCACCCGCGCAAATGCCCGTGCGAGCACGCCGGTCTCGCCGACGGCGTCGAGCGGAATGTTGACCGGCTCGTTGCGGCCGATTCCTTCGACCGCCGCGCGCAACTGATTGATTGGCCTGGTCAGCGAACTCGCAATCACCACCGCCACGAGGGCCGCGCAGGCCATGGCGATCAGTCCCACCAGTATCGAGCTCCTGCCAATGGCGGCCGCCGTCGACATGAAGACCGTGTTCGGTACCGTCTCGATGATCCCGATCCATTGCTGCCCGAGCAGCATGGCTGGGACCAGCGCGGCGCCGCCGGCATGCCCGGTCTCGTCGGGAACGGCCTGTGTGGCGCGCCGGTCAGTGCCGGTCAGCGACGCGAAATAGGGAAAGCCGCTCTCCCAGCTTCGAGACGAGGGCAGATCGCTTGCGAATTCGCGTGTCCGGTCGGGATGAACGAGGTACTGGCCTTGGGCGTCGACGACGTAGATCTGCTCGCCCGACCGGGCGGATGCGCGGGCGCGGTCGAGAATTGGCCGCATGTCCAGATCGATGACGATGAGGCCGAAGGGCCGGCCGTCAGGCGCAAAAACCGGCACCGCGACGTGCATGATCGGCACCGAGGAGGGTTCGAACGCGCCATTGTCCCGGTTGATGTCGACCGGGGAGACATAGACGTCGTCCCGGGTCAGCTTGATGACTTCCTTGAAGTAGGGACGATCGCCGTCTTGCTGCAGTTCGGTGTCGGGTACGGCGCGGATCGCGCCGTTGGGACCGGAACGGTCGACGCGCAGGATCTCGCGTCCGTCGTCGGCGAGGCCGATGAAGTCGATCTGCAGATAGGTCGGCTTGTCCTGGAGGTCCGCGACAAATCGCCTCGCAACGCGATCGTGCCATGTGCGCTCCGACGTATGATCGACCGGATCGATCCCGCCGTTGAAATGCGCGGCGACCATCAGGCGTACCGCCGGATGGTGCGGGAAGGTCGCGGCATCGGCGCGCGCGCCGGCGATATAGGACTGCAACTCACTGGCAACGAGCTCCGCATGCGCTTCGATGCGATCGAGCACGCGCGGCAGCAGCTCCTTCTCCAGATTGCGATAGCTCAGCCAACCGACTGCGGAAACCGCAGCCGCGACCAGCAGGATCATCGCGACGGCCAACCGGGTGGTAAGCGTCATATTTCGCTTTGCGCCGCCCTCTCTTGCGCGGCCCTCGCTTGACAGATTGTTTCAGCGGTCGGGCCTGCGCTCCCCCTCTGGCGTCAGGAGCCGGACGCAGCGTTGCTACCGGCTCGGCCGCAACGATGTCTGCTTCGCGGCCTCAAGACAACAGGAAACGTCGCTGGCCTGAAAGCTTTTGGCCGCCGGCTCGGCGCCGCGCGCCCGATAGTCTGAAGACCGCGTGATGGACATTTCGGGCCGCGGCGGCCCTCATCCCAGCATGTCCGGTCTGAATAGCCTGCGATATTTGCGGGTGTTCTCACCCGAGATCATGAACTCGCCGTCGCCGCGGTAGTGAATCGTCTTGGGAAGTTTCGGCGCGGCGGCCACATGGGCCTTGATCACTTCGAATACGAAGATGTTGTATTTGGACACCCAGCTTGTATCCCGAAGCGTGCATTCAAAATTGGCGTAGCATTCCTCGATCAGCGGCGCGCGGATGTGGGCTCCCGCAATTGGCGTCAGGCCGAATTCGGCAAACTTGTCGATGTCGCGACCCGAACTGTTGCCGATCTTGACCACCTCCGCCGCGAGATCGACGGTCGGAAGATTGATCACGCATTGCCTGCTCCTGCGGACGAGATCGAAGCTGTGATTCGCGGCGGAGATGCAGCAGCCGACCAGGGCCGGCTCGAATTCCATCATCATGTGCCAGCCCATGGTCATGATGTTGGTTTCGTCGCCATGCGCGGAGCTGACCAGCACGATCGGCCCCGGCTCGAGAAACCGGCGGACGTTACGGGTCGGAAAGTCCTGCTTGCGATAGTGCGGCATCACGCCCCGCCCGGCTCTTTCTCCGCGAGCCCCACCGCCCACAGCGCAAAGGCGTAGACGATGGCGACTTCGTCGAGCCGGTTGAAGCGCCCCGATGCGCCGCCATGGCCGGCGCCCATATTGGTGCGCAGCATCACCGGGCCGCCGCCGGTCATGGTCGCGCGCAGCCGCGCGATCCATTTCGCCGGCTCCCAGTAGGTGACGCGCGGATCGGTGAGGCCCGCCATGGCCAGGATGGGCGGATAGTTTTTCGCCGCGACGTTGTCGTAGGGCGAATAGGACAGGATGGTGCGGAAATCCTTTTCGCTCAGAAGCGGATTGCCCCATTCCGGCCATTCGGGCGGCGTCAGCGGCAAAGAGTCGTCGAGCATGGTGTTGAGCACGTCGACGAACGGCACTTCGGCGACGATGCCCGCGAACAATTCGCCGGCGCGGTTGGCGACCGCGCCCATCAGCAGGCCGCCTGCGCTGCCGCCATGGCCGACGATGCGCTTGGCGCCGGTGTATTTCTGATCGATCAGCGCGCGAGCGCAGGCCGCGAAATCGTCAAAGCTGTTGGTCTTCTTCTCCCGCTTGCCGTCGAGATACCAGCCCCAGCCCTTGTCGGTGCCGCCGCGGATATGGGCGATCGCGTAAACGAAGCCGCGGTCAACCAGCGACAGCCGGTTGGTGTTGAAAGAGGCCGGCATCGCGTGGCCATAGGAGCCGTAGCCATAGAGCAATAGCGGTGCGTTGCCGTCGCGCACGAACCCGCGGCGGTGCAGGAGCGAGACCGGCACCTCGGCGCCGTCATGCGAAATCGCCATGATGCGCGTGGTGACGTAGTCGGACGGATTGTGGCCGGACGGGATTTCCTGGCGCTTGCGCAAGGTCCGTGTCCGCTTCGCCATGTCGTAATCATAGACCTCCGACGGCGTCGTCATGGACGAGTAGGAAAACCGCAAATTCGTGGTGTCGAACTCGTAGGTGCCCATGGT
>CAYVVB010000483.1:0-3469 GCA_964454955.1 uncultured Bradyrhizobium sp. | reverse complement strand
TGGTTCACCGGGAAGAGCGCGAAGTAAGCCGTAAACCACTGCGCAGGGAAGGCCGGTTGTTACCGCCTGTACCTGTGGTCAACGCGCTCGCGCAAATTCCTTTTTGCGCGGGGCCCCGGGTGCAGCGGCCACCCGGCCTTCCCTGCGCCCTCTTCATTGGGAGGGGGCAATGACGATGCAAAGCTCGGGTGTCATGCACCGCGAGAACGCGAAGTCGTATCTTTCCGTCGTCATGCCCCGCGCATGCGGGGCATCCAGTAAGCCACGGCTTCTCAATTCAAGCTCGGACCTCTCTGGAATACTAGATCGCCGGCCAAGCCGGACGATGACAGCGAAACAAATTACTGGCAGCTTGAAGAAACCTCACACCGGCAGCGCGATGGAATATTTCACCTGGCTCAGCGCGAAGCTCGATTCGATCGAGGCGATGCCGTCGAGCCGCGTCAGCTTGTTCTTCAGGAACGCTTCATAGGAGGACAGGTCCGCGGCGACCACGCGCAACAGGTAATCGCGGTTTCCGGTCATCAGATAGCATTCGAGAACCTCCTCCCACTTGGAGATCGCCCTGGCGAAGCGGTCGAGGTCCTCTTCCTTCTGCCGCGCCAGCTTGATGGAGATGAAGACGCTGACATGAAGGCCCACCGATTTCTGGTCGACGGTCGCGATGTAACGCGTGATCACGCCGCGCTCCTCGAGAAGCTTCACCCTGCGGTGGCAGGGCGAGACGGAGAGCCCGACCTTCTCTGCCAGTTGCTGCATGGTCATGCGACCATCGGACTGCAGTTGGGAGAGGATTTTCCGGTCAATGGCATCGAGGGCAGGCATTGGAATAAACCATGTAAGATTCACGCTGTGTTGGGAAGTTATCCCAATTCAGGCGCGCTCGGCGCGAAAAATTGAGAATTTTCACGAGCCGAGGGGGACTACGATGGCGCCATCGACCAATCCTTCGCGAGGCAACGTCATGGCCATCGAACCCGCCCGTCTCGAACTTCTGTCGGCGCTGGCCCGGAAGGTGCTGTGGCTGTCGTCCTGGACAATCCATCACGCCAACCACGTCCGTCCCAACAAGGACGGTTTGAAGGTCGGCGGCCATCAGGCCTCGTCGGCTTCGCTCGTGACCATCATGTCGGCGCTGTATTTCTCGGTGCTGCGTCCGGAGGACCGCGTCGCGGTGAAGCCGCATGCAAGCCCGGTGTTCCACGCCATTCAATATCTGTTCGGCCGCCAGAGCCGCGCCAAGCTGGAGAACTTCCGTGGCTTCAAGGGCGCGCAGTCCTATCCTTCGCGCACGAAGGACACCGACGACGTCGATTTCTCCACGGGCTCCGTGGGCCTCGGCGTGGCGCAGACCTTGTTCGCCTCGCTGGTGCAGGATTACGTCAAGGCGCATGGCTGGATGAAGGATCGGCGCGAGGGCCGCATGATCGCGCTCGTCGGCGATGCCGAGATGGACGAGGGCAATATTTTCGAGGCGCTGCTGGAGGGCTGGAAGCACGGCCTGCGCAACACTTGGTGGGTGGTCGACTACAACCGCCAGAGCCTCGATGCGGTGGTGCGCGAGGGCCTGTGGGAAAAGTTCGAAACCATGTTCCGCAATTTCGGTTGGGACGTGGTGATCGTCAAATACGGCACGTTGATGCGCCAGGCCTTTGCCGAGCCGGGCGGGGAGGCCTTGAAGCGCTGGATCGACAATTGCCCGAACGCGCTCTATTCCGCGCTTTGCTTCCAGGGCGGCGCGGCGTTCCGCAAACACCTTCAAGACGAGATCGGCGACCAGGCCGCGGTGTCGAAGCTGATCGACCGCCGCAGCGACGGGGAGCTGCTGGCGCTGATGGAAAATCTCGGCGGCCATGACATGGCAAGCGTGCTGGAGGCGTTCGCGGGCGTGGATCACGACCGTCCGGTCTGTTTCATCGCCTATACGATCAAGGGCATCGGGCTGCCGTTCCAGGGGCACAAGGACAATCATGCGGGGCTGATGACCGTCGCGCAGATGGAGAAATGGCGGGCCGCACAGAACATCCGCCCCGGACATGAGTGGGACAAGTTCGAAGGGCTGGCGCAGGATCCGGCGGAGCTGGAAACGTTTCTCGAAAGTGTGCCGTTCAACCGCGACAGCCGGCGTCGCCTCAGCGCGCCTGACATCGATGTGCCGCGCGAGCTTGCGTTCAAGCCGGCGGCGCAGATGTCGACCCAGCAGGGCTTCGGACTCGTGCTCAACGAGATCGCGCGAGGTAACAGCGAGCTGGCCTCGCGCATCGTGACGGCCTCGCCCGACGTGACCGTGTCGACCAATCTCGGCGCCTGGGTGAACAGGCGCGGGCTGTTCGCGCGCGCCGAGAAAGCCGATACCTTCCGCAGCGAGAAGATTCCATCGACGTACAACTGGGACGCTTCGCCGAAAGGCCAGCATATCGAGCTCGGCATTGCCGAAATGAACCTGTTCATCCTGCTGTCGGCACTCGGGTTGTCGCACCAGCTCAACGGCGAGCGCCTGCTGCCGGTCGGCACGCTCTACGATCCCTTCATCCAGCGCGGCCTCGATGCCCTCAATTATGCCTGTTACCAGGATGCTCGCTTCATGCTGGCGGCAACCCCGTCAGGCATCACGCTCGCGGGCGAAGGCGGCGCACATCAGTCGATCGCAACGCCCCTGATCGGGATGGCGCAGGACGGACTTGCCGCGTTCGAGCCGGCCTTCGTCGACGAGCTCGCCGCGATCATGGCGTTCGGCTTCGGCCACATGCAGGGCGAAGGCGGGGAGGGCGGCTCGGTCTATCTGCGGCTGTCGACGCGCAGCATCGAGCAGCCGCAGCGGCTGATGAGTCCCGAACTGCGGGAAGCCATCACCGAGGGCGCCTATTGGCTGCGCAAGCCCGGACCCAATGCCGAGGTCGTGGTCGCCTATACCGGCGCGGTCGCCCCCGAAGCGATCGAGGCGACGGGCTTCATCGGCGAGAGCCGGCGCGATGTGGGGCTTTTGGCCATCACCTCGGTGGACCGGCTGCATGCGGGCTGGACGGCGGCGCGAGGTTTGCGGCGCGACCGCCGCGGCCTGCCGCATCTGAGCCACATCGAAAAGCTGCTCGCGCCTCTGCCGCGCGACTGCGGCATCGTGACCGTGATCGACGGTCACCCGGCTGCGCTCGGGTGGCTCGGCAGTGTGCGGGGCCATCGGGTGGAAGCGCTCGGGGTCGAACATTTCGGCCAGACCGGCAGTATCGACGAGCTCTATCGGGCTTACGGCATCGATGCCAACGCCATCATCGATGCGGCCGAAAGCCTCACTGCCGGCGCGCCTGTGTTGCATCGCAAAATGGCGGTGTGACGATGTGGCGGTGTGATGTGCCTCGCGCGCTTATCTTCACCCGGCCCTGGGGGGAGGGTCGAGGGCGCCAGCAAATGGCGAGCCGGGTGGGGGGGGGGTCTTTACGCGCCCAACAGTGTTGTGTGGGAGTGTTAAACC
>CAYVVB010000482.1:0-14667 GCA_964454955.1 uncultured Bradyrhizobium sp. | reverse complement strand
CCCTCCCGCATCAACAGCCCGATCCGGGTCAGTCCCAGAAAGTGCAATCCCATTGCGATGATGACGATACCGGCCAGAATCGAGAGCTGTTCGGACCAGGCGCGGATCAGGCCGCCGATCAGCGACGCGCTGGCGCCAAGCAGGACGAACACGGTGGAGAAGCCCAATACGAACAAGGCGGCCGACAGCATCACCACGCGCTTGGAGGCCGACACCGGCTCATCACTTTCAAGATGCTCGATGGTGGCGCCGGTCAAATAGACCAGATAGGGAGGTACCAGCGGCAGCACGCAAGGCGACAGGAAGCTGATCAGGCCCGCGATCAGCGCCGCGGGGATCGTGACATTCTCACTCATAGTCTTATCGTCATCTCCTGAGAGCCCACGCTGTGAGCGGCCAGCCCCGAACGGAAAAAGGCGAGCGATGGCCAGAACCGGTTTCATGCAACGAATGAAGGGATTTGTGCAACAGGCCCCGATGTCGTCTGCCGGCCGGAATCAGACTCTGGCCCGGATCGGCCAAGCCGATCAGCCCAAGATCGCCAGCGGTTTTCCGGAAAATGGCCTAGCCGAGCCGGTGAGCGCGCTCCAGCGCTGACCGTGCTGCATCCAAGGCTGGGGGATCACAAATGCGGCATCGCCGCCGCAAGGTGCGGCTGAACCGGCTTCCCAGCTACTTGACCACCCGGAGCAGCGGACGTCGGCGCGGCCCCTCCTCCGATCGCAATTCTTCTGCGATCTCGTCCGGCATCATCTCTTCGCAAAGGGCAATGAGCTCGTCCTCGCTGATCCGGCTGAGCTTCATCCGCGCATCCAGGACGGCGATCGACACCAAATGTGCCGTTTCCCGGTTTCCGCTCTCGACCAGGGCGGCCCGGCATTCCTCGAGCATTGCAAGAACCGCAAGTAATTGTTCGTCTGAATTGACCACTGTTTCTGTTTCCATTCCCGAGCTTCCGAAACGTTGTCGAAGCCTTCCCGATCCTAACATGAATGAGGGAACGGTTCGAATGCCATTTCGCTGCATCGCGGCTTGAGATCTCGATCCTTTCAGGCATGGCCTTGTTCCAACCACCGTGCCGCACCGCTCCTTCGGCAAGACGACTGGAACCTCTCCAGGACCCGCAAACACGAGCGCGAAAATGCGTGGTCCAAGGACCCGTCAGGGTTGTGGTTTGCCAAGTATTCTGCGAAGTTTAGCAGCCGGAAAGGGCTTGTATGCATCTCGCAGTGGAAAGGGGCGTTCCCCAAGAGGAACGCAAAACTGCGACCGCCGGTCTCACGGATTGGGACGCGGCGCGGATGTTCTTGGAAGTTGCGCGCTGCGGCAGTTTCCGCTCGGCCGCGGACCGGCTTGGCCTCTCCATCAACGCCGTGCGCAGGCGCATCGACGATTTCGAACGGCAGACCGGCACGACCCTGTTCACGCGCGACGTTCACGGCGCGCGCCTGACCGAAGATGGCGCGCGGGTCGTCTCGGCGGTCGAGCGCATGGAAGCGGCGGCCTTCGAGTTGTTGCGCGCGAGCGACGGCGCCGCCAATGCGCTCTCCGGCGAGATCAGGGTCGCCATCACCGAGGGCCTGGGAACGTTCTGGCTCGCACCACGACTGGTCGAGTTTCAGCGGTCCTTCCCCAACATCGTGGTCGATCTTCATTGCGCGATGCGCTCGGCCGATGTCTCGCGACATGAGGCAGACGTTGCGATCCACCTGTCGCGGCCCGCCGCGCTCGACGTCAAGCTGGTCCGGCTCGGCCGCATGCATTTGATGCTGTTCGCGAGCCAGCAATACATCAACGCTTGCGGCGTCCCGAAAAATCTTGCGGACATGGCCAAACATCGCCTGGTGTTGCAGATCGCCGACGAAGCAGCAGCGAAGGAGGCCTTCGAGAGCGTGTTCTCCGGCTACGCCCAGCGCGACCTGGTGGTGATGAAGACAAACGTCTCCAGCGCAAACTATTGGGCGGTCGCCAACGGCGCCGGCATCGGCGTATTTCCTACTTACGCCTGCGCGCTCGGGGGGAAGATAGTACCTCTGGATTTCGACCTGCGCTGGTCGTTCGATATCTGGCTGTCGTACCATCCTACCAGCGGCCGCATTCCCAGGGTTCGCCAGATGATCGATTGGCTAATTGAAGCCTTCAATCCTGCGAAATACCCATGGTTCCGCGACGAATTCATCCATCCACGGGAACTCGAAGCGGTATATATGGGCGCACCCCTGACCCATTTATTCGGGGGCTTTTCGACCGAAGGACGGTGACACCATAATGAACAAATCAGCGGCTAAGAAAATGAAGCAGCGCAGTGCCGGCAAGCCCGACATTGAGCTTGGGAAGCGGATCCGGTTGCGGCGCGTCGAACAGAAGATCTCGCAGGCAGAGCTTGGCGAAAAACTCGGCGTCAGCTTTCAGCAGGTCCAGAAGTACGAAAAGGGCGTCAACCGCGTCGGCGCCGCCCGCCTTCAGCAGATCGCCGCCGCACTCGATGTGCCCGTGACGTTCTTCTACGACGGCGACAACAAGTCGCGCGAAGTCGAGAGCCTTCTGTTTCTTGACAGCGCGTTCAGCCTGAGATTGCTGCGGGCCTATAGCAAGATCAAGGATCAGACGGTCCAGCGCCAGCTCGTGTCCTTGATGGAATCGATCGCTGCCAACGAAGAGTGATCGCTGTATCGAACAGGCAGTCGCCTTGCCAAGCCGCCGACGCCTTGCCAAGTCACGTCCTGGTCCGATTGCGACAAGACCAGCCTGCCGTCACCAAAGCCGGCATTGTGCTGCTTAATAGTTGATGCCTTGAACGATAGACACTTCACGCGCGCCGCACCCTCGGGATGCGGCCGCGTCAGTCTTGCAATTGCTTCTCGTGAGCGTTGTCGAGAGCGCACGACCGCCTCGCAAAGCCGGGGATCATGCGCCCGGCAATTCGCCAATCACCGCCTCGGCGGCGCATCGTTCGCACTGAGCGCGGATGCCGCACGGGCCCTCAAGGGCTGGCGCATGGCCGATGGGCGCGAACGATCCTCCACGCCTCCCTCGTGATCGTCTAAGCTCTCTTGCGACCGGTTCGCGCAAGCGGGCCTCCGTTCTTTTGAGAGAGCCGAAAGCCGTTCCATGCCGGACACTCCCCAGAGCAAGCAAGAGAGCAGGCAAAAATCCTACGCCGACGGAAAGATCCTGCAGCGGACGGAAGACGGCGTCGGCATCGTCACCTTCAACAATCCCGAGAAACGCAACGCGATGTCGCTCGCGATGTGGGAGGGGCTTGGTCACGCGCTGACAGAATTGCGCGACGATCCGGACGTGCGTGTCGTGGTGCTGCGTGGAGCCGGCGACAAGGCCTTCGTGTCCGGCGCGGATATCAGCCAGTTCGAGAAAGAGCGGCACAACGCCCGAGCCTCCGAGGAATATTCCAGGCGCAGCGCCGCGCAGCGGGCCCTGCTCGCCGACTATCCGAAGCCGACCATCGCCTGTATCCGCGGCTTCTGCCTCGGCGGCGGCATGCTGGTGGCGATGCTCACCGACATCCGCATCGCAGCCGCGAACAGCCAGTTCGGCATTCCCGCCGCCAAGCTCGGCATCGCCTATGGCTATGACGGGCTCAAGCACCTCGTATCGCTGGTCGGCCCCTCCTGGGCGCGGCTTCTGCTGTACACAGGCATGCGAATCGACTCTGCGGAAGCCCTGCGCATCGGCCTCGTCGACCGTGTGCGGCCCGATCATGAGCTGTGGGATGCGACCATGGACATCGCCCGCACCATTTCCGGCAATGCGCCGCTGGCGATCAAGGCGGCCAAGATCACCATTGCGCAGGTTCTGAAGGACGCGGCCGAGCGCGACATGGAGGCCGTGAACAAGATCGGCACCGCCTGCATGGACAGCGAGGATTTTCGCGAAGGCAGGCAAGCCTTCATGGAAAAGCGCAAGCCGCAGTTCAAGGGGAAGTAGGCGCCGGTTCCCGCGCCTTCGGCAATTCGATCAGGGTCAAATCGCAAACCGCAATCCCGCATTAGCAACCAACCCGTGCGGCGGCAGTTCTTGGAGTTTCCAAGGAAGGAGACTGCCATGAAACTGAAAGTTGCTGCCATCGGGTTAGCCGCGCTCGGCGGCGTTGCGTTCGGTTCCGGCCCGGCTGCGGCGATGCCGAACGGCCTTCCGCATGCGGACCAGGTCGCCGGCCAGACCACAAATGTCGAGCAGGTCGCTTGGCGACACGGATGGCGCCGCGCCCATGCCTTTGGCCCACGCGTGGCGTTTCGCCGCGCATGGCATCCCGGCTGGCGTCGCTCGTTTGCCTTTGGTCCTCGCGTAGCCTGGGGTCCCCGTCGCGTATGGCATCGTGGCTGGCGACGCTCCCTTGCCTGGGGTCCACGCCCGGTGTGGCGTCGTCCCTGGCGTAGTGCTTACGCCTGGGACGCGGGCCCTGAAGTGGGGTGGGGCGTGACCCCGGCAGTGGGCGTTGGCTGGGGCGCGGGCCCGGTCGTAGGCGTCGGCTGGGGCGGCCCGGGCGTGGGCTGGGGCGGCCCCGCCGTGGGCGTGGGCTGGGGAGCCGGCCCAGGATGGGGCTGGGGTGGCGGCTGGGGATGGTGATTCGGATAGGGGGAGCCCCTTCGATCGCCCTTTCGAGCTACAGCGCAGCGAGCACCGCCTTGGCAATATCGGCGGTGCCGTTGCCGCCGCCGAACTCCATCGGCTTGATGCCTTCGGCATAGACCTTATCGACCGCGCGCTCGATGCGCTCGCCGGCTTCGGCCGCGCTCTCGAGACCATGTCTGTCCGCGAGCCAGTCCAGCATCATCGCGGTGGACAGGATCATCGCGGTTGGGTTGGCCTTGCCCTGCCCCATGATGTCGGGCGTGGTCCCGTGGCAGGGCTGAAACACCGCATGGCGGTCACCCATGTCGGCGGACGGCGCCATCCCCATGCCGCCGATTAAACCCGCGGTCAGATCGGAGAGGATGTCGCCGAACATGTTCTCCATCACCATCACGTCGAAGTCCCACGGACGCTTGACCAGCATGGCCGAGCACGCATCGACGTAAAGGCGGTCGGTCTTCACCTGCGGATGACGTTGAGCCGCCTCGTCGAACATCTCGCGAAAGAACGCGAAGGCCTTGAAAACGTTGGCCTTGTCGACGCAGGCCAAGGCGCCGGGCCGGCCTCGTGCCTTGCGGCGCTCGGCAAGCTTGAAGGAAAACTCGAACAGACGCTCCGACGTCTTGCGGGTGATCACCAGCGTCTCGCGTGCATCCTCATGGGTGACGATGCCCTTCCCCATCGAGGCGAACAGGCCTTCGGTGGATTCGCGGATCACGACGAGATCGATACCACGCTGATCGGCGCCGACGATCGGACTCGGCACCCCGGGAATCAGCCGCGCCGGGCGCACGCCGGCATAGAGATCGAAATGGAAGCGCAGCTCCACCTGCGGCATGATCTCGGTGTTGTCGGGATAGCGCACCGAGGGCAGCCCACAGGCCCCCACCAGGATCGCGTCCGCCTCCTCGCAGAGCCGCACGGTAGAGTCCGGCATCGATTTGCCGGTCTCGCGATAGTGGTTGGCGCCGGCCGGTGCCTCGGTGAAGCGGAATCTCAGATCGGATTTCGCCTCGACCTTGCGCAGGATTTCCAGCGCGGGCGCCATGACCTCGGGCCCGATGCCGTCACCGGCAAGCACGGCAATGTGGAAGGCATTGTTAGCGGACATGGGGATTCTTTCGTCTTGGGAAGCGTCATTCCGGGGCGCTCGCAAAGCGAGCGAACCTGGAACCTCGAGGTTGTGGCGCGAGATTCCGGGTTCGCGCTTCGCGCGCCCGGAATGACGGAGTCTAGGGCACCAGCACCGCGCGGCCGACCAGGCGGCCCTTCTGCAGGTCGACGAGTGCCTCATTGGCCTTGGCGAGCGGCATGGTGGTGACGGGAATCGGCGGGACCTTTTTCGCACGGACGAGGTCGAGCAATTCCTTCGTCTCACGCAGGTTGCCGACATAGCTGCCCTGGATGGTGATGGCCTTCATCGGGATCAGCGGCAGCGCCCAGGGCGCGCCGCCGCCGAACAGGCCCACGATCACGAGCTTGCCACCTTTGGTCAGGCAGTCGAAACCGAGTTGCGCGGTCGCGGCATTGCCGACGAGATCGATCGCGGCGCGAATCGGTTCGCCGGCTTTCCTCACAAGCTGCTCGAGCGCGTCCGGCGCCTTGCCGTCGACGGTTGCGAGCGCGCCGGCCTTTTCGGCCGCCTCACGCTTTTTCGCATCGATATCCACGACGATCGCGCCCTTGCCGCCCATCGCCTTGAGCAGCGACAGCGCCATCAGGCCGAGGCCGCCGGCGCCGAAAATGACGATGGGCGTGCCGAAATCCTTCTCCACCTTCTTCAGCGCGCTGTAGGTCGTGACGCCCGAGCAGGCGTAAGGCGCGGCGGTGACGGGATCGAGCCCCTTCAAGTTCAGAAGATATCTGGGATGGCGCACCGTCATGTGGTCGGCGTAACCGCCATCGCAATAGACGCCGAGCGACTGCGGTTTCAGGCACATGTTCTCATCGCCCGCAAGACAGGTTGCACATTGGCCGCAGCCGAGCCAGGGATAGACCAGTGCGACATCGCCGATCTTCAGATCACCCTTGTCGGCCTCCTTCACATCCGGCCCGAACGCCACCACCTCGCCGACCGTCTCGTGACCCATCGTGCGCGGCAGCGAAACGCCGCGATCCTTCAATGACAGCGGCTTGCGGCCGTGGCCGAGCTCGTAGCCCCCCTCCCAGATGTGCAGATCGCTGTGGCACACGCCGGCCGCCTTCACCTTGATCAGCACCTGCGTTCCGGTCGGCTGCGGCGTCGGCTGATCGACTTCTTTCAGGGGCGCGTTGAAATCGGCAACCTGGAAGCTCTTCATCGTTCTTCTCCCGTTTCCTTGCTCTTGTTCTTGTCCGGCCGCTATTCGGGGGCGGCGCCCATATCGACGGGCATGCACGCGCCGCGCGGGCGGGCGATGCTGGTCGAAAAATCGAGCACGCGAAGACCGGCCAAGCAACCTGTCAAATGGCTCTCACCATTCTCCGCTATGGTCATCGGCGAAAACTCCCAGGGGCAGTTGGCCTTTCGGCGCGCGCGGGCAGTGACCCTAAACGGCGAACGCCGCTTGGGGAAGCATTCCGCTTCACGGGCTTTCGGCCGGCCCCTTGAACCGAGAAACTGGACCCGTTCTTGCATGGCAGCATTTGACAGCGCGACCCTCGGAGACTGGGAAAACGTGCGGGGCTTTTTTTGAAGGTCTTATTTGTCACGACGGAGATGGACGATTTCGTCCGCGTGGGCGGACTGGCCGCCGTTTCCGCTGCTCTTCCCCGGGCACTGCGCTCGTGGAGCGATGTCAGGATCCTGTTGCCGGGCTATAGCGACGTCGTCGAGCAACTCACCCATATTGAAATCGTCGGCCAGTCCCCGTCATTCGGGGAAATGCCGGCCTGCACGCTCGGGCGCGCGGCGACCAAGGACGGCCTGCCGGTCTATGTCCTGCTGTGCCCCGCGCTCTACGACCGTCCCGGCAATCCTTACGGCGATGAGTCCGGGCGCGACTGGCCGGACAACGATATCCGCTTCGGCCGGCTCGCCAGCGCCGCCGCCGAACTTGCGACAGGCAAGCTGGACAAGAATTGGGCAGCGGACCTGGTCCACGCTAATGACTGGCCGGCGGCGCTCGTGCCGGCCTATCTGGCCTGGAGCGGCGCCCAGATTCCCTCGATCCTGACGATCCACAATCTGGCCTATCAGGGCCTCTTCCCCAAGGAGTCGCTGCGCCGGATCGGCGCGCCGGAGAACGCCTTCCATATCGACGGGATCGAATTCTACGACAAGCTGTCCTTCCTCAAAGGCGGCATCGTCTACGCCTCGCATCTGACGACCGTCAGCTCGACCTATGCCAGGGAGATCACGACGAGCGAGTTCGGCTGCGGGCTGGAGGGCCTGTTGCGCATCCGGTCGAACGCCTCGCAATTGACCGGAATCCTCAACGGCATCGACGAAAGCTGGGACCCGCGCTTCTGCGCGCAACTCGCGCAGCCGTTCGGCGCCGGCGACTGGGAAGGCAAGCGGGCCAATACCGACTACGTGCGCAAACAGTTCGGGCTGGCGCTCTCACGCGGGCCGATCTTCGGGCTGGTCGCGCGCCTCGTTCACCAGAAGGGCATCGACCTCGTGCTGTCGGCCGCCGACGAGATCATCGAATCCGGCGGGCAGATCGTGGTCACAGGCTCGGGCGAACCGCAATTCGAGCAGGCGCTGGTCGATGCACACCGACGCCGGCCCGATGCGATCGGCGTCACGATCGGCTTCAACGACGCCCAGGCGCGGCGGATCTTTGCCGGCAGCGATTTCACGTTGATGCCGTCGCGGTTCGAGCCCTGCGGCTTGAGCCAGATGTATGCCCAGCGCTTCGGTTCGTTGCCGATCGGCCACCAGACCGGCGGCCTCGCGGAGACCATCACCGACGGGGAAACCGGATTTCTGTTCGCGCAGCCGTCGACGGAATCCTTTCTCGGCGGCATCCGTCGCGCGTTTGCGGCCTTCGTGGCGACAGACCGCCTGGACTGGATGCGCCGCAGCGCCAGGGCGCGAAGCTTCAGCTGGGACCTGTCGGCGGCTTGCTACGGCGCGCTGTACCGCAAGCTGTTGGTGACTTGAGCGCGGCGTACCTTCGCGCATGGGAGCGGCGGCGGTAGCGACATCCGCGCAATCTTCCGCAGTCCCGGGACCCGCGTGTCGCTGCGCTCACGCGGGCTACCCCGCTCAATCGTCGTCGGAGATCGCGCGCCAGGCCGCGCCCTCGAGGTCGTCGTATTGGCCGCTTTTCAGGGACCAGAGGAAGGCAAGCAAGCCCGTGAGCCCGAGGCCGAGCGCAAGAGGCACGAGAATGATCATCACTTCCATCAGGAATCCCCGTAGCTCAAGACGCGGGCCTGCGCAAAGCCGTCGGTCGCCGTAGCTGGCTGCTTCTTGCTCCCGGCGCTGCGGGCGCGCAACGCGTTGAGCATGACCAGGATCGACGAGCCGGACATCGCCGCCGCCGCGATCAGCGGCGTCACGAAGCCGAAAATCGCGATCGGCACCGCCAGGAAGTTATAGATGATGGCGAGATAGAGGTTTTGCCGCATCACGCGCAACGCCTTGCGCGAGAAATCGATCGCCGAAACGACAGGCGCGAGCGGCTTGCCGAGGAAGACGAGATCGGCAGTCGCCTGGCTCAGATGCGCGGCGCTGATCGGCGACATCGACACATGAGCCGCAGCCAGCGAAGGCGCGTCATTGATGCCGTCGCCGACCATCATGACCTTGAAGCCGCGCTGCTTCAGCTCTTCGATCCGCGCGATCTTGTCGGCCGGCGTCACGCCCGCGCGCCAGCCATCGACGCCGAGTGCGGTTGCGGCGGCTCGCACCGCAGCTTCCCGGTCGCCCGAGAGGATTTCGACTTCGATGTTGCGCTGCTGCAGCGCTGCGATCACAGCCTTGGCGTCGGGACGCAGGGCCTGCCGCACCGAGAACAGATATGTCTCCTCGCCGCGGCGGAAGGCCACGACGGACGCTTCCGGATCGGCGCTTGCGCCATCCCTGACCAACTGCTCCGCGCCGCAGAAAGATGGCCTGCCGAGCTTCACCTCGACGCCGCCGATCTCGGCACGCACGCCCTGCCCCGCCTCCTCGACCGCGCCGACCAACGGCGATCTTGCGCCTGCCGCCTGCGCCACCGCCGCAGCTACCGGATGATGGCTCGACAGGGCGAGCTGGCCGGCCAGCGCGAAGATATCGGCAGGAATATCGGCGGCGTTGGTCACTTCGAGTTCGGGCAGCGTGAGCGTACCGGTCTTGTCGAAAATCACATAATTGACGTCCGCGAGCCGCTCGATGGCATCGCCCGCATTGAGCAGGACGCCCGCCTTGAACAGCGCGCCCGATGCGACAGTCTGCACGGTCGGGATCGCAAGCCCGAGCGCACAGGGACAGGTGATGATGAGCACGGCGATCCCGGTGACGATGGCATCATGCCAGCTTGCGCCAAAGAATACCCAGCCCAGCACCGTCAGCAGCGCGGCCGCATGCACCACCGGCGCGTAGAGCCGGGAGGCGCGATCGGCGAGCCGCATGTAGCGCGAACGCGCCTGCAGGGCATTGTCGAGCAACCGCGTGATCTCGGACAGCAGCGTGCCCTCGGACGCGGCGGAAACCCGCACCCGCAAGGTCCCGGAAATGTTGAGCGAACCGGCGTAGACGGCGCTGCCCTCGCCGACCGTGGCGTGCAGCGTCTCGCCGGTGATCAGGCTCTGGTCGACCTGGGATTGGCCCTCGATGACCGTGCCGTCGACCGCGCAGCGCTCGCCCGGCCTCAGGAGCACGATATCGCCGGGCGCGATCGCCGCGACCGGGACCGCGCAGATCTCGTCCGGGCCGATGAACTTGGCTGCGGTCTCCGATTTCAGTGCGGCGAGATTTCCCGCCACCGCGCGGGTCCTGCGCCGCATGTTCTGATCGAGATAGCGCCCGACCAGAAGGAAGGTCAAAAGCATGATCGCGGCGTCGAAATAGGTATGCTCGGCGTGATTGATGGTCTCGACGACGCTCATGCCGAGCGCCAGAATCACGCCGATCGAGATCGGCACGTCCATGTTGACGCCGCGGCCCTTGAGCGCGCGAAATGCCGAGGCGAAGAACGGCTGGCCGGCATAAGCGACCGCGGGCAGCGCGATCAGCGCCGACAGCCAATGAAAGAAATCGCGCTGCTCGGGCAACATGTCGCTGCCATTGCCCGACCAGACCGGGATCGACAGCATCATCACGTTCATGGTGGCGAACGCGGCGACGCCGAGACAGCGCAACAGAAAGCGCGTCTGTTCGGCTTCCGCATTCTCGGTGGCCGCCCTTTCGAACGGATAGGCCTTGTAGCCGAGCTCGGCGAGACGATCGACGAAGCCGGCGGGATCGAGCGTGCCCTCCTTCCACTCCACTGCCACGCGGCGGTCGGTCAGATTGACACGGGCCAGCGTGACGTCGGAGAGCGCCGACAATCCGCGCTCGATCTTCGCCATGCATCCGGCGCAGTGGACGCCCTCGACCGCGAGATCGATATGCGCGAGCCCCGAACCCAGGTGCTTGACGTAATGCGAGAAGTCGCGCGTCGCCTGCATGATGCACCGTCCGTCAGTTGAGCAGCACGCGGTTCTTCGACAGGAACATGCGCTGTCCCGCAGCGTCACCTTCCAGCACCAGGTCCCATTGGCCCGGTGCGATCTCCGCCACGCGGCCACGATAGATGCCGATGCCGACTTCCTTGAGCGCCACCGCAAGGTCGGCGCGCTTGTCGGTCGGCCGCTCGAAACGGCCCTCGAAATTCAGACCGGTGACCGGCTTGCCGGCCTTGTCGTGCGCTTCCACCTGGAGCTGCGCCGCACCGTCGGCGCTGCGCTCGACATGGGCGTCAACGTCCCACTTCCGCGCGTCCTGGTCGTGCGCTTCCTTGATTTCCTTCTCGTAGCCGAGGCTCGCGCTGTAGGCGCTATCGACCTCGGTGCCCGGAAGGGTGTCGATCGCAAGCTTCGCCATGGTCACGTTGACGCCGATGATGACGCCGAAGAACACGAGCAGCATGAGAAGCACATGAAGCCCGGTCAGCTTTCTTTGCGAACCGCGTGTTGACATGGCAAAACTCCGAAAGGCTCAAGGCGCCACGAAATTGTCGATGGTCGAGGCAACCTCGCCGAGCCCGGTATCGGTGACGCGGAAGTGCACGGGAATCGACTTCTGCGGGTTCTTTTCTTCCGGCGCGGTCACCAGCACGCGCAGTTCGGTGGTCTGGTCGCGTCCGATCACGACCTCGGGCCGCTGCGACGCCACCGAATCGGTGCCGACCACGTGCAGGGTGGCATTGACCGGCCCCTCGACATCGATGGTGACGACGCGCTCGAAGCCGCTCTTGTTGAGCAGGCGCACGGTATAGGCATTACGGATCGAGCCGTCGCTGAGCCTGACCGCCACCGGGTTGCGGTCATGCAACACGTTGACGTCTAGCATCGAGCGCGTCGCCAGCGTGTACAGCATGATGCCGCCGACGAGCGCAATCACGAGGCTGTAGATGACGGTGCGCGGACGGACGATCCGGTAGATTGGCGGCTTGCCGGCCTCGCGGCGGTGAATGTTGATGTCGTTGTCGTAGCCGATCAGGCCGGTCGGACGCCCGATCTTCTTCATTACCGTGTCGCACGCATCGATACACAGCCCGCATTGGATGCATTCCAGCTGGGGCCCGTTGCGGATATCGATGCCAGTCGGGCAGACCGCCACGCATTGAAGGCAGTCGACGCAGTCGCCCACCTGTTGACCGAGCGCGCGCAATTCGGCGGCCTTCTTCACGGAAGTCCGCTTTTCGCCGCGGTCATAGCGATAGGTGACGTTGAGCGCCCACTCGTCAGTAAGCGCGGCCTGGATGCGCGGCCACGGGCACATGTAGGTGCAGACCTGCTCGCGCATGTAGCCGGCGAGCAGGTAGGTCGTCGCGGTCAGGATGCCGATCCAGACGTAGGCGATGAGCGGAGCCTGCAGCGTCGCCAGATCCTTCACGAGCGTCGGCGCATCGGCGAAATAGAGCACCCAGGCGCCGCCGGTCCACCAGGCGATCATCAGCCAGATCGTGTGCTTCAGAACGACCTCGGAGATGCGCTTGGGCGTCCACTTATGGGCCGCCGCATCCTTTTTCATGCGCTCGCGGCGATCACCCTCGACCAGGCGCTCGACAGCGTAGAACACGTCTGTCCACACCGTTTGCGGGCAGAGATAGCCACACCAGATGCGACCGCCGAGCGCGTTCATCAGGAACAGCGTCATGGCGGCGAGAATCAGCAGGCCGGTGAAGTAGTAGACCTCCTGCGGCCACAACTCGATGAAGAAGAAATAGAAGCGGCGGCTGGGAAAATCGATCAGCACCGCCTGGTCGGGTGCGCCCAGTCCCCGATTCCAGCGCACGAAGGGCAGGAAGTAATAGATGCCGAGGCAGATCGCCATCAGCGCCCATTTGACGCGCCGGAACGTCCCGGAAACGCTCTGCGGATAGACCTTCTTGGGGGCCGCATAAAGCGGCCCGTAACTGTCGGCTTGCAGATCCTGGGGGGACACGGGCTTGTTCATGGTTCGCTACTATCTCGCACTTGCGACTTGAAACTAGACCTCGTGCCGGGGGCGTACTTGATCCAGCTCAAACAGAACGGATGCGGCCGCGTCCCCCGGAGATCATTTTCCTCCACCCAGCGAGTGAACGAAGACCGCCATGGCCTTCAGCGTCACTGGATCGAGCCGTCCCTCCCATGCGGGCATCACGCCGGCACGGCCGTTGGTGACGGTTTCGATGATGGTCGCCTCGTCGGAGCCATACAGCCAGATCTTGTCGGTGAGATTCGGCGCGCCGACGTCCTGGTTGCCCTTGGCATTGTCGCCGTGGCAGACCGCGCAGTTCTCCGCGAAGATCTTGGCGCCCTCAGCCGCATTGTATCCCTCCCGCGTGGGCAGGCCGGATAGGGAGCGCACGTAGTTTGCGACCGTGACGATCTGGTCGGGCTTCAGTGTGCCGTCCTTGCCGAAGGCTAGCATCTGGCCCTCGTGGTCGTTCTCATGGCCGTTCCGCGCGCCGAAGCTGATCGTCTGCATGATCTGGTCGAGGGTGCCGCCCCACAGCCAGTCGTCGTCGTTCAGGTTTGGAAAGCCCTTGGAGCCGGTGGCGCCGGTGCCGTGGCAGGGTGCGCAATTGTCACCGAACACCGTCCTGCCGCGAGCTCGCGCCAGAGCCAGCAGAGCCGGATCCTTCTCGATATCGGCGAGCGAGGCCGAAGCGAGCGCAGCCATCTTCTCACCGCGGAGCTGGTTCAAATTGGCAAGCTCGACCGCAAGGTTGGCACGAGAGGAATATCCCAGCATGCCGCGCGTATAGCCGGAGACCAGCGGCCAGGCCGGAAAAAGGATCCAGTAGCCGATCGCCCAGATGATGGTGAGATAGAAGGTGTAGACCCACCACCGTGGCAGCGGGGTATTCAACTCCTTGATGCCGTCCCACTGATGCCCCGTCGTGGCGGTGCCGGAGACGCTGTCGATATCGCTGTGATCGGTCATGGTATCAATCCTCCCGCAACGGCATGCGTGCCGCCTCGTCGAAAGCGGCCTTGTTGCGAGGCCAGAGGGCATAGGTCACGATCCCAACGAAGATCGCGACGAAGATCGGTGTCCAGAGCGTCGTCACGAGCGACGACGCCACGTTCTGTGTCATGATGATGGCTTGCATCGCTTAAGCCTTCTCAACGCAGGTTGGCTTTTTCGTTGTAGATCTTGAAGTCGACCAGCGTGCCCAGCATCTGCAGGTCCGCGATCAGAGCGTCCAGTTCGGTCGGCGCGCCGCCCTTGCCGTCGAAGTTGCGCACCACCGCCTTGGGGTAGCGCTTGGTGAAGGCATCGGCGTCCGCACTGTCCGGATCATCCTGCGCCTTCAGGTCGGCCATGGCGTTGGCGATCTGCTCGTCCGTGTAAGGCACGCCCACCTCACGCAACGTGCGCATGTTTTGCGCAGTCATCGTCGTGTCGATCTCGGACTTGGCGAGGAACGAATATCCCGGCATCACCGATTGCGGCACAATGGAGCG
>CAYVVB010000481.1:0-12493 GCA_964454955.1 uncultured Bradyrhizobium sp. | reverse complement strand
GACCCCACCATTCTTTGCCTTCCAACAACGCGGTGGGTTAGGCTTTGCTGGCCCATCCTACGATACGATCTTGAATCCGATGACCGAAGACGATCCCGCCGACGAGATTTCACAGATCGAAGCGCGCATCGAGGAGCTTGCCGGGGTCGCCGAACGATGCCGGAAGTTCATTCTGGCGTCGAAGGCCGCGATCGCCGCCGGCGTCGCACTTCTGCTTGTCGCGATACTCGGCCTGTTCGGGTTTGGTCAGGTCGCCGCGCTCGGATCGATCGCCTTGATGCTCGGCGGAATCGTGTCGTTCGGCTCGAACGTCAGCACGTTGCGACAGACCAATGCCGCCATCAGCGCCGCGGAGACCCTCCGTCTGGATATGATCAGCCGTATCCACCTTCGCCTCGTTGGTGATGCGCCCATGAAACTGATGTGATGCGCTCGGCTTTGTGCGGCGCTCTCGCGCCGACCGGGTGCGACTGACTGACGCGCTTTAATTCGCCATGAATCGGAACGTGCGGGTGCCGGCGGACGTTCGCACAGCACGGAAAACATCATCGAGGTCGACACCATGAAGATGATTGCAGGCGCAGCCATACTGGCGCTGACGACATCGGCTCTGCCGGCGTTGGCGCAATCGACCAACAACCCGGGCGCAAACAGCCCGAACGTCACGGTTCCCAGCGGACAAAATTCCGGCGCTGGAATCCAGGGTTATCCGGGAAACAAGAACGGGCCGGCGGCGCGCTCGGGAACAGTCGGCTCCGCGACGGGCAACTCGGATAATCCGACCGTGCGGCAACAGGATCCCTCGAAGATCCAGGGCATGCCGGGAGGCAAGAATGGGCCGCCCGCCAAGCGGCAATAGCCAAACAAGAAATCCCACGAGGGGGCGGAATAAGCCAACCGGTCGCGCGAATGCGCGCCCGATGACAGGCTCCGCACAATCCGCGCTCCGCCCGCGACGCCAAAAAAGAGAGGCGGGATACGGCTTCGCCTAACCCGCCTCACAATCTACGATCTACGATTTGCTACGAGGCCTATGCCGCCTTGTTCTGCTGCTTCATGAATTCGGCCGCGCGCTTCTTCATCTCGGCCGGCGAGATGTCTTCGACATGCGTGCCGATCAGCCAGCGATTGCCCGCGGCGTCCCTGACGCTGGCGCTGCGGTCGCCATAGAATTGATCCTGCGGCTCCATCAGCGACGTGGCGCCGGCCTTGATCGCCTTTTGATAGACGGCGTCGACATTGGGGACATAGAGATGCAGCGCGACCGAGGCGGCCGGCGCGCGTTCCGAGGCGTCGGCGATCATCAGGATGGAGTCGCCGATCTTGAACTCCGCGTGCATGATCTTGCCGTCAGCGCGCATCATCGGATCGAAGGTCGGTTGCGCACCGAAGGCCTCTTTCATGAAGCCGATGACCTTCTCTGCGCCATCGGCAACCACATAGGGCGTGATGGTATGGAAGCCTTCGGGAATTGGCTTGACGTGAGCTGCCATGGCTGTCTCCTCTGGTTTGGGTGAACATCCCTACGCAGGCTGACCCAGCCCACCGCTTGATAGGGTTATGCTTGTTCGCCTCTTTGAGGAAAGTGTGACGGCGCGAGCGGCAGGGCGAGGCAATTCGGGCGCAGTCGCGTCAACGTGAACAGGCCGCCGGGTTCCGGGTGATCGCAAAGCGGGACATCCAAAGGATATCGGAATTCTGCAATCCGCCGGCGACACGGCGCGAATTAGAACTTCGTTAGGGCCCTGAGCCGAGCATGATCGCATGGGATATTCGGCGCAGTTTAGGGCCACGCGCCGGACAAGGAAATTTTTCGTCGGACGTTATAGGGGCGGAAAGGTTCTGGCGCTAAGGCAAGTCCGTCCTTTCCCTGGATTGTTGCGCTCAGTTTGGGCCGCCGGAGCCGAAGGCTCCGGAAAACGCAAACCTTTTGTCTCGAGCCACCTGATGTTGACAGAGTTTGATCAGAATACGATCGCCATGATGACCGCGGCGCTGGATTATGTCTGCAAGACCATTCCGCCGGACAGGGACAGCCACGTGCTTCGCAAGCGCATTGCGGATGCGATGATCGAACGCGGACGCGCCGGAACATGCAGCCTCAAGGAATTTCAGAGAGCCGGGCTCATGATCCTGAACGGGACCGCAAAGCCGCCGCGCTTCGGCTGGTTCGGCCTGGGAAGGGCCGTGGGTCATGTCGGCGAGAAAGGATGGCTGCGGCGTCGGCGGCAGGATCGGAAGAAAAGCGCGGTTCGATCGGCGTGACACAGCCGGGTATCTCAGCGAGGTGGGCAGGGTGGGAATGATTCGCTTCCGCGGGAAACCGGTGCCAACTTTTCCGCAAAATGCTCTATCCTCCGGGCAAGCAACAAGCCGGAGGAAACCAATGCCCGCAGCGTTCTTCGTCGTCCGTGCCACAGTCTCTGACCCCGCCAAACGCGCCGCATTCGACAAGTGGTATCAGACCGAGCATCTGCCCGATGCCGTCAAGTCCTTCGGCGTGACCAAGGCGTGGCGGTTCTGGAGCCTGTCCGATCCGGCGCTCCATCAGGCGATCTACCAGTTCGACGACGAAGCGGCGCTTGACCGCATGATGAACGGCGAGGAGCTCCAGCGGCTGATCAAGGATTTCAACCGCGACTGGCCGGACGTTTCCCGCGCGCGAGAGACCTTCGTGCTGGCGCAGGAGTTCGGCGCTTGAGCGACGGCGCAAACTGATTCGCCCGTCGCGTTAAAGTGCCGCACGCGCACACCTTGCGTTGTCGGGCAAATCAGTCGCACACCTTTGCACATCCCGGCTCATCGCAGAGGGGCGTGTCGCGAACGTCACGAAACGCGAGGCGGGGTGCGGTGGACGCGTTTGTGCTGACTGACGAGCGGCATCAATGCGGACGGCGAAGTCGTGTGGTCCTGGCGCGCCCATGCAAGCGCAAAGTAGGCGGCGGTGCTTCGCATCGCGCTTACGACGGTGACAAACGCTGGTTCACCGGGGAGAGTACGAAGTAAGCCGTAAACCACTGCGCAGGGAAGGCCGGAGTGTCTCCGCCTGTACCTGTGGTCAACGCGCTCGCGCAAATTCCTTTTGCGCGGGGGCCCCGGGTGCAGCGGCCACCCGGCCTTCCCTGCGCCCTCTGCATTTCGAAGAGGGTGGTCGAAAGCAAAACTCGGGTGCAAACGCGCCGCGAGAATGTGAAGGTATGTCCTCCCGTCATTCCGGGGGACGCGAAGCGTGAACTACGGTGCGCAATCGCGCACCTGAGAATCTCGAGATTCCGGGTCTGGTCCTTCGAACCATCCCGGAATGACAGTGGAGATGTATGGCTGCAGACCCCGTCCATCTTGCGTCTTTGCTGCACGCGCGGTTCAGCATCCATTCATGCCGTGCCGGCAAAACTCTTCGCTATCGATTGGCCGATTGCAGAAGTGAGAGGAGGAAGGCCATGGAGCGGCGCGATTTTCTCAAGATGGCTGCTGGTTGTGCGGCGGGTCTGGCGGCTCTTGCCGCAACGGCGAATGCCGCACCGCTTTCGCCCGCGCCGTTGGCTAGCGATGCGAGAGCGGGCGCATCGCAGAACGCCGATCCAGCCGTTGTCTCGGGCGACGAAGTCGATCGGCTCAAGCCAGAACAAGTGCGCTGGGGACGTCACGGGCATCGGCATTGGGGATGGCACCGCCATCGGGGCTGGCGCAGCCGGCATTGGGGCTGGCGCCGTCGGCACTGGGGTTGGCATCATCACCATCATTGGGGCTGGCGTCATCGCCACTGGCACCGCCATTGGCGGCACTGGTGAGAGGTTTACCGGACAGCCATCATTTCTCTTTAAGTGCGAATTGCCGCTTCGCGGTAACTTTGGAAGGAAGGAAGTGTCTATGAAACTGCTTGCTGCTTCTGTTTTTGCTTTCGGCGTCAGCCTTATGGCGATGACCGCGTCGCAGGCCATGCCGGTCGCGCCGCTCGACCAGACCCCGGCTGCATCCGGTGAGGTGATCCGCGTGGCCGGCGGCTGCGGTCCCGGCATGCACCGCGGCCCTTATGGCGGCTGCCGCCCGATGTTCAGCTGCCCGCGCGGCTTCCACCCCGGCCCCTACGGCCGCCGCTGTTTCCCTAACCGATAAGTCGATCGATCGCGCATGATCCGGAAAAGTTCGTAGCGGTTTTCCGGCAACATCGTGCTCAATCAACGAGCCAAAGCGCGATGGCGATTGGCCTGATCGCATCGCGCTTCAACAGGCGGGACTCGCGGAAGCGATCCCGCCTTTCACTTGTTCATGTCGAGAAGGTTCATTTGGAAAGGAAGTCTAGCACGAGCTCGTCGTATTTTTGCGGCGCTTCCAGGAACACGAGATGGCCGGTGTTCGGAATCACCTCGGCGCGGGCGTTGGGCATCTTCGCGGCGAGCGCCTGCGCCAGCTCGGCGTTATGTCCCATCTTCGGCCGCAGCGCTTCTGGCGCGTTCGGCCTGCCGGGTGCGTTGTGGTCGTCGGCGCCCATGATGAACAGCGTCGGCTGCGTGATCAGCGGGATCTCGTGCACGACAGGTTCGCGGTAGATCATCTGACCGGAGCTGACGAAGGCGCGCAGCCAGCGCTGGTACTCCGCGCTACCCTTGATGTTGAAGCGCGCATCGATGAACGGGGTAATCTGGTCGGGCGGCAGCTTGATCGAGTAGTTGGTCTCGAGCTGCTTGCGGCAGCCCTCCGCGGTCAGCCTGTTCTCGCTCTCCAGGATTTTCTCGGTCGGCACCGGCGGCGCGTAAAGCCGGTAGTCCTCGAGTCCGATCGGCGCGGTCAGCACCAGATGGGCGACGCGATCGGGATAGGCGCGCGCAATGCGCACCGCGAGCATGCCGCCCATGGAATGCGCGATGATGTCGGCCTTGGGGATCTGCAGGTGGTCGAGCAGCGTAATGGTATTGCGCGCGAGCGTGTCGAAATGCAGATCGCCTTGCGGCTTGGAGGATTTGCCGAAACCGATCTGGTCCGGCACCACCACGCGGTAGCCGGCCTCGCTCAGCACCTTGATGACCGGGGCCCAGTAGCTCGCAGGAAAATTGCGGCCGTGCAGCAGCACGACGGTGCGGCCGTTCGGTTGTTGGCTTGGGGCCACGTCCATATAGGCCATGCGCAGCTGTTCGCCGTCATTGACCAGCGGCAGAAGGTTGACCGGGTAGGGATAGGGGAAGCCTTCGAGCGCAATGCCATAAGGCTCGCGCGGCGTATCCGCGGCATGGGCGGGAGTGAAGGGGGAGTGAAGAGCAGCAATGACGGCAATCGCGCTGAGGGTAGATCGCATGGAACGGGACTCACCAGCTTGCTCGTCATGCCCGGGCTCGTCCCGGGCATCCACGTGCTTGACGCGCATCAGGGCTTAAAGGCGGGGATGGCCGGGTCAAGCCCGGCCATAACGAGAAACGTCGGACAACACGCGATCGTGTTATTCGGCGTTGCCAAACAAAGCTGCAAAGCGCTTCTCGCCGGTTCGCGAAAAATTGACCACGCGGCTGCCGGGCGTGGCATCGCGCGCGGCCCATTTCAGTTCGGCGAAGCGCGTCATCAGGGCCGCGCCAAGCGTGCCCGCAAGATGATGGCGCCGTTCGCTCCAGTCGAGGCACGCCTTGCATACCGGGCGGCGTGGGTGGGTCAGCATGGCAGGCGATATCTGCAGGTTCCGTTCCAGGAAGCGCATGCCTTCGCCGGTCAGCTCGATATCCAGCTTCTTCTGCCGCACCAGCTTCTGCGCCTTCATGCTTTCCAGCATCTGCACGCCGAGATCGCCGGCGAGATGGTCGTAGCAGATGCGGGCGTGGCGCAGCGCGGGGTCCTTCGGCCCGGTCCGTACCCGCATGTGGCCAGCGCGCGCCGCAAGGCCGGCAAGGCCTTCGAGGACGTCGGCGACATCGGGGTCGGCGAGGCGGTAATAGCGATGGCGACCCTGCTTTTCCGGCTCGACCAAGCCGCCGGCCTCGAGCTTGGCGAGATGAGAGCTTGCGGTCTGCGGTGTGATGCCGGCCTCCTGCGCCAGCTCGCTTGCGGTCAACGCGCGACCGCTGAGCAGCGCGGTCAGCATATTGGCGCGGGCGGGATCACCCACCAGCGAGGCGACCATCGCGATGTCCGGTCCTGCTTTCATTGTTCGATGATAGACGAAGCATCGCTGGTGGGCAAGAGCGTATGCTCTTGGAGAGTTGCTCTCGTCATTCCGGGGCGATGCGGAGCATCGAACCAGGAATCTCGAGACTCCGGGTCCGGTGCTCCGCGCACCATCCCGGAATGACGTGCTTCCAATGGGAAACCGGAGCGCCCCATGACCATCACCGTCTTCATCCGCTACCAGATCGATCCGTTCAAGCGCGCGCAGTTCGAGCAATATGCGCGCCGCTGGCTCTCCATCATCCCCAAATGCGGCGGCGATCTGATCGGCTACTTCATGCCGAACGAGGGCACCAACAACGTCGCCTTCGGCCTGATCTCGTTCGAGAGTCTCGCCGCCTACGAGGCGTATCGCGCACGCCTGCGCAGCGATGCGGAAGGCGTTGCCAATTTCAATTTCGCCGAGGAGCACAAGCTCATTCTCGCGGAGGAGCGAACATTCTTGCGTAAGATTGTAGCTTGAGGCGCGCGACGCTATCTTGAGTTCTCACAAATAAAGAAGGGATAGAACCATGCCGCTGACAACTGCTGACAAGCGCGCCGGCTTCCGCAAGCTGCACGAGTCCGGTTGCTTTGTTCTGCCGAACCCCTTTGATGTCGGAACCGCCAAGGCGCTGCAGCAACTCGGCTTCAAGGCGATCGCGTCAACCAGCGCAGGTTTTGCCTGGTCGATCGGCAAGGCCGACAACCGCGTCAGCCTTGACGAAGTCTGCGACCATCTCACTGCGCTGTGCGCGGCGGTCGACATTCCCGTCAATGCCGACTTCGAGGGCGGGTTTGCGCGCGAGCCGGAGAAAGTCGCGGTCAACGTCGCGCGCGCGGCGACGACGGGCGTTGCCGGTCTTTCGATCGAGGATTCCACGGGAGACAAGGCTAATCCGCTGTATGAGCGCGCGCTTGCGGTGGCCCGCATCAAGGCGGCGCGCGCGGCGATCGACGCCGACCAGAGCGGTGTGATGCTGGTCGGCCGCTGCGAGGCCTTTTTGTGGGGGCAGCCGGACCTCACTCTCGTGATCGACCGCCTCTCGGCTTATGCGGAGGCGGGGGCCGATTGTCTCTATGCGCCCGGCATCAAGACGAGAGAGGAAATCAGTGCGGTGGTCAAAGCCGTGCAGCCGAAGCCGGTGAATCTCCTGATCGGCGCGCCCGGGCTGTCGGTGGACGAGGCGGCCGAGCTTGGCGTGCGCCGTATCAGCGTCGGCGGCTCGCTCGCGCGCATGGCCTGGGCCGGCTTCATGCGGGCGGCGCGCGAGATGGCGGAGAAGGGACCGTTTGCGGACTTGGCGGGCGGCTATTCCGGCGGTGATCTGAACAGGATGTTTGGGTAGTGCGGACAGGGAGCCTTACGGCGGTTGCCGCGCTTTGGCGACCTGGTCTGCCGTCACCGGCGGCGCGGCATTGCCCCAGGAGTTGCGGATGTAGGTCGCGACGGCGGCGATCTCCTCATCCGATAGCTGTTTCGCATAGCCCGGCATCGATCCGCTGTTGGGCGCGCGGGGCGTGGTCATCGTCTGCGCGCCGTCCAGAATGATACGAAGCGTGCTGAGGGGATCGGCCGATTGCAACAGCACGTTGCCAGGAAGCGGCGGATAGATGCGCGGTGCGCCGGAGCCATCGGCCTCATGGCAAGCGATGCATTGATGCGCGTAGATCGCGGCCCCGGTCTGCATGTCGGCTTCCGGCGGGGGGCTGGCAGCCGGCTCCGGCGGACCCGGCGGCAGGCTCTTCAGATAGACCGCGATGGCGTGCACATCGCCGTCGCTCATCTTCGAGGTGGAGTTCGTGATCACGTCGGTCATCGGCCCGTCGGCATGGCTCCTGGCGTTGCGGCCGCTTGCCAGGTATTCGGCGATATCGTCCACGCTCCAGGATTTCAAGCCGCTGCGCTCTGCGCCATCGAGCCTCGGTGCAAACCAGCCGCCGACCTCGCTGCCGCTGAGGGCCCGGCCGCGCCGGTCGGCGCCAAACAGGTTCTTCGGCGTATGGCAGACACCGCAGTGCGCCAGCCCTTCGACCAGATAGCGGCCGCGATTCCACGCTGTGCCCTTCTGCTGGTCGGGCTGCAGGATTCCCGGCTGGAAGAACAGATAGTTCCACAGCCGCATCACCACGCGGAAATTGAGGGGAAAGCGCAGGTCCGGCGGGGGCGGTTTGTCGGCGAACGGTGTCAGCGTGGCGAGGTAGGCGCGAATAGCAAGGATGTCATCGCGGGTCAGCTTCGTGAAATTGGGGTAGGGAAAGGCCGGGTAGTAGCGCGAACCGTCGGGAGCAACGCCAAAGCGGAGCGCGTGGCGGAAATCCTCATTGCTCCACGCGCCGATCCCGGCCTCGCGGTCCGGCGTCAGGTTGGGCGCGTAGATCGCGCCGAAGGCAGTCTCGATCCGTTTGCCCCCGGCGAAAGGCTTTGCCGGGTCGGCGGTGTGGCAGCTCGCGCAGCCGCCGGCATCGACCAGCGCCTTGCCGTGGGCAATGGTTTCATCCGAGGGATCGGCCGACGCGTCCGCAGAGACGAACGCACTGCACAAAAGCAGACAAGCGAGAATCGCCCGCATCGAGCTCTACCCTCCCTGCACCCTTCACCGCCGCAGGCATTATAAGGGCGCTATGTCATTTCGCGAGGGCCCTGCAAGGCGACATAAGAGGAAAATGGATGTATCCCGCCGAGCCACGAAATTGCGATTTGCGAAGGCCGGCTTCTCCGCCCCAGATTTGTGATGCGCCGCTCCGAGAAACCGACTTACAGTGGAAAAGCTGCCAGATATGACTAGCTAGAAGCGATTAGCCAAAAGGCCGGGACTGCCACAGGCGTCAGCGAGGGTGGAATGGGAATTAACCAGGGTCCGATCAGTCTCGATCAGAAATATACCCAGACCTCTGGCCATGTTTTTCTGACCGGCATCCAGGCGCTGGTCCGCCTCCCGATGGCACAAATCCGCAGGGATCGTGCCAATGGCCTCAAAACCGCGGGTCTTGTCTCCGGCTATCGCGGTTCGCCGCTTGGCGGCTATGACCAGCAGCTCTTCGCCGCGCGCAAACATCTCGAACAGTACAACGTCAAATTCCAGCCCGGCGTGAACGAGGATCTCGCAGCGACGGCGATATGGGGCTCGCAACAGCTGTCTCTCTCTCCCGGCGCCCGGTACGATGGCGTGGTCGGGATCTGGTACGGCAAAGGCCCCGGCGTCGACCGCTCCGGTGACGTGTTCCGGCATGGCAATGCCGCGGGCTCGGCCAAGCATGGCGGCGTGCTCTGCCTTGCGGGCGACGACCATGGCGCAAAATCCTCGACCGTCCCGCATCAGTCGGACCACGCCTTCATCTCCGCGCTGATGCCGTATCTTTATCCCTCCAGCATCCACGAGATGATCGAGATGGGGCTGCTCGGCATCGCGATGTCGCGCTACTCCGGCTGCTGGGTCGGCATGAAGGTGATCACGGAGGTGGTCGAGACCACCGCCGAGATCGATCTCACCGACGAGATGAAGCCGTTCGTCATTCCGAGCGATTTCGAGATGCCGCCGGGCGGGCTGAACCTGCGCTGGCCGGATGATCGCTACGAGCAGGATCTGCGGCTGCAGGACTACAAGGGCTTCGCCGCGATTGCCTTTGCCCGCGCCAACAAGGTCAACCGCATTACCATGGACAGCCCGAATGCCCGCTACGGCATCATGGCGTCCGGCAAGAGCTATGAAGACGTCCGGCAGGCGCTGCGCGAACTCGGCATCACAGAGGAGGTCGCGGCCAAGATCGGCTTGCGGCTTTACAAGATCGGCATGCCCTGGCCGCTGGAGCCGGAGGGTGTCCGCAATTTCGCGGTCGGTCTGGAGGAGATCTTCATCGTCGAGGAACGGCGCGAGATCGTCGAGAACCAGGTCAAGCAGGAGCTGTTCAACTGGCGTGACGATGTGCGCCCGCGCATCGTCGGCAAGATGGACGAGCACGAGAAGCGCTTCCTGACGTTCGCCGCCGAGCTCAGCGTTGCCTCGCTGGCCAGCTCGTTGACCGAGCGGCTGCTCCGGCTCAATCTCAATCCCGAGATCGCCGAGATGCTTCGTGCCAGGGCCGACTGGTTCAACGGCCGCGAGGCAAGCCAGGTGCAGGCGGCCGCTCCGGTCTCCCGCACGCCGTATTTCTGCTCGGGTTGCCCGCACAACACCTCGACCAAGGTGCCCGACGGCAGCCGCGCCATGGCCGGCATCGGGTGCCACTTCATGGCCCTGTGGATGGGTCGTCATACCGAGACCTTCACCCATATGGGCGGTGAGGGGGTGCCGTGGGTCGGCATTGCTCCCTTCACGGATGAAAAACACATCTTCGCCAATCTTGGCGACGGCACCTATTTCCATTCCGGCAGCCTCGCCATCCGCCAGGCAATCGCCTCGAAGGCGAACATCACCTACAAGATCCTCTATAACGACGCCGTCGCCATGACGGGAGGCCAGCGGCATGATGGCGACCTCTCACCGCAGCAGATCACCTTCCAGCTTCATGCCGAAGGTATTCGTGAGATTTACCTGGTCTCCGAAAATCCCCATCTCTATCCGCCGTCGGACACCGCACCGGGCGTGAAGCTCGCGCATCGCGACGAGCTCGACGCCGTCATGAAGGCCTGCCGCGAGACCAAAGGCACGTCCGCCATCGTCTTCGTCCAGACGTGTGCCGCGGAGAAGCGCCGGCGCCGCAAGCGCGGCCTGATGGAGGATCCGGCGCGGCGCGTGGTCATCAACCCGGCTGTATGCGAAGGCTGTGGCGACTGCTCGGTCCAGTCGAACTGCATCTCGGTCGAGCCGCTGGAGACGGAGCTCGGGCGCAAGCGCACCATCAATCAATCGACCTGCAACAAGGATTATTCCTGCATCAAGGGATTCTGCCCGTCATTCGTCACCATCGATGGCGGCAAGCTACGGAGCCGCGCGCCGGCGGAGCTTGGCGATATTGGCGAGCTGCCTGAACCTGCGTCGCTTCCCTCGCTGGAGCGGCCCTACAATATCGGCGTCGCCGGCGTCGGCGGGACCGGCGTGCTGACGATCGGTGCACTGCTCGGCATGGCCGCCCATATCGAGGGCAAGGCCAGCATGATCCTCGACATGTCGGGCCTCGCGCAGAAGGGCGGTGCGGTGCTGAGCCATGTCAGGCTTTCCGAACATACCGCCGACGTCACCTGCTCGCGCATTGTCACCGGCACCGCCGATCTCGTGCTTGCAGCCGACGAGGTGGTCGCGGCATCGAAGGACACCACGACGCTCTGTGAATCCAGCCGCACCACCGGCATCATCAACAGCCACATCATTCCCACCGCCGATTTCATTCTCAATCGCGACTTCAACTTCCAGACCCGCAAGATCAATTCCGTCCTCGAGGGCGCGTTGCGGAAAGAATCCGTCTTCTTCGACTTTACAAAACCGGCCGAAATCCTGCTCGGCGATTCCATCGCCACCAACATCATGATGCTGGGTTACGCCTATCAGAAGGGCTTGCTGCCGCTTTCGGCTGCCGCGATCGAGCAGGCGATCGAGGTGAACGGCGTCTCGATCAAGATGAACACGGAGGCCTTCCGGCTCGGCCGCCTCGCGGTGGTCGATCCGGCGCGGCTCGAGGCGATGATGAAGGGCCAGGAGAAGGGCCAGGGCGCGCCGGTCGCGCCGAAGACGCAAGACGCGATGTCGCTGGACGAGATCATCGCCCATCGCAGCGCGATGCTCACGGACTACCAGAGCAGGAGGCTCGCCAGGCGCTACCGCAATCTCGTCGACAAGGTGCGCGATGCGGCGAGCAAAGGCGGCTACGGCGATACGCTGACGCGGGCGGTGGCGATCAACTATGCCAAACTGCTTGCCTACAAGGACGAATACGAGGTGGCGCGGCTCTATACCGATGGCAAGTTCGAGCAGCAGCTGCGTGACCAGTTCGAGGGCGAGTTCAAGTTCAACTTCAATCTCGCCCCGCCCATTCTCGCCCGCGGCGTCGATGCACTTGGGCGGCCGAAGAAGCGCGCCTTCGGCGCGTGGATGTTGGGCGTGTTCCGCCTCCTCACCAAGATGAGAGTCCTGCGCGGCACGCCGCTCGACATTTTCGGCTACAGCGCCGACCGCAAGCTCGAGCGCGAGCTGATTGCAGCCTACGAAAAGGATGTGGCGACCGTCCTCGACCTGCTGTCGCCGGCGACTGCCGACACCGCAGTGGAGCTGCTCTCGCTGCCGGATCGCATCCGGGGCTTCGGCCCTGTGAAGGAGAGGGCGGCGAACGAGGCCAAGGTGCGTCACGCGCAACTCACCGCCGATCTCGCGAATCCGCCGCCGGCGCCGCGCCAGCTCGCGGCGGAGTAGTCCGTCTCTCGCGCGGC
>CAYVVB010000480.1:0-10951 GCA_964454955.1 uncultured Bradyrhizobium sp. | reverse complement strand
GGCCTTTCGAGAGCGATCAGTTGGCGGCGCGAAGATTATCGGCCGACGACTTGCCAGAGCGGCGGTCCGCCACGATCTCGTAGGAGATCTTCTGGCCTTCGCGCAGCGTGCCCAAGCCAGCGCGCTCGACAGCACTGATGTGCACGAACACATCCTTGCCACCGTCATCCGGCTGGATGAAGCCGTAGCCCTTGGTGGCGTTAAACCACTTCACGGTTCCCATGCTCACGGGGGTAGTCCCTTCTCAGATAAACAAAGTCTAAAGCCCACCTTCGGCAGGCTGGTGCGATCGAATTTTTGGAAGGGTCGTCAGCGTCTGAACCGGCTGTACCGGTGATAGCTAATGTCGTCCACGGCCGAAAATCGATTGATATATCTTATGGGAATCAGTGCGCCAAGACAATCCTGACGTGCAGGAATTTTTCTTGACTCGCGGGCGCAGGGGCCCGCGCATTGACACCGTCCGGTCATTCGCGGGCCATTTTCGATGAATGCACTAGGCCGATGGACCATTAACGGCGGCGGAACTGGCCGCCGCGCTGGGCGCCGCCCCGCGGCCCGCCCGGTCCGGCGCCCGGGCGCTCGTCCTTGTGGCGGAAGATCAGCCGTCCCTTCTCGAGATCATAGGGCGACATCTCCACCGTCACGCGGTCGCCCGCCAGGGTCTTGATGCGGTTCTTTTTCATCTTGCCCGCCGTATAGGCGACGATCTCGTGCCCGGTGTCGAGCTGCACGCGATAGCGTGCGTCGGGTAGGATTTCGGTGACCAGTCCTTCGAACTGGATCAACTCTTCTTTGGCCATGATTAGCTCCAGATCGATCGATGACTAGTGAGGGCGCTGGTCGCGTTTGCGTTGCTGATGGCGACGGCCTTCACGATGCAAAAAGGCAATACCGCTCCCTTCGGTCTTCCCGCCATGCGGCGCGCGCTGGCCCGCATGATGCGTCGAATGATGCGGCTCTTGGCGATTGATTTGATGGGCGTCACTCTTAGCACCACCACGGCGTCGGCGGCGAGGGCCTTTTGGCGCAGGGGCGGCATCATTTGCTCGCGCGCCATGCGGGCGCGGGGCCGTCCGGGCGGCGCGGTGCTGCGCTGCCACCGGCGCGGTATCGCGGGAGCCCGCCGTGCGCCGGTCCTCGCGCGGCAAGGCCATGCGGATCAGTCGTTCGATGTCGCGCAGATAGGCCAGCTCTTCGCCCGCCGCCAGTGAGATCGCGGTCCCCTCGCGGCCGGCGCGCGCGGTGCGGCCGATGCGATGGACATAGGTCTCAGGCACGTTCGGCAGGTCGAAATTCACCACATGGCTGATGCCGTCGACGTCGATGCCGCGGGCGGCGATGTCGGTGGCGACCAGGGTGCGGACCTCGCCGGAACGGAAGGCCGCAAGCACCCGCTCCCGGTGATTCTGCGATTTGTTGCCATGGATAGCATGGGCCGCGATCCCGACCTTCGCCAGTCCCTTCACGACCTTGTCGGCGCCGTGCTTGGTCCGCGTGAAAACCAGCGCCCGATCGATCGGTTCCTGGGTCAGGAGCTGCCCGAGCGTGGCCGCTTTGGCCGCCGGGTCGACCAATATGATCCGCTGGCTGATGCGCTCGGCCGTGGAGGATACCGGCGTCACCGCAACGCGGGCCGGATCGCGCAACATCGCCCCTGCGAGCTCGGCGATCGCCTTGGGCATGGTGGCCGAAAAGAACAGGGTCTGCCGCTGTTGCGGCAGCTTGGCGACGATCTTCCTGATGTCGTTGATGAAGCCCATGTCCAGCATGCGGTCGGCTTCGTCGAGCACCAGGAATTCGACCTGGTTAAGCCGCAGGGCGTTGCCGTGCACGAGGTCGAGCAGACGGCCGGGCGTTGCCACCAGCACCTCCACCCCGCCCATCAAGGCGCGGACCTGACGCCCCATCGGCACGCCGCCGATTGCGAGTGCCGAGGTCAGGCGGACATGGCGGCCATAGGCGTTGAAGCTGTCGAGAATCTGGCCGGACAATTCGCGGGTCGGGCTCAGCACCAGCGCGCGGCAGGTTTTCGGCTGCGGCCGGGACCGCTGCTCCAGGATCCGGTGCAGGATCGGGAGCGCGAAGGCCGCGGTCTTGCCGGTGCCGGTCTGCGCGATGCCGACGACGTCGCGCCGGTCGAGTGCGAGCGGGATGGTCTGGGCCTGGATGGGGGTGGGCGTCAGGTAGTTCTCTTCCTTGAGCGCACGCAAGATGGGATCGGCGAGGCCGAAATCCTGAAAGGAGGTCAAAAGCTTTGGTCTTTCCATAAAAGCAGGCGCTCCGGCGAAGGCCGGACCGCAGGCGGATGATCTCAGGGACACCCGCGTGTTTGGGGAGCCGGTTTTGTTAAGCTGAAAAAGCGAGCCAGAAGCCCGAGGTCTTTGCTCTCAGGGCTTAGGAACACGCGGCTCACCACGTCCCGGCGATTCGCCAGGATCCTCCCCGCCATATGGAACGCGAACGCGGCGCTTTCAAGGATGAAATTGCGCCCCGACTCCCGATTTCGGCTCTGCCCAAGGCCCCTGCTGGAAAATTAGACATTTGGCTAATAATGCTCACGAATTAATCTGCATGCCGAGAAAGCATACATTTCATCTGTCTAAGAAATAGGCGGTCATTCGCGGCATTTTTGCGGCCGATTCGCAATTCAACTGCTGAATCAAATCCTTAATCACCATCTGGGGCATGGCATGGTTCTTGCGATTCCGGCAGGCGCAGGCGGCCGTCGGGCCGTCGCAGCGTTTTTTCACGCCTGCGTCAGGGAGAGGATACCTCATGCTTACTAGAATTGCTCACATGGCCACGATGACGCGCCGTCGCTGGCTGGCCGCGACGGCCGGGCTGGCTCTTGGCTTTGCGCTTTCGCCCGCATTGGCCGCAGACGATACCATCAAGATCGGCATTCTGCATTCGCTGTCCGGCACCATGGCAATCAGTGAGACGACGCTGAAGGACGTGATGCTGATGCTCATCGACGAGCAGAACAAGAAGGGCGGCGTGCTCGGCAAGAAGCTCGAGGCCGTGGTCGTCGATCCCGCCTCGAACTGGCCGCTGTTCGCCGAAAAGGCCCGTGAGCTCATCACCAAGGACAAGGTCGCGGTCGTCTTCGGCTGCTGGACCTCGGTGTCGCGCAAGTCCGTGCTGCCGGTGTTCAAAGAGCTCAACAGCATCCTGTTCTATCCCGTGCAGTACGACGGCGAAGAGAGCGAGCGCAATGTATTCTACACGGGTGCGGCGCCCAACCAGCAGGCGATCCCCGCCGTGGACTACCTGATGAAGGAAGAGAAGGTGAAGCGCTGGGTGGTTGAAGGCACCGACTACGTCTATCAGCGCACCACCAACAAGATCCTCGAAGCCTACCTGAAGGCGAAGGGCGTCGCCGCGGACGACATCATGATCAACTACACGCCGTTCGGCTTCTCCGACTGGCAGACCGAGGTCTCCAAGATCAAGACCTTCGGCTCGGCCGGCAAGAAGACCGCGGTGGTGTCCACCATCAACGGCGACGCCAACGTTCCCTTCTACAAGGAACTCGGCAACCAGGGCATCAAGGCGACCGACATTCCGGTGGTCGCGTTCTCGGTGGGTGAGGAAGAGCTCGCCGGCCTGGATACCAAGCCGCTGGTCGGCCATCTCGCCGCCTGGAACTACTTCGAATCGATCAAGACGCCGGAAAACACCGCCTTCATCAAGGCGTGGCATGCGTTCACCAAGAATCCGAAGCGCACCACCAACGACCCGATGGAAGCGCACTACATCGGCTTCAACATGTGGGTGAAGGCGGTCGAGAAGGCCAAGTCGTTCGATCCCGACAAGGTGATCGCCGCGCTGCCCGGCATCAAGCAGGCCAATCTGACCGGTGGCGTCTCCGAAATGCTGCCGAACCACCACATCACCAAGCCGGTCTTCATCGGCGAGATCCAGGCCGACGGCCAGTTCAACGTGGTGTCGGGCGATCCGAAGAAGGCCAAGCTGGTGCCGGGCGATGCCTGGTCGGATTACCTCGAAGGTTCCAAGGACCTCGATGCCGACTGGGTGACGCTGAAGTGCGGCAACTACAACAGGGTCACCAAGAAGTGCCTCGGCTCGGGCAGCTGATCGCGGCCTGACGACATATCGAAGACATGGGAAGGCGGCGACGTCGCCGCCTTCTCTTTACCTCCTGCCGGGGTCGCCAGTGTTCGCCAAAGTCTTTGCCTCGTTTCGTACGCTCGCTCTCTCGGTTCTGCTGATCGCCTTTGC
The DNA here is from genome assembly GCA_964454955.1 of uncultured Bradyrhizobium sp. Classification (GTDB taxonomy): domain Bacteria; phylum Pseudomonadota; class Alphaproteobacteria; order Rhizobiales; family Xanthobacteraceae; genus Bradyrhizobium. The sequence goes on along the minus strand of CAYVVB010000480.1, from coordinate 6,706 downwards.
GGCGCCGGCCTTCGCCGGTGCGTTCGAGGATGCGGTCGGCAAATTCACCACCGATGATTTTTCCGACACCGAAGATGCCGTCGGCGCGATCGCTGCGTCGGGCAACCCGCTGGCCTATCCGATCATCAGCGCCTTGCAGGACGGGCGATTGATGTTCGATGACGACAGCAAGAAGGTTTACATCAAGCAGGCCGATGGCAAGGCGATCGACGCCGCCACCGGCGCGCCCGTCGATGCCATTCCCGACAGCGCCAGCGAGGTCCGTCTCAACAACCGGCTGCGCCGCAGCGTCGAGGCCGCGCTCGGCGGGCTGACGCTGCTGTCACCGGATCTCGAAACGCGCATCTCGGCGGCGAAGTCGGTATTCAAGTCGCATGAGGAGGCAGCCCTGCCCGCCGTCGAGAGCGCCCTGGCCAAAGAGACGGACAGGACGGCGAAAGCCGCGCTCGGCGAGGCGCGAGCGGCCATCCTCTTGTTCAAATCTGACGCGACCGAGAAGGAGAAGCTCGATGCCATCGTCACGGTGAGAGCGCGCGGCGACCAGGATGCACTGGCGATGCTCAACGACATCGGTTCAGACCAGCCGCCCACGGTCGCCAAGGCTGCGAGCAGCGCGGTCTCCTCGATCCAGAACTCGCTCGCGATGTGGTCCGGCGTGCAAAACGCCTGGTACGGACTGTCGCTCGGTTCGGTGCTGCTGCTTGCCGCGATCGGGCTGGCCATCACTTTCGGCGTGATGGGCGTCATCAACATGGCGCACGGCGAAATGGTGATGCTGGGCGCCTACACTACTTTCGTGGTGCAGGAGGTGATCCGCACCCGCTACCCCGCTCTGTTCGACTATTCGCTTCTGATCGCCGTGCCGCTGGCCTTCCTGGTATCCGGCGCGATCGGCGTGTTGATCGAGCGCAGCATCATCCGCTTTCTCTACGGCCGTCCGCTGGAGACGTTGCTCGCGACCTGGGGCCTGTCGCTGGTTTTGCAGCAGGCGGTGCGCACGCTCTTCGGCCCGACCAACCGCGAGGTCGGAAATCCCTCGTGGATGAGCGGCGCGTTCGAGCTCGGCCAGATCACCATCACCTATAACCGCCTCTGGATCCTCTGCTTCACGCTCGCCGTGTTCGGAATCCTGCTGGCGATGCTGCGATTTACCTCGCTGGGGCTCCAGATGCGCGCAGTGACGCAGAATCGCCGCATGGCAGCCTCCATGGGTATCGCCACCTCGCGCGTCGACGCGCTGACCTTCGGCCTCGGCTCGGGGATCGCCGGGATAGCAGGGGTCGCGCTGTCGCAGATCGACAATGTCAGCCCCAATCTCGGCCAGAGCTACATCATCGATTCCTTCATGGTGGTGGTGTTCGGCGGCGTCGGTAATCTCTGGGGCACGCTGGTCGGCGCCTTTACGCTCGGCATCGCCAACAAGTTCCTCGAGCCGGTGGCCGGCGCGGTGCTCGGCAAGATCGCCATTCTGGTGCTGATCATCCTGTTCATCCAGAAACGACCGCGCGGCCTGTTCGCGCTCAAGGGGCGGGCGGTGGAAGCATGATGCCGCATCTGCTGACACGTTCGCTGGATCGTGGTGCGACCCTGTTCATCATGGTAGTCGCGGCCTGCGGCATTGTGATCCCGCTGTCCAACCTGCTGCTGCCCGCCGGATCGTTCTTCCATGTGCCGACCTATCTGGTGGCGCTGTGGGGCAAATATGTCTGCTACGCCATCCTTGCGCTCGCGATCGACCTGATCTGGGGCTATTGCGGCATTCTCTCGCTCGGCCATGGCGCGTTCTTCGCGCTCGGCGGTTACGCCATGGGCATGTATCTGATGCGCCAGATCGGCACCCGCGGCGTCTACGGCAACCCGATCCTGCCCGACTTCATGGTGTTCCTGAACTGGCCGAAGCTGCCCTGGTACTGGTACGGCTTCGACATGTTCCCCTTCGCCGCGCTGATGGTGTTGCTCGTCCCGGGCCTGCTCGCGTTCTGCTTCGGCTGGTTCGCCTTCCGCTCGCGCGTGACCGGCGTGTATCTGTCGATCATCACGCAGGCGATGACCTACGCGCTCCTGCTCGCTTTCTTCCGCAACGACTTCGGATTCGGCGGCAACAACGGGCTGACCGATTTCAAGGACATCCTGGGCTTCAACGTCCAGGCGGAGGGCACGCGCGCCACGCTGTTTGCCCTGAGCTGCCTTTTCCTGATCGCGGCCTTCCTGATTTGCCGGGCGATCGTGACCTCGAAGCTCGGCAAGGTGCTGATCGCAATCCGCGATGCCGAATCGCGCACGCGCTTCATCGGCTACCGCGTCGAATCCTACAAGCTGTTCGTCTTCACGCTGTCGGCGTGCATGGCCGGCGTCGCCGGCGCGCTGTACGTGCCGCAGGTCGGCATCATCAATCCTTCCGAGTTCGCGCCGGGCAACTCGATCGAGGCGGTGATCTGGGTTGCGGTCGGCGGCCGCGGCACGCTGGTCGGTGCGGCGTTGGGGGCCATCGTCGTCAATTACGCCAAGACCTTCTTCACCTCCGGCCCGCTCGCCCCCTACTGGCTGTTCATGCTGGGCGCGATGTTCATCCTGGTGACGCTGCTGCTGCCCAAGGGCATCGTCGGCACCATCAACGGCTGGCTGCTGCCCGCCAAGGAGCGGCGGATTGCCGCAAACACCGGAAGCGCCGCGCGCGAGGACGGCGTCAGCGAGCCGAAGATGGCGGAGTGAACGCATGAACACGGTCGACGGTCGCACCACATCCGCGCTGCTCTATCTCGACGGCGTGCACGTCTCCTTCGACGGCTTCAAGGCTATCAACAATCTGTCGCTCACGCTCGCGCCCGGCGAGATGCGCGCCATCATCGGCCCGAACGGCGCCGGCAAGACAACCATGATGGACATCATCACCGGCAAGACCAGGCCGGATGAGGGCACTGTGCTGTTCGACGGTACCACCGATCTGACCCGGCTCGACGAGACGCGGATCGCCGAACTCGGCATCGGCCGCAAGTTCCAGAAGCCGACGGTGTTCGAGAGCCATACGGTGGAGGACAATCTCCTGCTCGCGCTCAATGTCGATCACAGCGTCAGGGGCACGCTGTTCTGGCGCGAAAACAAACCGGACACCGAGCGCATCGAGCGCGTGTTGGAGACCATCCGGCTGACGGATGCGCGCAAGCGGCTGGCGGGAAGCCTCTCGCACGGCCAGAAGCAGTGGCTCGAGATCGGCATGCTGCTGGCGCAGGACCCGAAGCTGCTGCTGGTCGACGAACCGGTCGCTGGCATGACCGATGTCGAGACGCACCAGACCGCGGAGCTTTTGAAGCAGATCAACCGTACCCACACCGTCATGGTGGTCGAGCACGACATGAGTTTCGTGCGCGAACTCGGCGTCAGGGTTACCTGCCTGCACGAGGGCACGGTGCTGGCGGAGGGCTCGATCGACCAGGTGTCGTCGAACGAGCGGGTGATCGAGGTGTATCTGGGTAGGTAGTGAGTAGTGAATAGCGAATAGTAAGTAGCGAATAGTGAGTAGAATGAAGGACGTCGTCGCCACAATGAAGATTTCGACTATTCGCTATTCGCCATTCGCCATTCGCTTACCCGGAGGTCGCTGATGCTCGAGGTAAGAGACATCAACCTCTATTACGGCGCGGCGCAGGCGCTCCGCGGCGTGTCGATCACGGCGCAGCCGGGCAAGGTGACCTGCGTGCTGGGGCGCAACGGCGTCGGCAAGACCTCGCTGCTGCGCGCGCTGGTCGGCCAGTATCCGATCGCATCGGGCTCGATTACCTTCGACGGCGCCGACATCACCGCCCTCAAGCCCTATGAACGGGCGCGGCGCGGCATCGGCTTCGTGCCGCAGGGCCGCGAGATCTTTCCGCTGCTCACCGTGGAAGAAAATCTGCGGACCGGCTTTGCGCCGCTCAAGCGCGACGACCGCAACATTCCGGACGACGTGTTTTCGCTGTTTCCGGTGCTGCAATCGATGCTGGGCCGGCGGGGCGGGGACCTCTCCGGCGGCCAGCAGCAGCAGCTCGCGATCGGCCGCGCGCTCGTGATGCGGCCCAAGCTGCTCTTGCTGGACGAGCCGACCGAGGGTATTCAGCCGTCGATCATCAAGGACATTGCCCGAGCCATCTCCTACTTGCGCAATCTCGGCAACATCGCCATCGTGCTGGTCGAGCAATATCTCGACTTTGCCTGCGAGCTCGGCGACTATTTCGCGGTCATGGACCGCGGCGCGGTGAAATTTTCCTGCGATCGCTCCACTCTCGATCCGGCCGAAATCAGCCGCCAGATGGCGCTGTGAGGAGCAGGTGGATGAGCCACCGAGTTGAGCTCGTGGAGTTGCGATGGTGTACCTCTCCCGTAGGGGTCGATTTGCGCCTGACGATGCGAAGCATCGTCCAGTGCAAATCGGGTGAGGGGTTATGGTCCCTCGTGAGCGCCGCGCGCCCTCACCCGGGTTGCTTCGCAATCCGACCTCTCCCCGCTGGGGAGAGGTGAACAAAGCGAGGCGATGGATGCGGACTGATACACCCGGTACGTCATCGGCGGTGTTCGCCGCCAACCGCGCCCGCGGCGCGGTCGCTTTTGACGTGCATGCGCGTGACGGAGTGACGCGGCGCGGCCGTCTGCACGAATCCGGCTCCTTGCGCGTCCGCTTTCCCTCGCCGGAAGGCGAGGGGCTCTCGGCGGTGTTCGTGAATACCGCGGGCGGCATCGCCGGCGGCGATCGCTTCGAGATCGACATCGTGGCGAGCGAGGACGCCCGCCTCACCCTGACGACGGCTGCCGCGGAAAAGCTCTACCGCGCCGGGGACCGGCCGGCGGAGGTCGCCATCTCGCTGAAGGCGGCGCCGGGCGCGCGGCTCGCCTGGCTGCCGCAGGAAACCATCCTGTTCGATGGCGCGAAGGTTTCGCGGCGCATCGACATCGACGTTGCCGAGGGCGGCTCACTCCTGCTCTGCGAGATCGTGGTGTTCGGCCGCGCCGCCATGGGCGAGCGCCTGTGCCACGGCAGCTTTGTCGACCGCTGGCGATTGCGGTGCGGCGGCAAGCTCGCCTTTGCCGAGACCGTGCGGCTGGACGGCGATATCGGCGAAAAGCTCGCACGTCCCGCGATCGGCAAGGGGGCTGCGGCGATCGCCACCGTCTTGATGGTGCCTGGTGATCAGCCGCTCGTCGAGCGCATCAGGGAAGCCGCTGCGGGCTTCGGCAGCGAAGTCGGCATTTCCGCCTGGAACGGATTTGCAATGGCTCGCTTCTGTGCCCAAGATGCGGCGCGGCTGCGCGCCGACGTGGTCGCGCTGTTGTCCCGCGCCGGTGGACCTCCGCTGCCGCGGCTCTGGCTCAATTAGGTCGTTTCAAGCACCAAGAGATCCTGCATGAATCTGTCTCCCCGCGAAAAGGACAAGCTGCTGATTTCGATGGCCGCCATGGTGGCGCGGCGAAGGCTGGAGCGCGGCGTCAAGCTCAATCATCCCGAAGCAGTGGCCATCATCTCGGACTTCATCGTCGAAGGCGCGCGCGACGGCCGCACCGTGGCCGAGTTGATGCAGGCCGGCGCGCAGGTCCTGACCCGCGACCAGGTGATGCCGGGCATTGCCGAAATGATCCACGACATCCAGGTGGAGGCGACTTTTCCGGATGGCACCAAGCTCGTCACCGTGCACGAACCGATCCGGTAACCGAGTTGTCATTCCGGGGCGGCGCAAAGCGCCGAACTATGGTGCGCAATTGCGCACCTGAGAATCCAGAGGTTATTTGTCTCGAGATTCCGGGTTCATCGCTGCGCGATTCCCCGGAATGACGGAGGAGATTAGAGAGATGATTCCCGGTGAACTCTTCATCAAGGATGGCGAGATCGAGCTCAATGCGCGCCGCAAGACGGTGACGCTCACGGTTTCGAACACCGGCGACCGGCCGATCCAGGTCGGCTCGCACTACCATTTTTTTGAAACCAACCCGGCGTTGAAATTCGATCGCAAAAAGGCGCGCGGCATGCGTCTCGATATCGCCGCCGGCACTGCGGTGCGGTTCGAGCCTGGCCAGACCCGCGAGGTGCAGCTCGTCGCGCTCGCCGGCAAGCGCACCATCTACGGCTTCCGCGGCGATGTGATGGGAAAGCTGTGAACCTGACTTGCCGAGATGATGGCTCTTGCGATGGTCGATAGTGAGGTGAGTACGCTTATCAAGCTCCCTCCCCCCTTGCGGGGGAGGGTGGGGAGAGGGGTATGCCACACACTCACGTGACCCCCATCCAGCGCGATCGGGCCAAACGTCTCCGTCGCACGATGACTCGCGCCGAAACTCTGCTCTGGCGCCACCTCAAAGCCAATCGGCTCGGCGGTCTCGGCTTTCGTCGGCAGGCGCCCATGGGCGATACATTGCCGATTTCGTCGCCCATTCCTGCAGACTCATTGTCGAGGTCGACGGCGAAAGCCACGATTTCGAGGAGCGCCTTCGCCATGACGAGCGCCCGCGGCCACGCAGGTCGAGCAGCACCACCGGCCAGTCCCGCTGCAGGTAGCGCGCAAGAAGCGGCGCGAAGGCGCTGAAATCGCTCATGTTGCGGTTGTAGCCCGGAAGGCAGAGCACGGGGGTCCGGCCCGGCGCCAGCCGCCCCGCGACGTGCACGGCCATCTGTTCGTCCGCTGCGCCGAGCGTGATGAGCCGCACGGGCAGGCCGGCAAAGGCGGGGCAGTCGGCGGGAATT
>CAYVVB010000479.1:0-6076 GCA_964454955.1 uncultured Bradyrhizobium sp. | reverse complement strand
GCACTATCACGCCTTCATCACCACCTTGCGGCGGATGCCCAAGATCGTGGTGTCGAGCGTGCACGGTTCGGCGGCCGGTGCCGGATTGTCGCTCGCCTTCGTCGCCGATCTCTGTATCGCAGCCGAAGATGCCCGCTTCACGCCCGCCTATGGAAAGATCGGCGTTTCGCCGGATGGCGGCGGCACGGTCGGCGTGGTCGCCAGCGTCGGCGTCCGACGCGCGCTGCAAATCTTTCTTGCCGAGGACAGCTTCACCGCGCAGCAGGCTTACGAATGGGGGCTTGTTGCGAAGGTCGTCCCGGCCGCCGAACTGAAGGCGGCGACCCGGGAATTCGCGCTGCGGCTCGCACGAAACGCGCCCGCCGGACTTGCCGCCACCAAGGCGCTGATCCATCGCGCGCCGACGACACCGATCGAGCAGCAACTCGACGCTGAACGCGACGCCATCATCGACTGCATGCACACGGAAGATTTCCGCATCGCCGTGAAGAAGTTCTTGAGCAAGGGGAAGTGAGCGGGCGTGGACTTCGTGGATGATCCCGGCGTCCACTTGTTATTTCCCGCTGCCCCGCATGAAATCGAAATCGCAGCCTTCGTCGGCCTGCAGGATTGATTCGTTGAAAAGATGGGCGTAGCCACGCCGCGCCCAGTCGGGCGCAGGTGCGGGTTTGAGCGCCACGCGCCGCTTTTCCAGTTCGGCGGCCTCGACCAGGAGTTCGATGCTGCGGCCCGCCACGTCCAGCCTGATCATGTCGCCGTTCCTGACCAGCGCCAGCGGACCGCCGACCGCAGATTCCGGCGTGACGTGCAGCACGATGGTGCCGAAGGCTGTGCCACTCATCCGCGCATCCGAAATCCGCACCATATCCTTCACCCCACCACGCGCCAGCTTCTTCGGGATCGGCAGATAGCCCGCTTCCGGCATGCCCGGCGCGCCCTTCGGTCCTGCATTGCGCAGCACCAGCACGTCGTCGGCCTTGACGTCGAGGTCCGGGTCGTCGACCCGCAGCGTCATGTCTTCCACGGATTCGAAGACCACCGCACGCCCGGTATGTTGCAGCAGCTTGGGCGTGGCTGCCGAATGCTTGATCACCGCGCCGCGCGGGGCAAGATTGCCGCGAAGGATGGCAAGCCCGCCCTCCGGCTTGATCGGGTCGTCGCGACCGCGGATCGCGTCCTGGCCGGGTACGTCCTCGGCGCCGGCGACCACGTCGCACATCGTCTGGCCGGTGATCGTCTTGGCATCGAGGTCGATGAGATCGCCGAGCTGCTTCATGAGTTTCGGCACGCCACCGGCGTGGTGGAAATGCTCCATGTAATGCTCGCCTGAAGGCTTCAGGTCGACCAGCACCGGCACCTCTCGGCCAAGCCGGTCGAAGCCATCGAGATCAATGCGGTGGGGTGTGCGGTTGGCGATTGCGGTCAGATGAATGAGTCCGTTGGTCGAGCCGCCGATGGCCTGCAGCACGACTTGCGCGTTGCGGAAGGCGGACCCGGTCAGGACCTCGCTCGGCCGCGGGCCCTTGGTGGCCGCCATCGCCGCCGCCACCCTGCCGCTGGCTTCCGCCAGCCGGAAGCGCTCGGCGTGCGGGGCGGGAATGGTCGCGCTCAGCGGTAGCGACAGGCCCAGCGCCTCGGTGATGCAGGCCATGGTGGACGCGGTGCCCATCACCATGCAGGTGCCGACGGAGGGCGCGAGGCGCCCGTTCACCGCCTCGATCTCCTGGCCGTCGATCTCGCCGGCGCGGTATTTCGCCCACAGCCGGCGGCAATCGGTGCAGGCGCCCAGCACTTCGCCGCGGTGATGGCCGACCACCATGGGACCGACCGGGATGACCACGGTCGGCAGATCGGCCGAGATGGCCGCCATGATTTGCGCCGGCAAGGTCTTGTCACAGCCGCCGATGACGACGACCGCATCCATCGGCTGGGCGCGGATCATCTCCTCCGTATCCATCGCCCTCAGATTGCGCAGATACATCGAGGTCGGATGCGCAAAGCTTTCGGCAATCGAGATGGTCGGAAACTCGAACGGCATCGCGCCCGACAGCATCACCCCGCGCTTCACCGCCTCGATGATGTCGGGCACGTTGCCGTGGCAGGGATTGTAGTCGCTATAGGTGTTGGTGATGCCGACGATCGGGCGATCGAGCGCGTCGTCGGAATAGCCCATCGCCTTGATGAAGGCCTTGCGCAGGAACAGCGAGAACCCGGCATCTCCGTAACTGGTCAGTCCCTTGCGCAGCCCGTCGGTCATCTTAGTCTTTCCTTTAAGCCGTCATTCCGGGGCAGCCCGCAGGGCTGAACCCGGAATCTGGAGGTCGTTAGCGAGATTCCGGGTTCGCCTCTTCGAGGCGCCCCGGAATGACATTTCATTTGATGATCCGGCTCTTGTCGGCGGAAAATTCCATGCTGCAGAACGCACCCCCCTGGTAGAAATCAGAGATTGCATCGGGCGGCAATTTTGCCTGTTCGGCAAAGGCGTGCTCGACGAAGTCCTCCGCGCGGCCGGTCGGGCGATAGCCGAGGTCGTAGGCGCGGTGATTGTCCCACCACGAGCGCTCGTTGTTGGAAGCGCCGTAGAGGATTTCGAAATGAACGTCGGGATGCTCCAGGCCAATGCGGCAGAGCTGCACCATGTCCTCGGGCTTGAGCCAGATTGACAGCCTGCGATGATCGAGCGGCTTGTCGCCGAAATTGCCGATGCGCAGGCATGTCACCTTGATGCCGTGCTTGTCGGCGTAGAGTGCGCCAACCGCCTCGCCAAAGGCCTTGCTCACGCCATAGCGGCTGTCGGGCCGCGTGGTCACGTCGGTGCCGATGCGGTGATAGCGCGGATAGAAACCGACCGCGTGGTTGGAGGACGCGAACACCACGCGCTTGACGCCCTTCTTGCGTGCCGCTTCGAACAGATTGTAGCAGCCGATGATGTTGGACTGCAGGATGGTGTCCCAGGGGCCTTCCACGGAATAGCCGCCGAAATGCAGGATGCCGTCGACGCCTTCGCAAATCGCCTCGACCTGGGCGGGATCGGAGAGCTCCGCCGCCTTGAATGTCTCGCTCGCAGAAAGATCGGCGGGCTTGTTGACATCGCTGAGCACGAGATCGGGATAGATCGGCGGCAACAGCTTGCGCAAGGAGGTGCCGATCCCACCCGCAGCACCGGTCATCAAAATACGTGGCATTTCGTCCCTCGCCTTCCCTGCTGATTTGCGGTCTTTGGCTGGCGATGATAGCAAACCAAACTGCGAGGAAACGCAACAACGAGAACAGCAAATGTCAGATGCATCTTCTCATGCCCAGGGTTCTCATCTTCAAGATTCGCATGTGCAGGGCTGGCGGCCCGCAACCTATTACCCCGATCCCGCAATCGTCGCGCTCGACCCGCGCTTTGAGAAATACTGGCTGAAATTGTCGGCCGTCGAACGACTGGCCACCGGCCTGCGCTGGGCCGAGGGACCGGTCTGGTTCGGCGATGGCCGCTATCTGTTGTGCAGCGACATTCCCAACCAGCGCATCATCAAGTGGGAAGAGGAGACCGGCGCGGTCAGCATCTTCCGCAAGCCCTCCAATTTCGCCAACGGCAACACCCGCGACCGGCAAGGCCGGCTCGTCACCTGCGAGCACGGCGGCCGCCGCCTCGTGCGCACCGAATATGACGGTTCCATCACCGTGCTGATGGATTCCTTCAACGGCAAGCGGCTTAACTCGCCGAACGATGTCGTCGTCAAATCCGACGGCTCGATCTGGTTCACCGATCCGGTGTTCGGCCTGCTCGGCAACTACGAAGGCTACAAGGCCGAATCCGAGATCGACGCCAATGTCTACCGGATCGACGGGGCGACCGGAAAGGCAAGCATCGTCGCCAAGGGCGTGCTCGGGCCGAACGGGCTCTGCTTCTCGCCGGACGAGAAGATTCTCTACCTCGTGGAATCCCGCGGTGTGCCGAACCGCAAGATCCTGGCCTATGACGTCTCGCCCTCCGGCGACAAGCTCGGCAACAAGCGCGTCCTGATCGATGCCGGTCCCGGCACCCCCGACGGCATGCGCTGCGACATCGACGGCAATCTCTGGTGCGGCTGGGGCATGGGCACGGGAGAACTCGACGGCGTCATGGTGTTCGCGCCGGATGGCGCGCCGATCGGCCGCATCGCGCTGCCCGAGCGCTGCGCCAACGTCTGCTTCGGCGGCGTCAAGCGCAACCGCCTGTTCATGGCCGCGAGCCAGTCGATCTATGCGCTTTATGTGAACACCCAAGGTGCGCCGGGGGGATAGCATCCCGTCATTCCGGGGCGCGTCGAAGACGCGAACTATGGTGCGCAATTGCGCACCTGAGAATCTCGAGATTCCGGGTTCGATGCTTCGCATCGCCCCGGAATGACTTCGAGTGTGTTCGATCATTTCCCTCGCACGGGCGAGAGCCTTACGCCGCGTTGAACCCTGCGACGGCCTTTGCCTCGAGATATTCCTCCAGGCCGTAACGCCCCCATTCGCGGCCGTTGCCGGACTGCTTGTAGCCGCCGAACGGCGCGGTGCGGTCGTTGGGCACGCCCTGCAGGTTGACATTGCCGGCGCGGATCTGGCGCGCGACCTTGCGGGCATGCTCCACGGTGTCCGCCGAAACGTAACCGGCAAGCCCGTAAGGGGTGTCGTTGGCGATGCGAACCGCATCCGCCTCGTCCTTGGCACCGAGGATGGTGAGCACCGGCCCGAAGATTTCCTCGCGCGCGATCGTCATGTCGTTGGTGACGTCGGCGAAGATGGTCGGCCGCACATAGAAGCCCTTATTGACGCCTTCCGGCAGACCGGGGCCGCCGGCGACCAGTGTTGCGCCTTCGTCGATCCCCTTCTTGATCAGCGCCTGGATCTTGTCCCACTGCGTCCTGTTGACCACGGGGCCGATGGTGGTGCCCTCGGCGCGCGGATCGGCGGCCTTGGTCTTGTCGGCCACCGCCTTTGCGATCGCCGCGACTTCCTTCATCTTCGCCAGCGGCACGATCATCCGCGACGGCGCGTTGCAGGACTGTCCCGAATTGTTGAACATGTGCATCACGCCGCCGGTCACCGCCTTGGTGAGGTCGGCACCATCGAGGATGATGTTCGGCGACTTACCGCCCAGCTCCTGGCTGACGCGCTTCACCGTGGGCGCGGCGCGCTTGGCGACGTCGACGCCGGCGCGGGTCGAGCCGGTGAACGAGATCATGTCGATGTCGGGATGCTCGCTCATGGCGGCACCGACCTCGGGCCCGAGACCGTTGATCAGGTTGAACACGCCCTTCGGGACGCCCGCTTCATGCAGGATTTCCGCAAAGATCAGCGCGCAGGTCGGGGTGAATTCGGACGGCTTCAGAATCATGGTGCAGCCGGCCGCGAGCGCCGGCGCAACCTTGCAGGCGATCTGGTTCATCGGCCAGTTCCAGGGCGTGATCATGCCGACCACGCCGACCGGCTCGCGCAGCACCACCGCGGTGCCGACCGGCTCCTCGAAGTGATAGTTCTTCAGCACGTCGAGCGTGCTGACGAAGTGGCCGAGGCCGGCGCCGGCCTGCAGGCGTTCGGCCATTGGCAGCGGCGCGCCCATCTCGTCGGAGATGGCGGCGCCGATTTCCTTGGCGCGGCCCTTGTAGATCTCGATGATCTTCGAGAGCAGCGCAACGCGCTCCTCGCGGCTGGTCTGGGAATAGGTCTCGAACGCGCGCTTGGCCGCGGCGACCGCCTTGTCGACATCGGCCTTGGAGCCCAGCGCGACCTCGTACATCGCCTCTTCGGTGGCGGGGTTGACGACCGGCGTGGACTTCTTGACGACGGGATCGACCCAGGCGCCATCGATGTAGAATTGCAGACGGTTGACCATCGAAAACCTCGTGATTTCAGAGCGATCGGAAGGGGAATGGAGAGCGTTCGGCAACTATCCTTGCACGAAAGCGTCTCTGGTTGAACCCGCCATATGCGATGCCGCCGTTGCGGCAGGCGCTGGATATAAGAGCGGGACAATGACGATGGCAAGGAGCTTGCTGCTGCACCCTCCCTGGAGGGGAAGGGTCGCTTCGCATGAAGCGAAGCGGGGTGGGGTGAT
>CAYVVB010000478.1:0-19582 GCA_964454955.1 uncultured Bradyrhizobium sp. | reverse complement strand
TGTGCGCCTTCTGGTCGTCGGTCGCGCTCATGTCGGGCCGCTATCATGGCGCTCCCATGCCCAAACACCTGCCACTGCCCGTCGATGCCGAGCACTTCGACCGCTGGCTCGGGCTCTTCGAGGCCACGGCCGAAGAGGTCTGTCCGCCCGAGGCGCAAGCGCATTTCGTCGAGCGCGCAAGGCGGATCGCGGCGAGCCTCGAGCTCGGCGTTGCCGGAGCGAACGGCGTCCTGCTCGGTATGGGCGAGAGGTTCCGACGCAAGGAGATGGGAGTGACCTCATGAAAACCCGAACCTACGCCGTTACCGACAAGACCTCGGCCGATCCTTACTCCGGCAGCAGCCTGGTGCCGATGCTCGTGGCCGGACTGGCGCTGACCTTGGTCGGGATGATCGCGGCCGTGCTCTTGAGCTGACGGACTTTAGAGGAACGGCCGCCACAGCGCGAGAAGCCGGCGATCGGCGGCCTGCAGCTGTGCGTAGACGAAAACGCCGGTCGCATGCACCAGCGGTTCCGGCATCTGCAGCGAACGGGCGATGAGCCCGCTCGCCAGGGCGAACAGCAACCTGATCAGGGCGAGCAGAGACGGGGAATTGCGGAACAGCGAGCGCATGATCATCTCCTTGCGTGAGGCAAGGTGAGGTCTCACGCGGACCAATTCGATTACCCGTGAAGTAATGGAAGGCGCGAATCCTGCGTGGTAGGTTTGTCGCCATGATGAACATCCACACCTCGACCGCGCGTCAGGATCGAAGCCGTCCTGTCCATGTCGGCGAGCACCTGCGGGAATGGCGGCAGCGCCGCCATCTCAGCCAGCTCGATCTCGCAGTCGAGGCGGACATATCGGCGCGGCATTTGAGCTTTGTGGAAACCGGCCGCGCCGCGCCTTCGCGCGAGATGGTCTTGAAACTCGCCGAACGGCTCGACGTGCCGCTGCGGGAGCGCAACGTGCTGCTCGTCGCCGCAGGCTACGCGCCGGCCTTTCCGCAGCGTCCGCTGGATGATCCCATGCTGAAATCGGCGCGTGAGGCGATCGAAATTGTGCTCAAAGCCCACGAACCCAATCCGGCGCTCGCTTACGACCGCCACTGGAATCTGGTCACGGCCAACCGCATGGTGGCACCGCTGCTCGACGGCATTCCGGAACGCCTGCTGGGGCAGCCAATCAACATTTTGCGGCTTGCCTTTCATCCCGAAGCGCTGGCGTCGCGTACGGTCAATCTCGCCGAATGGTGCGGCCATCTCCTGGAGCGGCTGCACCGGCAATGCGAAGCGACCGCCGATTTCGAGTTGATCAAGCTGTACAATGAGCTCAAGGCCTGTCCCATTCCGGCGCGTGCGGTGCCGTTGCCGCCCGACAACAATGTCGCGATCCCCTTGAAGCTCAGGCACAATGGTGAGGTGCTGAGTTTCATCTCCACCACCATGGTGTTCGGCACACCTGTCGATGTGACGCTGTCGGAGCTTGCCCTGGAGACGTTTTTTCCGGCCGACGAACCGACAGCGATGCGGCTGCAGCAGATGGCGGCCAGCCTGACATAGCATGCTTGTTTCGCGGCCCAATCGGCCTATCTTGGGCCGATACGCTCGTTACCGAGGAGCTGCGTCCATGAGCACGCCAAAGCCGCTGACCATCGACATCGTTTCCGACGTGGTGTGCCCCTGGTGCTATATCGGCAAGAAAAGGATCGAGAACGCGCTGAAACTCGTGCCTGACGTGCCGGTGGAGGTTCATTGGCGGCCGTTCTTCCTCAATCCGTGGGTGCCGCGAGAAGGCATCAGCCGCGAGGAGTATCTAACCACCAAATTCGGCTCGGTCGATGCCTATAACGACATTGCGCAGCGCGTGGTCGCGGCCGCCGGTGAAGAGGGGCTCACCTACCGGCCGGAGCTGGTCAAGCGCCAGCCAAACACCATCGATTGCCACCGCCTGATCCACTGGGCGGATGCAAGGGGCCGGGCGGCCGAGATGAAGCAGCGCCTGATGGAATTGTATTTCCGCGACGGCGGCGACCTCACCGATACTGAGGTGCTGGTCAAGGCCGCGGCCGACTGCGGACTGGATGCCGAAGATGTGCGCAAGCAGCTCGCAACGGATGAGGATGTCGCGCTGATCTCGGCGCTGGCGCAGGACGCCGCGAACAAGGGCATCTCGGGCGTGCCCACCTACGTGCTTGCGCAGAAATATGCCGTCTCCGGCGCGCAAGACCCAGCGCTGCTGGCGCGCGCCATCCGCCAGGTTTCGGCGGAGGTGAACGCGCAGGCGGCGGAGTGAATTGAAAGGCCCGTCCTCGTTTCCTTGATCAATTTATTTTTTGTAGCTACAATAATCCAATGAGAATTACCTTCGACCCGCCGAAGCGTGCAGCGACGCTTGCGGATCGTGGGCTAGATTTCATGGATGCCGCGGAGGTCTTTCTGGGTGATACACTGGACTTCCCGGACGACCGCCGCGATTACGGTGAATTGCGCATAATCACGGTCGGTCATCTCCGCGGACGCATGGTGATCGTACGCCACGTGGGTCCGCGCGGCACGTGATCTCGATGAGGAAAGCAAATGCCCGCGAAAAAGCGCGGTTTGGGAAGCGACTTGAAGAAAGTTGATCGTCATGTCGTTCAGCCGCACGAGTATGACGAGATACCCGAATTGACCGACGAATGGTTTGCGTCCGCGGACCACCGTCGCGGCGGCAAGTTGATCCGGCGGGGACGCCCGAAGTCTGGGGACCCCAAGCAGCTCGTTTCTCTGCGACTTGATGCCGACGTATTACGGTGGTTCAAACGGACGGGTGCAGGATACCAGTCGCGTATCGGCGAGGTTCTCAAACGCCATGTTCGGAATGCTGAACGCAAGACGAAGATGGGATAGCAAAGATTTCCATCACCGGCTCGCGGCTCTACCGCCGCCCGCGCACTAATCGAACGCCGTCGCGCGCCAGATCCAGCACCGACTTCCGCAACAAGAGCGCCGCGTGGATCAGCGCGACAACCGGATCGTTCCGCCGCAGCGGAATCAGCACGTCGCCGATCGCAAAGCGGCCGCGCCAGATCGGATTGATCATGGGGTGATCCGGTGTCGCGGTGGAGTCGGCGCTCGCAATTTCCGGATCGGCGCAAAGGTACCGGGTCAGCTCCAGCGTGAGCTGCACGCCGGGGGAGAACCTGGCCAAGTCCTCGTCGATGCCGAGCTTGAAGAAGAAAGCGCGATCATTCTGCCGCAGCACGATGCCTGCGGCGACGGGCGTGGTGCCCGACCGCAGGGTGACGATCTCGCACTGACCTTTCTCCGCAAGCGCCACGGTGGCGCGGCGGATGAAGGCGGCGTCGCCGGGGTCCTGCATGAGGGCTGTACCGCGCTCGCCCTTCCAGCCGCCTGCTTCCAGCTTCAGGAACACTTCGGTCGCGTTTGCGACCTCGTCGCGCGAACTGGCCACTGCGAAGGAAACGGCGCCTTGCTCGTCCAGTCGGTGGCGCTGCCGCCGCAACTCCTTCAGCTTCTTGCGGCCGAGCGCGTCGCGCAGCAGGGTCTCCGCATCGCGTGTCGCGTCGAGACAGGCGCGGCGATACGACTGCAAGACCCGCGGGCGCAGGCCGTTGCACAATGAAGCGTCGTTGAGGACGCGCATCGCCGCGCCCTCGAGCGATGTTTCGCGCAGGATCAGCGCGCGGGCGCCGCTCCGACGCGCGGCCTGCATCAGGCGGGCGACTGCTTCCGCAGCGCTGTCGCGGTCGAGCGGCGGCGTGGACAACGTGCCATAGGGATGCGCGCTGACCAGCGCGGGCAGGGGGATCCTGAAAGCCCGCCACAGCGAAACGACGGGCAGCAACCCGATGAGCCGGGCCGGCGACCCATTGTTCCATGCTGCAAGCGCCAGGGCCCTGGTGCGGCCCGGCGCGGAGGCGTTCACCGCGAGCTCCCAGTCGGCAAGATAGTAGGCATTCGGCTCGATGGCGCGTGCGCTCAGGCCGCGCCACTCGTCCACCGGCACGGTGGTCAGTGGTGCGGGCGCAACGCCGGCGGCAGCCGCGGCACCGATCGGCCCGCGCGCAGCCGCGGCATCTCCGATCGATGCGCGACGGACTATCGCTGTGTCGGTTATGTCGGCCACGTCCCGTCTTCCTGCAAACAAGCTGGCGGCGCCGTTCCCAGGAGGCAGCCGCCGCGCTGAATTAGCGGAAAGATCGCAAAATACGGTTGGCTTGCGCCGACGATTTGAACGGTAGTGTTAACCGGCTGTTCACCCTGTCAGGCCTGCTATTTGCGACACTCACGAAAACGCGTTGCCGCTGCGCAGGCCCAGCTTCCTGAATACGATGGCAGCCGGGCAGAAGCCGGTGAATGCCGCCTGGATCATGTTCAGCCCGGCGAAAGCCGTGAGCAGGTACCAATACGGATTGACGAGATAGCCGAGCACAAGGCCGAGCAGGACCACACATCCTGCAAAGGTGAGAACGGCTTTATCGATATTCATGACAGGCTCCTTCAGGGTTGATGCGTTACGAGCGGGCAAGGCCGCTCCGCGTCCATGCGACGATGCTTCTGGTGTCCATCGCGCCTGACTGGCGCGATATCTCCCGGCCCCCGCGCAGCAGGAGCAGGGTCGGGATGCCCGTGATGCCCAGCCGCGATGAAGCCTGCGGGGCGTTGTCGGAATTGAGCTTCAAAAGGCGAACCTCGTGTTCGATCTCCGTGGCGGCGCTTTCGAAGATCGGCGCCATCGCCCGGCAGTGGCCGCACCATGGCGCCCAGACACCTAACAGGACCGGGAGATCACTGTGCGCGAGGTGACGCGCAAAACCTGTTCGTCGACCTCGATCGGATGGCCATCGAACAGCGGCTTATGGCATGAGCCGCAGCGGGCCGCGGTTGCCGGCCGGTCAGCCGGCAGCCGGTTGATCTGCCCGCAATGGCCACAGACGATCTGACCTGTGCTCATGTGCCCGTCCTGACTTGGTTGATCTTCGCGATATTCAATTCGTCGAGCCCGAAGCCCTCATGTTCCGGGCAATGCCGGCTTGACGATATATTCTTTAATTCGTATATACGCAAGTATGAAAATAGAGAGCGACCTCATGGAGCAGGCGGCCGATCAGGCCAGCGACCTGATGAAGGCGCTGTCCAGCCGGCACCGGCTGCTGATCATCTGCCAGCTGCTCGATGGCGAGCGCTCGGTCGGCGAACTTGCGGCGTTCCTGGATCTCCGCGACTCCACGGTCTCGCAGCATCTTGCGCTGCTTCGCAAGGACGGTCTGGTTTCCTCCCGGCGCGAGGCGCAGACGATCTACTACAGCATCGAGAGCAAGCCGGCGCGGGAGGTCCTCAAGACGCTCTATCAGGTGTTTTGCGCGCCTCGGAAGACGGCGAACGGCGGGCGGAAATTATGAACGTGCGACGCGAGTATCTTGAGGAAAATCAAGATTGCAGGCGGCCGTTGCGGTGACAAACGAGGCGCGGGTCGCCTCTATCAAAGAGAGTTCCGGTCAATGCGGGAATTGAGAGTGTTGGGTATCTTGGCGGCCTTGGTGCTGCCTGCTGCCGCGGCGGGAGCGGAAACGCTTGCCGTTGAGCAGCGCACGATCGCCGACGAGAAGGCGGTGTTCGCCACCGTCGAAAGCATCAGCGTGGTGCCCGCGCGCAGCAGGATCGGCGGCACCGTGGCGCAGCTTCACGTCCGGGAGGGCGATGCGGTCACGCGCGGGCAGGCCATTGCCGTCGTCGACGACGAGAAGCTCGTGCTGCAGCTCAAGTCGCTCGATGCACAGATCGAGGCGCTGCAGGCGCAGGCGGACCAGGCGCAGATCGATTTCGATCGGACCGAAGGCCTGGTCGAGCGCGGCACGCTGCCGCGCGTCAAGCTGGACGAGGCGCGCACCGCTCTCAACGTAGCGCAAAACGGACTGCGGGCGCGCACCGCGGAGCGCTCGGTGGTCCAGCAGCAACGGACGGAAGGCCAGGTTCTGGCGCCGCAGGACGGGCGCGTCGTGAAAAGGGTCGTGGCGGTTGGCTCCGTGGTGCTGCCGGGCGACCCCGTTGTCACCATCGCGCAGCAGGATTTCAAATTGCGCCTTCGGATTCCCGAGCGCCACGCCCGCTTCCTGAAGGCCGGCGACAGGATCCGCGTCGACGGCGGCGAATTCGGCGAGGGTGGCACGCGATGGGGCGTGATCGATCTCGTCTATCCGCAGATCGAGGAGGGGCGCGTCATCGCCGACGCCAGGGTCGAGGGGCTCGGCGAATATTTCGTCGGCGATCGCTTGAGGGTGTGGATCTCCGGCGGCGAGCGCTCTGCCTTCGTCATCCCGTCGAGCTATGTGAAGACGCGGTTCGGCATCGATTACGTCCGGCTTCGCCAGGGCGAGGGCATGATCGACGTGCCGGTGCAGCGCGGCCGCGACATGCCGACACCCGATCTACCCAATGGGCTCGAAATCCTGTCCGGCATTCGCGCAGGCGACCAGCTGGTGCTGCCATGAATCTTGGTCTGTCGGGGCGACTCACACGAGCGAGCATTACCTCGCCGCTGACGCCATTGTTCCTGCTCGCCGCGCTGATCGTCGGGCTGATCGCCGTGGCCGTCATTCCGCGCGAGGAGGAGCCGCAGATCAGCGTGCCGATGGTCGACATCCGCGTCAACGCCGACGGTTTGCGCGGACCCGACGCGGTCGAGCTCGTCACCAAGCCGCTGGAGGAAATCGTCAAGGGCATCGACGGGGTGGAGCACGTCTACAGCCAGACCGAAGATGATCGGGTGATGGTAACCGCGCGCTTCCTGGTCGGCACCAAATTCGAGGACGCGATCCTGCGCGTTCACGAGAAGATCCGCGCCAATCTCGACCGCATCCCGATCGGAATCCCTGAGCCCCTGATCGTGGGCCGCGGCATCAACGACGTTGCGGTGACCGTGTTGACGCTGTCCCCGAAGCCGGAAGCCGCGGCGCGCTGGTCTGACAAAGACCTTTTTGAACTTGCCGACAAGCTGCGGGCCGAGCTCACCAAGGTCGACAGCATCGGGCTGACCTATATCCAGGGCGGCAGTCCGCAGGCGATCAGGGTCGAGCCGGATCCGGAGAAGCTCTCGCTCTACGGCGTCACGCTGCAGCAACTGGTCGCCAAGGTGAAGGATGCCAACCGGTCCTTTCTGGCCGGAAGCGTGCGCGATGCCGGGACCTTTCGCAACGTTGCGGCCGGCCAGACGCTCGCAGGGATCCCCGACATCGGAATGCTGCTGATCTCGACCCGCGACGGCCGGCCGGTTTACGTCAAGGACGTCGCCTCCGTCATCATCGGCCCGAACACGGTGGAACACCGGGTCTGGAACGATGCGCCCGACGCGAAAGGCAACTGGCAGCGCGTTCCGGCCGTCAGCCTCGCGCTTGCCAAGCGCGCCGGCGCCAACGCCGTCGTCGTCTCGCACGACATCACCAGCCGCCTCGAAGGCCTCAGGGGCCGGCTCATCCCCGACGATGTCCAGGTCACGGTCACCCGCGACTATGGCGAGACCGCCAACGAGAAGGCCAATGAACTGCTGTTTCATCTGGGGCTCGCCACCGTCTCGATCGTCATCCTGATCGCCGTCGCGATCGGCTGGCGCGAGGCAACCGTCACGCTGGTGGTGATCCCTACCACGATCCTACTGACGCTGTTTGCCGCGAACCTGATGGGTTATACGATCAACCGGGTCAGCCTGTTCGCGCTGATCTTCTCGATCGGCATCCTGGTCGATGACGCCATCGTCGTGGTCGAGAACATCGCGCGCCACTGGGGCATGCGTGACGGCAGGCCGCGGTTGCAGGCGGCGGTCGAAGCCGTTGCCGAAGTCGGCAATCCGACCGTCGTCGCCACCCTGACGGTAGTCGCGGCCCTGCTGCCTATGCTGTTCGTATCCGGCCTGATGGGCCCCTATATGGCGCCGATCCCGGCCAACGCGTCGGCCGCCATGCTGTTCTCCTTCTTTGTCGCCGTGGTCGTGGCGCCGTGGCTGATGCTGCGCCTTGCGCCGAAGGGTGATACGCGGGCTCTGCAGCATGCCTCCCACGATGAGGGGCTGCTCGGCCGTATCTATCGGCGCATCGCGACGCCCATCGTCGCCGGCAAGCGTTCGGCCTGGACATTCCTGATCGCGGTCGGGGTTGCGACATTGCTCTCGATGGTCCTGTTCGCGACCAAGTCGGTCACGGTCAAATTGCTGCCGTTCGACAACAAGTCCGAGATTGCGGTTGTGGTCGATCTGCCCGAGGGCGCAAGCGTGGAAGACACCGAGCGCACGCTGTTTGGCGCCGCCGACATCGCGCGCCAACTGCCCGAGGTGACCTCCGTGCAGACCTATGCCGGCACGCCCGCGCCGTTCAATTTCAACGGCCTTGTCAGGCACTATTACCTGCGCGAGCGCCCGGAGCTCGGCGAGCTGCAAGTCAACCTGACTGCGCGGGGCGATCGCAAGAGGGCCAGTCATGAGATCGCGCTGGATCTGCGGGAGCGCCTCAAGGGCCTCGGCATTCCGCAGGGGACCAGCATCAAGGTGGTCGAGGTGCCGCCCGGGCCGCCCGTGCTCGCAACGCTGCTCGCCGAAATCTACGGTCCGGATGCAGCGACCCGCCGCGCCGTCGCCGGCGAGGTGAAGAAGATTTTCAAGGAGGTGCCGTTCATCGTCGATGTCGACGATTCGATCGGCGAGCAGCGCCCGCGGCTGCGACTGTCGATCGACCAGGATCGGCTCGAGTTCTTCGGCGTCGAACAGCGCGATGTCTATGACACCATCGCAACCATGTTCGGCGGCGTGTCGGTCGGCTACTCGCACCGCGGCGAAGACCGCAATCCGATCGAGATCGCGGTCAGGCCGCCCAAGCGGGGCCTTGTCTGGGACGAGGCAATGGCCTCCACGCCTGTGCCGGCCAATACGCTGCCCGGCAGCAAGACGGTGGTCGAGCTGGGACAGGTGGTCAAGGCGACCACCGAGCAGGGCAGCCCGGTCATCTTCCGGCGCGACGGCCGGTTTGCCGACATGGTGATGGCGGAGCTCGCCGGCCGCTTCGAGGCGCCGCTGTATGGGATGATGGAAGTCGATAACCGCATCAATGCACACGACTGGGGCGTGTTGCCAAAGCCCGTGATCAGCATGCATGGACAGCCCGCCGATGAGTCTCATCCCACCGTGCTTTGGGACGGCGAATGGGAGATCACCTATGTGACCTTCCGCGACATGGGCGCTGCCTTCGGCGCTGCGATCCTTGGCATCTATGTGCTGGTGGTCGCGCAGTTCAGGAGCTTCCGCCTGCCGCTCGTGATCCTCACGCCGATACCGCTGACGCTGATCGGCATCCTGATCGGGCACTGGCTGCTGGGGGCGGCTTTCACCGCAACCTCGATGATCGGCTTCATCGCGCTCGCCGGCATCATCGTCCGCAACTCCATCCTGCTCGTCGACTTCATTCGCCATAGCGGCGGCGAGGGGAAAAGCTTGCGCGACGTGGTGCTGCAGGCCGGCGCGGTCCGCTTCAAGCCCATCCTGTTGACGGCGCTCGCCGCCATGATCGGCGCCGTGACCATTCTGCTCGATCCGATCTTTCAGGGGCTCGCGATCTCGCTGCTGTTCGGGCTCGCCTCATCGACGCTGCTGACGGTTCTGGTCATCCCCGCCATCTACATCGCGTTGCGCGAGCCTGCGCGCAGCCCGTCATCTCCCGCAAAACCCGCATAGAGAGGTTCGTCATGGAAAAGAACTATCCGCAAGTCTGCAAGGACATCTCGGACAATTTGAGAAAGCTGCGCAAGGATACGCCGGATGTCTTGCAGGCGTTTTCGGCGCTGGCGCAGGCGGCGAGCCGCGACGGCGCGCTCGACAGGAAGACGAAAGAGCTGATCGCGCTTGCGCTCGGGGTTGCCGCACACTGCGACGGCTGCATCGGCTTCCACGCCGAGGCGCTGGTCCGGCTCGGCGCCACCCGCCAGGAGGTGGAGGAGACGCTCGGCATGGCCGTCTACATGGGCGGCGGCCCGTCGCTGATGTATGCCGCGGATGCGATCGGGGCGTTCGAGCAATTCCAGGAAAAGGCAAGCGTTGCCGCTTGAGACGCATTTGCCGGGTGCATTAAATTGCGGAAAGGTGGCCACGGGGCCGCTTTGCAGTCATCTTGCCGCGGCGTAGCCTGCTGGTGTGGCATTCGCTTCAGGCGGCAGGGAGATGGCCGATGAGAATTCCGGTGGTAGCGGCAGCGATGCTCGCATTGATGGCCTTACCCGCGCAGGCGCAGATGGGAGGCGGCGGGCACCATCGAGGTGGCGGCAAGAGCTCCGACCAGAAAAAGCCGCAAGTCGACGAGAAGGCCTACAAGGCGGCGCTCGAACGCATTCCCGAGCCAAAGCAGAAATACGATCCCTGGGGCGTGGCCCGCCCCGCCGAGCCCGATAGCAAGAAGCCGAAATAGATTTGCCGTCTTCCGGACGGAGCAGCGGTTCATTGGCATGCGAAGCCTGGCGCTCGTGGCGGCTCTGATCGGATGCTCCGTGACACTCGCATCAGCCTGGGACCATTGGGGCGGGGATGCCGGGGGATCGCGGTTCTCAAGACTCGCACAGATCACGCCCGCCAACGTGGACAGGCTGGTCCGCGCCTGGGAATTCCGCACCGGTGATCTTGCGACCCGTCCGCCAGCGGCAATGGCGCGAACCAAATTCGAGACGACGCCTCTCCTCGTCGAGGACAGCCTGATCTTCTGCACCCCGTTCAACGAGGTGATCGCACTCGATCCGGGCACGGGTGCGCAGAAATGGCGCTATGACCCGAAGATCAGCAACACTCTGCGACCGGGCAACCGCTACAATTGCCGAGGCGTCGCTTACTGGGTGGACGAACAGGCGGCCGCGGGCACAGCCTGCCGCAGCCGCACCTTCATGGGCACCAACGATGTTCGCCTCATCGCGCTCGATGCGAGGACAGGCGAACCTTGTGCCGATTTCGGCGAGCACGGCGAGGTGACGATCGACGTCGGCATGAAATTGCTTTGGCCGGGCGAATTCCAGATCACCTCGGCGCCGGTGGTAAGCCACGGCGTGGTCGTGGTCGGTTCCTCGATTTCCGACAACGTCCGCGTCGACGCGCCGCTCGGCACGGTGCGGGCCTTCGATGCGCGGACGGGACGGCCGCGCTGGACTTGGGATCCGTTGAATCACGACGGAGTCGAGGCGGGCCATGCCAATGTCTGGGCTCCGATGTCCTCGGACGAAGAGCGCGGTCTGGTGTTCCTGCCGACGAGTTCGCCGAGCCCGGATTTCTGGGGCGGCAAGCGGCCTGGCAATAATGATCATGCCACCTCCGTCGTCGCGCTCAGGAGCGAGACCGGCGAACTCGTGTGGTCGTTCCAGATCGTGCATCACAACGTCTGGGATTACGACCTGCCGGCGCAGCCGACGCTGGCGCGCATCGACACGGGAGAGGGGATGCGCGACGTCGTGATTGAGCCGACCAAGCAGGGCTTCGTGTTCGTGCTCGACCGCGATACGGGAAAGCCGGTCTGGCCGGTCGAGGAGCGCAGCGTTCCACAGGATGGTGCCAAGGGCGAAGTGCTCTCGTCGACCCAACCGTTTCCGACTCACGTCCCGGCGTTGATGCCGCAGCGGTTCTCGTCCGCCGACATCTTCAAATTTCCCCCGCTGATCGGCAGCCCCTCCTGCGAGGCGCAACTGGCGGGCTTGCGCGATGACGGGCTCTATACGCCGCCTTCGACGCAAGGCACGGTGATCTTCCCGATGACCGGCGGCGGCGTGAACTGGGGCGGTGCGGCATTCGATCCGGTGAACCAGATCCTCTACGCCAACACCACCTATGCGCTGCACCTCGTCAAGCTGATGCCGCGTGCCCAGGCGCAAGGTTTTGTGCCGCAGCCTGGCGTCGAGTTCGCGCCGCAAATCGGGGCTCCCTTTGCGATGACACGTGTGGTCGCGCTGTCGACGCTCGGTTTTCCCTGCAACAAGCCGCCATGGGGCCGGCTCGTCGCAGTCGACCTGAAGGGCGGCAAAATTCTCTGGCGCTCGACCGTCGGCACCACGGAAGATCGCGCGCCGCTCGGGCTTGCAATCAAATGGGGAACGCCGCTGTTCAGTGGCGTCGCGGTCACCGCCGGTGGTCTGGTCTTCACCGGCGCTCTGGATGCTTACTTGCGTGCCTTCGATGCGAAGTCCGGCGACGAGTTGTGGCAGGGCCGGTTGCCGGTGCCGGGTGTCGCCAATCCCCTGACCTATCTGTGGAAGGGCGAGCAATACGTCGCAATCGCCGCCGGCGGTCATTCGGAGGCGGGTACGACCATCGGCGACAGCTTAGTGGCGTTTCGGCTTGCGCGAGAGGGCGAAGCGCCCTCGCTATGGTCGCGCACCATCGACCGTCCGGGAGGACGATTCTTCGCCCGCGTCAGCGCCGCGTTCTTCCTGATCGCCTTGATCGCAACCGGGCTGTGGCGTCGGTGGCCGAGGCGGCGCGCTTAATCGAAAGCGACGCCGATCTGCTTGTCGCGGCTCCAGACCTGATGGCAGTGGCGCGCGAAATGGTCGGCCTCGATCACCAGCGTAAACGACTCCGGCACCCCCATCGGGCTCGACACATCCACGCGTGCTCCGGTTGGTGAGAGGCTGCGAACCATGCAATCGACGCCGCCGCCGCCGTCGAACGCAAGTCGTCCACCCTTGAGCACGCGCTGCCTGTTGCTTGCTCGCCGTTCGATCGAGACTGCCGTCATAACTTCGCTCATAGCTGGCCAGTTCTGAACGGCGCCACTATGGTTTGAACGAATTGCGGATTATTTAAAAATTGATCGTCCAGGAAGGATGAATCGATTGAGGACTCGTTCACCACGAGCGCCCGGCTAGAGCCTACAGCATCGCAAAGGCGCTCGAAACCATGGCCACCTGCTTGTTGTCGGAAGCACTTGAAAGCGTCACGCGGCCGAAACTCATGGTGCGTCCGAGCCGCACGACGCGCGCATCTGCCAGCACATCGGATGAGGCGACCGCGCGCATGAAATGCGTGGTCTGGTCCACGGTCGTCATCGGCCGATAGCCGCGGTTGGCGGCCAAGATCGCGATCACCATCGCGGTGTCGGCGAGCGCCATCAGCGCTTGGCCGCAAACCACGCCGCCATGCCGGCACAGCCGCTCGGAAAACGCCATGCGCAGGATCGCGCCGGGCTGCCAGTCGGCCACGGCATTGTCAGGCGGAACATGGTCGATGGTCTCGACCGAAAGCCCGAGATCCTGCACCCACGGCGCAAACATCTCGCCAAGCACCCGCCGCGCTTCGTCGATGCCGAAGTCGGCGCCTGTCTGTTGTTGCATGAGCGAACAATCCTCCCCGAGCTCTTCTTTCATTACGTGATTTTAAGATTTGTCCCGGGGAAGGGAACCCCGCGCGGCTTGAAAATGCCCGACTTGCAACCCTAGCATAGCCGATTGGGGAGAAGTCCTTCGATGTCGCGGCGGTGGATTACGATGATCGGCGCGGTCGCCATCGGTCTGGCGCTCAGCGGCTGCACCAAGTGCGGGCCGATCTGGGACGACTGGACGCAGTCGCCGAAATCCTGCAGGTCGGACCATCTGTAGGCGCGCTTGGCTGCGCCGCCGCCGCGATGGTATAGGGCAGCAGAACAGGGGAGCCTCCATGAAATCCTTTCGCATCGCCTTGGCGCTCGCCGTGCTAGCGGCTCCGGCCGGCACATTCCTGGTACGGCCGGCATACGCGCAGATGCCGAACATCAATTTGATTCCGGAAACGCAGAGCAAGTCTCCGGAGGAGAAGGAAGCGGAGCAGGAGCGGGACAAGGCCTACAAGGAATCGCTGAAGAAGATTCCGGACGCCAAGACGTCGAGCGATCCCTGGGGCGGCGTGCGTAGCTCGGACGCGCCCAAGACCGCGACCACACCGGGTGCGAAGACCAAGAAGACCAGGACGGGCAGCAACGCCAACTGACGGTGTGCTGCAGGCTCGCCATTCCGCCGGACTCCAACTGATGCCGCGCGCCGCCTATATCTGGGCGATCGAATGTGGACAGGAGTTGCGGGATGGCCTCTTCCCCGCGCGATCTTGCCAGCCGATTGGCCGGACGGCGAAGGCCGGATGACGGCTATGTGCGCGAAACCTTCACGCTGCCGCGCGAGAAGGCGAGGGTCAAGGCGCGCGACTTCCTCACCCGATATCCCAAGGCCGGCTATATGAGCGCGGTGGAAAGCTGGCGAGAGCTGCCGGGCGGCGAGATCGAATTCACCATGCGCCGTTTGCGCAGCTCGGATTGAGGGTCGCTCGCCTGGCTATTCGGCCCGCGAACGGCCGTGAAAAATTGAACCTTTCCGATAAGAGGTACTCAAATATTGTGGCCTACCAAGCTCCGCGAACTGGGGCAGACCCGGATCTGAGCGGTCGCGGCAGTGCGACGCAGGGACCGGTTTTCCCTCGCGGCAGTTTGCGAATGCCGCGCTCAAACACGAGGTGAGGCGGGATGATGCTGCAATGGCAGGTCATCCGCTCAAGGGAAAGGCCGATGGCGACATCCCCTGGCGACCTGGACTCGCGCAAGTTCGCGCGGGTCGATCTGCACAAGCAGGTCTTCCTGATTCCGGCTCCTGATGCCTGCTGGATCACGTGCACGGTCATCGACGTTTCCGATAACGGGATCTGTCTCGAGGTTGGATCGGTCTTTGTGCCCGAGCTGTTCGGCGTTTCCTTCACCGCGGGCGGCCAAGTCAAGCGTGTATGCGAACTGGTCTGGCGCAGAGGCGGGCGCCACGGCGCCCGCGTCGTCGGCGCAAAGGAGCTGAGGCAAGGTGAAAGGTCGGAGGATGAGGTCAGGCGGGGGAGGATGCGGCGTTAGATGCCCGCCCTCGCAGGGCATAGCGCCGGACCGATATGACGCAATAGGTTATCCGCCTTCGCCCAGGAGCCTGCCGGTCGCGCGATTGATGAAGTGAAGCTGAGTGCAGGCCTTGCAGACGACGGTTTCATACGTGCACTGCGGCTCGTCCGGTTCCACCTCCTCGGCGAGCCAGTGCTGTACGTTCAATCCGGTCCGCGGACATTTGAAAACAATGTTGACCATCGGGCCGAGCTGTGTCCCAGCTTCGGGAGCCGCCCGTATTGATCCTGATCAAGGTGCTCCAAAATGAAGCGGTCCGCCTGGCTCGAGCCTGAGGGATAGCACGCTGCCCCGTCGCGCATCTATTCGCTCTCGGTGATGCGGATCAGTCCGTCCGCGGTGACCAGCCGGGCCCTTTGCGGTCAGGGCGACGTAGCCAAGCGCTACAAGCTATTGAGCGGCTTGTGTTTGACAGGGGCGTCGGCTTGCCGCTGTCCGCTTTACGGACCAACGGCCCATTCGGGTCCCCTAATCGAACAGCTTTTCCGGGGCGACGGTAAGGCGGTAGACGATATCGGTGGAACCGTCGGAGGTTTCCAGCAATGCGTCGCAGAGGGGACAGCGAAACTCCCCCGCGTGTCCGTTGCGTGAATTGAGCTCGATCCGGCGGAGGCCGGCCTTGCATTCAGGGCAGATGACGTCGCCTTTTCTCATGGGGCGGATTATGCCCTGCCACCATGACCGTTCCAAGATGATGGCCGAATTCCCCTCGAGTTGAATTGGCGTCCGAACTGGCCGCCGGAAACGGCCGCGGTTCGTACTGGAACGAGGGGCCTTGCCTCCGGCCCCGGCCAATCGGCAAAAGCTTTGGAAAATTCGGAGCTTCGCACAAGGCGCCGTATTGGAATTCACATGGGTGATAGCCGGAAACCGGATCCCCACATCAACCTCCAAGCTGCAGGCGGAGTGCGATTCGCGCCATCGCTCAACTTGCGGACGGAGCAGGATATGAAGCTGATCGATCTATTGTCGCCCGCGAGAAGGCGCCGCCGGCACTCCGACGAAATCCATTCCCCGGGCTCCCTTGCAGATCGTCGGACCGACCGGTCCAGCATGGCTGAACTGGTCCGGTTGCTGCAGGAGCATGATGAGGCGCAGGAGGAAGGGAACACGAGCAAGCCCAGGGTCGCCAAGCGTTGAGGCCGGAGGCCGCATGACGAAGCGCCCTGCGGTCAGGAGGTAATCGGTCGGGTAGGGGCTCAGGTCGTCGTCGGTCCGCTGTTCAGAAGCTGGGATATTGCGGTAACCAGTTGAGCAGGCGCAAACGGCTTGGTTAGCATGATGCTGTTGGGAACGCCTTTGGCGGACCACTCGCCGGCGTCCTTGCCGCTCATATAGACGATGGCAAAATCCGGCCGGCTTTCCCGCGCGTGGCGCGCAACGTCCCAGCCGTCCGTTTTGCCTAGCAAGTTGATGTCGGTCACCAGTGTCCGGTATTTCTGGTGATCGCCGGTAATGAGAGTCACCGCCTCTTCGCCGGAGGCGGCGTGGGCGACCTTATAGCCGCCCTCGGTCAAGGCTTCTTCGATCAAGCCCATGAGGTCCTGGTCGTCCTCCACGACCAGGATGACGGGCATCTCTGCGTCGTCCAATTGCCGCTCCGCGATCAAGACGTTGGCGGCCCCTAGCGAAGGTCAAGCGGCGGAAGAAAGGTTGGTTCCAGGGCTGCGCTCCGACTTCTTTTAGGCACGGGAGGCACGCAGATCATCATAGGTTAGCGACGGACCTGAAGAGGCAGGGCACCATGCCCGCGCTGCCGGCAGGAGCGCCCTCTCCGGGCCGGCAGCGGCCCCAAGCGGCGGCCTCGGCACTGGCCCCCCGGCGCCGAGGCCGTCCCATTTTCAAAGGTCGAGAACGGCGTCCCCGTAGCAGGGCTGCGCGGCAAGCACGGCGATGGCGAGAGCGGCATGAACCGGACAATGGCGGGCGGTTCGTGGTCGGAGCTGCCTCGAACCTGCCGACGAAGGCCGCCCGGCGCTTCCTTTGCCGGGTAATAAGGTGCGCCGGGCCGGCCTTGCTGCACCAGGGCTTCGTTGGTGCTGGCGACATTTGCAAAAGCAAGAGTCGTGCCTGATGCGGCTGCGCATTGGGGCCGCCGCGTCGCAAGGCTGCGCTTGCTCCGAAAGCGCTCCAGGAAACCGTCACACAACGGCAAATCAAATCAGGACACGATGGAAAAAAGCAACGCCGCCGAAGCGGAGTATATTCGCTCGGCGGCGTTGGATCTGCGCTGGGCCTAAAATTGCCTCAGCCAAATAGATGTATACAATAAGATCATGAAAGCTCAATGAGTAGACATGTCGATTTGCAGCAAGAATTATAGTCGGGGTGCTCGCTCTGCGCCTCAGTTGATGGAGTGGCGGCGATCTGCGCGGTGCGACAGGACCAGGTAAGCGGCCGATCCGCCCGCCGCCGCAATGGCCGCTCCAAGCAGGTTCATGAAGAAGCCGGATGACGCTGCGATCGCAAGGGCGCCGACGCAAACAAGCGCCGCACAGATGGCCAAGAGGATTCGGTGGTCCATTTGGCTTTCCCTCGTCAACACACCGGGCAAACCAGGGTGGACGAGGACAAAAGTGGGACTCTGAGGCTTAAGTGGGGAGAGGGCGGCCCAATGGTTGCTGCAAACAGACGAGCCGAAGAAAGAGGCCGCGAGGCGAGGCGGCCTTATGCTTACGCAGCCCGCTTCAATTTCAATGCGGGCGCAGAGAGCTTACCGGGCGGGACCGGCAGGACCTCGATCTTGGAGATTGCCTCGCCGGTACGATAGCAATTCGGGCAGTGGAAGAGATGCCTGATCGTGTCAGACCCGACCAGAGTGGATCGAGTCCACTTCATCTCGATATGGCAGACCGGGCAGATGGGCTGCTCCAATTCATCGAGTGCCTGCCTAAGCCTGTCCACCATGACACCTTGTCCGTTTCTGTTTGTTTGCACCCTACATGACATAGTTTTGGAATTAGGACAGTTCAAAATTCAACTTAGGACACCGGGGCTTAGACGCAGATGCGCACTGACGGACAAAGAGCGGAAGAACATATTGCGAACATGGAACAAATGGTGTACGTTGCCTGCAACTGCCGGCCGCTCTCGTTAACCGTTTGTCCCTCAAGCGAATCCCCGCCATAAGGAGTTAATAGATGTCCGTCCCAGCCCTGCGTATCGTCGAAGGTTCTTCCATGGATAAGTCCAAAGCGCTGTCCGCCGCGCTGTCCCAGATCGAGCGCCAGTTCGGCAAGGGCTCGGTGATGAAGCTCGGCAAGAACGACCGCTCGATGGATGTCGAGACGGTGTCTTCCGGCTCGCTCGGACTCGACATTGCGCTCGGCGTCGGCGGTCTGCCGAAGGGGCGGATCGTCGAGATTTATGGACCGGAATCCTCGGGGAAAACGACGCTGGCGCTACACACGGTGGCGGAAGCGCAGAAGAAGGGCGGCATCTGCGCCTTCATCGATGCCGAGCATGCGCTCGATCCGGTCTATGCGCGCAAGCTCGGGGTCAATATCGACGAGCTCCTGATCTCGCAGCCCGACACCGGCGAGCAGGCGCTGGAAATCTGCGACACCTTGGTGCGCTCCGGCGCGGTCGACGTGCTAGTGGTCGATTCGGTGGCCGCACTGGTGCCGAAGGCCGAACTCGAAGGCGAGATGGGCGAGTCGCTGCCGGGCCTGCAGGCTCGGCTGATGAGCCAGGCGCTGCGCAAGCTCACGGCATCCATCAACAAGTCCAATACCATGGTAATCTTCATCAACCAGATCCGGATGAAGATCGGCGTGATGTACGGTTCGCCCGAAACCACCACCGGCGGCAATGCGCTGAAATTCTATGCCTCCGTCCGCCTCGATATCCGCCGCATTGGCGCGATCAAGGAGCGCGACGAGGTGGTCGGCAACACCACGCGCGTGAAGGTGGTGAAGAACAAGCTGGCGCCGCCCTTCAAGCAGGTCGAGTTCGACATCAGGTATGGCGAGGGCATTTCCAAGACCGGCGAATTGCTCGATCTGGGCGTCAAGTCGGGCGTCGTGGAAAAGTCTGGCGCCTGGTTCTCCTATGACAGCCAGCGGCTCGGCCAGGGCCGCGAGAACGCCCGCCAGTTCCTCAAGGACAATCCCGAGATCGCCAATGCCATCGAGGCCTCGGTGCGCGAGAGCTCCGGCCTGCTCGGCGAGGCGCTGATCGCCGGTCCCGAGGGCGATGAGTCGAACGACGATTGATCCGGCGCCCCTTCGGCGGGCAGCGAATTGAAGCGCGTCACGGTGCTTCGGTCAGAGAGCGGCGGGACCTCCCGCCGCTCTCGGTGTTTTGGCCCCAATAATCATACTTTAGGCGCTTGCGCTGCCGGCCCAAACCGGGGTTATTGCTCCGCCCACAGCAGGGAGGGAGCCCCATGAATCTGATCCAGTTCACCACCGGCGCCGACAAGCGCGCGGTAGGCCTCATCGATGGTGGCAAGGCCCACATCGTCAAGGGCACCAAGTCGGTCGACGAGCTCGCGAGCCGGGCCGCCGCGAACGGGGTCAGCCTCAAGCAGGCGATCAAGGACAAGGGGCTGGGCAAGCCGATCGATCCCGCCGCCATCCTCGCCGAGGGCCGCATGCTGCCGCCCATCGACCATCCCGATCCGGCGCATCTCTACGTCACCGGCACCGGCCTCACCCATCTCGGCTCGGCCTCGACGCGCGACG
>CAYVVB010000477.1:0-7680 GCA_964454955.1 uncultured Bradyrhizobium sp. | reverse complement strand
CTACGCCCGGTGCGCGAGCTGACGGTCGTCAACATCGTGCCGCCGCCTCCGCCTCCGCCGCCGCAAAAGCTGCCCGAACAGAAGATGATCGAGCAGCCGAAGATGGCCGAGCAGGAGTTCAAGGAAGACAAGCCGATCGAGAAGCCGAAGGATGAGCCCGCCAAGGATGCCAAGACCGACGAGCCGCCGGGGCCGTTGTCGCTTGATGCGAAGGCGACCGGTCCGGGAGACCTCTTCAACCTCGGCAGTAAGCCGGGCGGCAGCCCCTATGGTGGGGGCGGAGGTGGCAGCCGCTGGGGCTGGTACGCCTCGATTGTGCAAGCCCAGATCGAGTCCGCTCTTCGGTCCAATCCGAGGACACGCAAGATGGCGGCCCGCGTTGAAATTCGCCTGTGGGCCGACGGTACGGGCCACGTGAACCGGGTCGTCATCACGCCATCGACCGGCGACGCCGAAACGGATGCCGTCATTCGCAATGAGGTGCTTGGCAGTTTGACGCTACGCGAGCCGCCGCCCAAGGACATGCCGATGCCGATGGTGACGCGGGTCACCGCGAGCCGTCCGAGCGGAGGCGGCGCGTGATGCTCATCGTGCCGCACGACGTAATGCCGACAGCAAGGGCCTGCACGGCGCGCCTTTCGCAGCGGGCCATGACTGCCAACGACTCAACGTGTCGCGTGACGGGTAATAAAGGACTGGGGACTGATGTTTGACATGACTTCACATGCGCGCTGGCGCGAGATTCCACTCGCGGTGTCGCTGTGCGCGCTGCTCTGCGCGGCGCCGGCGTTTGCTCAGAGCGACACCGATCCATCGGCGGTGGCCGTGAAGAGGGATGGTCCGAAAAAGCCGACGGTGTCGCAATCCAGGCCGACATCTCCGAATACGACCGTGAATCTGCTCAACCTGATGGTGAAGCGCAAGCTGCTGACCGAGGACGAGGCCCAGGGCCTGATCAAGCAGGCCGAGGACGAAGCCTACGTCTCGCGCCAGGCCGCGAAGGATGCGACCGCCAAGGCGGACGAGGCGGCGAAGGCTGCGACCGCAGCCACGGCGGCAGCCAACCCGCCGGGAACCAGGCACGTCACCTATGTGCCTGAAATCGTCAAGCGGCAGTTGAGGGAAGAGATCAAGCAGGAGGTGATGGCAAAGGCCGAGAAGGAAAACTGGGCGTCGCCGGGGCTTTATCCGGAGTGGGCGCAGCGCATTCACCTCTACGGAGATCTGCGGGCGCGCTATCAGGGCAGCTTCTTTCCGGGCGGCAGCGACCCGGCCGGCAACGTCAACTTCAACGCCATCAATACGGGTTCGCCCTTCGACAACAGTGACGTCAATCCCTATTACGCGCCGACCTTCGATACCAGCCAGGATCGCAACCAAGCCCGTCTTCGCGCACGCTTCGGGATGGATGTGGATCTTTCCAACGGCTTCGCAGCGGGCTTGCGCATCGCCACGGGCGACAACAATTCGCCGGTATCGACCAACCAGACGTTCGGCAATAACGGTGGCAACTTCTCCAAATACGCGCTGTGGCTCGATCGTGGCTTCCTCAAATGGGAGGCGCCGGAGCTGGCGGTATCGGTTGGCCGCTTCGACAATCCGTTCTGGTCGCCGACCGACCTGGTTTGGTATCGCGAGCTCGGGTTCGATGGCTTCGCCATCCAGGCCAAGCACGAGGTCGCCCCGGGCTTCACGCCGTTCGTCGTCGGCGGTGCGTTCCCGATCTACAACACGGATTTCAATGCAGGCATCAACCTGTCCTCCGCCGGTGCCGCGCCCGGCGATCCGAATGCAGGCCTGCCGAGCAAGTTTGCGAGCAGCGACCGCTGGCTGTTCGGTGGACAAGCGGGCTTCGGCTACACGATCAATCCCGACTACGCGATGCGCATCGCCGTTGCTTACTACGACTTCACCAACGTCCAGGGTCGTCTTTCCGATCCTTGTACGGTCGTGTCTGCCTCGGACGTCTGCGATACCGACATCCTGCGTCCGATGTTCGCGCAGAAGGGCAATACCTATATGGCGCTGCGCAACATCATCGCCGATCCGGTCAACAATCCGCAGAACCTGAATCAGTATCAGTATTTTGGCCTCGCAAGCCAGTTTCGGCCGCTGGTTGCCTCGGGGCAGCTCGATCTCGGCCAATTCCATCCCGCTCACATCGTCATCGACGGCGAGTATGTCTGGAACACGGCGTTCGACCGCGACCTCCTGATCCAGACGGCGGTCAACAATAAAGGTCCGAACGTCGGCACGACCAAAGGCGTCTTCAACGGCGGCAGCACCGGCTGGCTCGGCCGCGTCACGGTCGGCAACACCGAGATCAAGCACTTCGGCGACTGGAACGTTCACGCCGGGTACAAGTACCTGGAGTCGGATGCGACCATCGACGCCTTCGTCGACTCCGACTTTGGCCTCGGCGGCACCAACCTCAAGGGCTACTTCCTCGGCGGCAACTATGGTCTCAGCGACAATGTCTGGGCCTCGTTGCGCTGGATGAGCGCCAACAACGTTGCCGGCTCGCCTTACGCCGTCGACGTCCTCCAGGTCGACCTCAACGCGAAGTTCTGATCATGAAGACACCGATCATCAATCTGGCCTTCGCTTTGGCCATCCTGGCAACGGCATTGCCTCACAATGCGCTTGCCGATACCGAGGCCGATCGTCTGCGCGAGGCACTCCGCAGCGCCACCGCGCAGACGCGGCAACTGGAGGACGAGCGGACGGCGCTGCAGGCGAAGCTCGCGGATGCCGACCGCGAGAAAGCCGCAGCCAGGGCCCAGGTCGACGCGGCGCGCGCCGAGGTGCGCCAAGTTCGCAAGGAGCAACGAGAGGCGATCGAGGAATTCAACAAGCGCCTCGCCGAGCGCGATGAGACGCTCGAGAAGTGGAGAGCCGCTTACGAAGAGGCCGCCACCGTCGCCCGCACCAAGGATGCAGAGCGAGCAAAATTCGAAGGTGAGGCAACGGCCTACAAGGCCAGCACCAAGAGTTGCGTGACCAAGAACGGCCAGATGCTCAAGGCCGGGAGCGAGCTGCTGCACCGTTATCAGGATGTCACGATCGGCGACACCATTGTCGCGCGTGAACCGGCGCTCGGACTGCGTCGCGTCGAGATCCAGAATGTCATTCAGGACACCCGGGACAAGATCCTCGATCAGAAGGCCACCCCATGAAGAGCGCTATTTTCAAGAAGGCCGCAAGGTCGACCTCCATTGCCGCAGCGGCTGTTGTGCTGGTCGGCCTGTCGGGAGATGCCTTCGCCCAGACGGCACCAGCGTCGCAGCGCGCAGCGCCGCAGGTTGCGCCCATCAGGGCCAAGCCTGTCCCGACCCAGGCTCTATCTGCTCAGGCGGCAATGCCGCCAAAGACGCAAGGATCGGCGCCCGCCAAAGCCGGCAGCGAGGACATCGTCGCCCGGGTCGGCGATGCCAGCCTGTCGGCGGACGACATCCGCAGCTATGTCGCGGCTCTTCCGCAGCGTGAACAGTCGGCGCTGGCGCAGGATCCCGCCTTGCTCAATCAGGCCGTGCGTCTCCTGCTCGCCAATCGCCTCGTCCTGCAGGAACTGCAAGGCAAGAAATGGGAACAGCAGCCGTCGGTCACGGCACAGCTCGAGCGCGTGCGCGAGGCAGCCCTTGTCGAGCTTTACCTGCAGTCGGTATCGACACCGCCGGCCAACTATCCAAGCGACGACGAGTTGCAGAAGGTTTATGAGGCCAACCGCAATGCCTTGCTGATGCCGCGGCAATTCCAGTTGGCGCAGATATTCATCGCCGCTCCGAAGGATGCGGACAAGGGAGCCGAGGACAAGGCCAGGAAGAATGTCGACGACGTCCAGCGCAAGCTGAAGACGCCCGGTGCGGACTTTGCAGGCATCGCCGGTGAGAACGGCGCCAAGAATGGTGGCGCTCTCGGCTGGGTCGCGGAAAACCAGATCCGTCCGGAAATCCGCAGCCAGGTGATGGGGCTGACGAAGGGCGCCATTTCGGAGCCTGTCAGGCTCGACGATGGATGGCACATCCTCAGGCTTGTCGATACCAAGGCCTCATACACACGCACTCTGCCAGAGGTGCGAGACCTGCTCGTCCAGCAGATGCGTTCCGAGCAGGCCAAGGCGTTGCGCCAAGCGTATCTCGGCGACCTGATCAGGCGCAACCCGCCGGTGCTCAACGAGATCGCGCTGTCAAAGGTGCTCAGCGAGCAAACTTCGGCTGCCAGATAGCCTCTCATGTCCATGCAGCCCTCGATCATGCTCATGCCGGCGATGCCTCTCCAGCTCTCCCTGACCAGCGGGCAACTGCGGACCGTACTTGAAGCGCGCGGCTATCATTGCATGGCGGCTTCGCTATCCGGTGTGCGGTCGATGCTGCCAGGAACCAGCGTGGTACTACAGTTTGGTGACCTCATCGCGGTGAACGGCCGCGGTGCCCATTGCCTGACGATTCGATGCAGTGTGCAGATCAATGGCTGCTGCGAAATGGTCAGCGGTGTAACCCGCTGGCAGATCCACAAGGCGTTTCCCTTGACCGCCGAACGCGAGGCATCTCGCGTCAAGATCGATGCAGACGTGATCGTCGCCGGCGGCATCCCCGTCGCCGACGCGCTTGCCGATGGTGATGGCATCTGCCGCCACTTGCAGGCCCTGACAGCGGACGCGGCCGAGACCTTCCAGGAATTGCTGGCCGCCGATGGCACGGCGCGAACTGAGAGCGCCTTTCCCCTGATGCGGATCGAGGCGCGCGTCTTCGGTGAGCTTGCCGCCGGCCGAAGCGGACTGCTGCGACAGGCGAAAAGCTCGCTCGGCCACGGGATGCCGCAACATCTGCAAATCATGCACGCGGCGTCTGATCGGCTCAAGAGCGTCGTCCTGCCGGAACTCGCGGACATCGTTCGCGGCATGGCGTTGCAGGGACGTGGCGCGCTTCATGACACCGCTGCCACGCCAGAACGCGGCATATCATCGCGATCCTTGCCGCCCGCAGCCCGCACCGTGGTCCAGCCCATCGGTGAGCCCGCTGCGACGCTGGTTCCGGAGCGCGATCTGTCGCCATGAATCCGGCTCTCCCTTCGACAAATGACGTTTCCCTCACGGAGTTCATCATGTCCGACACGGTTCTTGTCAGTCTCACCCTCGATAGCCTGCGTGATGTTTTTCAGCAGGCGGGTTACCGGGTCGAGACAGCCACCGACCCGGTCGCCAATGTCAGGTTTCTGCGCTCGGCGACTGGCGGCGTGCCCTTCGATATCCGTCCCGGCAATCGCCTCACCGAGAATCGGGATCATTTTGTAGACGTCGCCTTGATCGCGGTCCTGCAGGTCCAGGGCGCATTGCCTGTTGATGTGGTGAATCGCTGGAATGCGACGCGGCGTTTCGCCCGGCTTCAGCTCAGCTACCCGTTCCTGGTGCTGTCTCTCGATATGACGGTGGCGGGAGGTGTGGCGCCAAACCATCTGCGCGCTCACATCGAAATCTGGGATCACCTGATCCAGCAGCTCATTGCCTTCCTTCGCGCGGAATTGCCGAAGGCCGCCGCCGCACGCGCGACGAATGCCGGCGACACCGTCGCGGACACCGCCAATTCCGGCAGCCGCATGAACGGCCAGTCGCTGCCGTCGTCGACGCCCGAGCCGGCCGGCAACGTCTCGCAGGCCCACGCATAAGCCCCCGCTGCAGACATCCCATCAAGCCTCAGTTCTTCGCGAAATTCCTGCCCCGAAAGATGTCCGTCATGTCCGTCACGACAACCAAGATGTCTCGTCCGCGCCGCCCTCGCAAGCATCGTGGTTTGTCGTCGCGGGCGATGCCGGTGGCGGCGCGGCGCCTGACCCGCCAGGCGCTGCTGGCTGGTACGAGTGTTCTTGCGCTGGTACTGGCGGGATCACAGGCGCAGGCCGTCACGATCGGCAGCAGCGTGAATGCGGCAACCTCGGCCACCTCGGCTGCGAGTTATGCGGCGCAGCAGGCCGCCCAACAGGCGCAGCAGGCGGCGCAACGGGCGCAGCAGGCGCTGACTCGCGCGACACATGCGCTGCAGTCGTTGCAATCGGTCCAGGCGGCTGCGCGGGCCGCCGCACAGGCCGCCGCGACGACCGTCACCGACGGTCTCTCTGCTGGCGGCTTGGTGGTCGATCCGCGCATCGGCACGGATCCGAACCTGTGGCAGAACATCAGCGCGCCCAGCCAGACCACGAGCAACGGTCAGACCACGGTGACGCTCACACAGTCGTCCGAGCGGGCGATCGCCACCTGGCAGCAGTTCGATGTCGGGCGCAACACGACGGTCTACTTCGACCAGAGCGCAGGCAATTCCTCCAACGGCAATTCGTGGACCGTGCTCAACCGCATCGACGCGACGGGAAGTCCCAGCCAGATCCTCGGCCAGATCAAGGCCGAGGGCACGGTGCTCTTGATCAACCCGAACGGCATCATCTTCAACGGTACCAGCCAGATCAACGTGCACTCGCTGATCGCGTCCGCAATGGACATCAACAGCTATGGTGGCGGCGGGGCGGCCAATGTCGGCGTGTTCTCCGCGAGCGGCGCGCAATACACGCAGTTTATCGTAAACGGCAAGAGCTTCCTGGCGCCGGTCAACGAGGACAGCGGCAACACCGCCTTCCTGAACAATGGGCTGTTCGTCAACGGCGGGGGTACGCTGGTGTTCTCGGCTGCGAGCGATGCGGGCGCGAACGCCGGCATCGTGGTGCAGCCGGGCGCGACCATCTCGACCGTCGACAATGTCTCGGGCTTCGACAATGGCGGCATGGTGACGCTGGTTGGGCCGCAGGTCACCAATGCCGGAAGTATCACGACGTCGGCCGGCCAGATCATCCTTGCAGCAGGCAGCAACGTGTTCCTGACCGAACCGGCAGCGGGATCGACCACGACCAGCTTCAGTGTCGCCAATGCGCTGCCTGTCGGGGTGGGGTTGGTCTATTCGCCGCCGGCGGTGACGGGCGAGGCCGGTGTCCTCAACGACACGGCCGGCATCCTGATGGCAAGCCGGGGCAACATCACCCTGATCGGTGATGAGGTCGGACAGCTTGGCTATGCCGGAGCAACCACCAGCATCACCCGGGCCGGCTCCATCACC
The DNA here is from genome assembly GCA_964454955.1 of uncultured Bradyrhizobium sp. Classification (GTDB taxonomy): domain Bacteria; phylum Pseudomonadota; class Alphaproteobacteria; order Rhizobiales; family Xanthobacteraceae; genus Bradyrhizobium. The sequence goes on along the minus strand of CAYVVB010000477.1, from coordinate 583 downwards.
ATTACCGCGACCGGCACGCCGACGATGGCCGATCCCAATTCGGGTCTGGTGTTGTTCGGGCCGGGCAGCACGACGACGATCCTGCCCGAGGAGAACAGCGAGACCATCCCCTCCGACGCCGCCTCGCTCCAAAACTTCCAGGCGCCGCATATCGATGTCGCCACCACCAACTTCGACATGCAGGCAGGCGCGCTGATCCTGGCCCCTGGCGCGGCCATGAACGTATCGACTTACGTTATGCCCGGTGCCACCGGTCTGCTGCCGTTCGGCCGGGTGCTGCTGGAGGCGGGCAGCGAGATCGATCTGGCCGGTATCACCGGAGTGACGCGTTCGGTCTCCGATTATCTCTACACCTTCAAGGTGACCGCCAACGACGTTGCCGACAGCCCGCTGGCGCAAAACCTGATCGGTCAGACCGTGACCATCGACCTGTCACTGTCGGGCACGCGCGCCGACGGCGAGAGCTGGGTCGGCTCGCCGCTGTTCGCCTCATCAGGCGCCGGCTATCTCGCCAATGTCACGCAAGGCATCGACCAGCTTCTGACCAAGGGCGGCTCGCTGTCGTTCGGCAGCGGCCAGGTGC
>CAYVVB010000476.1:0-3484 GCA_964454955.1 uncultured Bradyrhizobium sp. | reverse complement strand
GCGGATGAAGTCGTCGACGTACTGGCGCATGTTTTCCGATTGACGCGACAGCTCTTCGGACGCGCCGAGCACGTGGCTCGCGGCAGCGCCCGACTCGCCGGCGATGCCCCGAACCCCCGAAATCTTATTCGAGATCTCGCTGGTGCGATTGGCGGAATCCTGCACGTTCCGCGCAATGTCCTGCGTGGCAGCGCTCTGCTGCCCGACGGCACAGGCGATCGCGGATGCAATCTCGTTGATCTCGCCGATCGTGGCCGTGATCCCCTGGATCGCGTTGACCGCATCGCCGGAGGTCGCCTGGATGGCGGCGATCTGGCCCCGAACTTCGCTGGTTGCCCTTGCAGTCTGCTCGGCGAGGCTCTTGACCTCGCTTGCAACGACCGCAAAGCCTTTTCCCGCGTCGCCCGCCCGCGCCGCTTCGATCGTTGCGTTCAGCGCCAGCAGATTCGTCTGGCCTGCAATCTCGCTGATCAGCGTGACGACGTCGCCGATCTTCTCCGCAGCGGCAGAAAGCCCATGCATCGTTTCGTTGGTCCGCCGCCCATCAGCCGCAGCCTTCTGCGCGATCTGTGCGGACTTGGTCACCTGACGGCCGATCTCTGCCACCGATGTGGAGAGCTCCTCGGTCGCCGCGGCAACCGTCTGCATGTTGCCTGACGCAACTTCCGTCGCTTCCGCGACACTGGCGGCTTCGCCGCTCGTCCTGCGCGTGGCCTTGTCCATGAGCGCGGCCGTGGACTGCAGTTTTGACGAGGCCGAGATTACGGACTCGATCGCCGCCGCGATGTCGGTGTTGAATCGATCAGTCAGCTCCCCGACGCGCTCGGCCCGGGCGGCGCGCTGAGTGATCGCCTGCGTCTCCTTTGCCGAGAGCTCCGCCGTCCGTATCATGTTCTCCTTGAAGAACTGCACGGCTCGCGCCATCACCCCGATCTCGTCACCGCGATCGGTTGCTTCGACCTGCAGGCTGAGTTCGCCCTTGGCCAGGCGCGTCATCGCGGCCACGAGCACATTGACGGGCGACGTGATGCTCCGCGCCATGGCGACGACCGCCGCCAGGCTCGTGGACAGCGCAAGCAGCGTCAGGCCGACGACCATCGCAAGCGTCCGGTCGGCTGCAGCCTTCTTGCTTTCCATGAGGCCCGCCAGTTCCCGGGCGAGCCCGTCCTCGACCGTCTTCAGCAGATCGATCCTGGCGGTGGCGGCTTCGAACCAAGACTTGCTGTCGACCGACTTGAAATCACCGGCAAGGCCGCCCAGCTCGACGAGGTTCCTCATGTCATTGAACCTGTCCATCACAGGTCCCGACATGGTCCTGGCAAACAACTTTCGCGCCTCCGGGCTCGCGACTGCGCGAAACGAGGTGAAGAAGCTCTCCTGCTCCGCGGCGGCCCCCACCGCCCGGACATAGGCCTGCGGTTCGAAGCGGCCTGCCGCGATGGCCGCGGCCGCGGTCGCGCGCTCGAGCCCGGCGCGCTCCTTTCCTTCGATCAGATTGGCGTAAGCCGCGATCGATTTCGAGATGTCGTCCTCCGTGCTGAACTTGGCGATGCCCGTCGCCGTCGAAATCAGCCGTTCAATCGTGTCGCTCAGATAGTCGACCGCCGCCGCAGGAGATATGGTCTGATTGTCGATCTCGCCGCGCCGCCGATCCAGATCGGAAAGAGCGTCCATGCTGGCCTGTGCGGTGGAGTCGCCGCCTTCATGCTTGAGATAGTCCAGTACACGCAAGGAGGCGGCGCGCTGTGCATCGGTGAGTTTGCGCTGCTCCAGGAGCCCGGCGCGCATCTGCGTACCCTTGCTGCCCATGAACGCCGCCGACAAGCCGCGCTCGCGCTGCAGCTCGTGTACGAGTCGGCTGAGCTCGCCGACGCCTTCGGCGATCGGCTGCATGCGCGCCATCTCCGAATGCGCCGTCCATTTGATCGAGATCTCGTACAACGCAAGCGCGGCAAGCGTGACGAGAGGCAGCAGCGCCGACAGGGCGATGCGATGAAGTATTCTTGTGTTCTTGAGCATGGTCCAAATTCCGCGTGACGGGACCCGGATACGCTCAATTGTTAAAGAACTTTTCCGCAGCTGCGAACAGGCGCGCGCAGAGCAGAGTCAAGCCGTATGCATGAGGAGCGCAACACGTCCGATGACTTTGCGCTGGAGCAAAAAGCCCATCGCCTTTGCGTAGTAGCAGTCGATGCGAAACATTCGCACGTATGCGGCCCGCTTCCGCCCATTCGAGCAGCGCCCGCGTTCGTTCAGCGGCCAGCGCCGGATTCTTCCGCGCGGCTTCGCCTGCTCGCACCCCCAGCACGCTTGCGCCCTTGATCAGCAGGAGATTGGTGCGGGCGAGTCCGATTCCGCCGGTGAAGCCGATCACGAGAAGGCGTGCGCCCCAGGCGATGCAGCGCAGGCTGCTTTCGAAAGTCTCGCCGCCGACCGGATCGAATACCACGTCCGCACCGCGCCCGGTGATGCGCTTGACCGCATCGCGGAACGGCTCGCGGGCGTAGTTGATGAGATGATCGGCGCCCTTCGCCTGCGCCACTGCCAGCTTCTCGTCCGATGACGCCGCCGCGATCACGGTTGCGCCGAGCAGCTTGCCGATCTCGACCGCGGCGAGCCCGACGCCGCCACCGGCGCCATGCACCAGCAGCACTTCGCCTTCCGCGAGCTGTCCTCGATCGACCAGCGCGTGATAGGCGGTGCCGTGGGCGGCGAGAAAGGTCGCACCTTCCGCATAGTCGAAATTCCGTGGCATCGGCGTGAGCTGCGACGGCGGGACCACCGCCTCTTCCGTATAGGCGCCATGGCGCATCCGTACGATCACCCGGTCGCCAAGGGTGACGCCTCGCGCAGCGGAGTCGACTTCGACCACATCGCCCGCGGCTTCCACGCCAGGCGTAAACGGCAATTCAGGCTTGAGCTGATACTCGCCCGCCACCATCAGGATGTCAGGGAAATTGATGCCGGCCGCGCGGATGGCAACGCGCACCTCGCCTTGGCGCAGCGGCTGCGACGGAAATTCCTCCAGGCGCAGCCGTTCCGGCGGGCCGAATTCGCGGCAGACCACCGCCCGCGGCATCAGGCGGCGCGCTCCTTGGCCCGTCCCAGGACTTCACGGATCAGCGGCAGGCGGTCATTGCCGAAATACATGTCGGTCTTGTCGAGAAAAATGGTCGGCGAGCCGAAGCCGCCGCGCGCCATCACCTCGTCGGTATTGGCCTTGAGCTGGTCCTTGATTGCCTGCTGGCCGATGCCGGCGAAGAATTGTTCCGGATCGACGCCGACACGCCTGCAAAGCACGGCCAGCACGGCATCCTGCGAAATGTCCTTGTCCTCGCCCCAATAGGCCTCGAACACCGCACGCGCGAACGGCACCACGTCGTTGCCGAGCCAGATGCAGCCGAGCATCGCCTTGACGCTGTTCACCGGAAACAAGGTCGGCGGCTTCTTGATCGCAAGGGCCGCCGAGCGCGCCAAGTCGGAT
>CAYVVB010000475.1:0-12493 GCA_964454955.1 uncultured Bradyrhizobium sp. | reverse complement strand
GCTTGTCCTGTTGCTGGCGATCGGGTTTTCGGCGGCGCATGCCGTGCTGCCGGACGAGGTCATGGCCGACCCGGCGAAGGAGGCGAGGGCGCGCAATCTGTCGCGCGAGTTGCGCTGCATGGTCTGCCAGAACCAGTCGATCGACGACTCCGAGGCGCCGCTGGCGCGCGACTTGCGACTGTTGGTGCGCGAGCGCATCGCGGCCGGGGACAGCGACGCCCAGGTGGTCGATTTCTTGGTGGCGCGCTATGGGGAATTCGTTCTTCTGAAGCCGCGCTTCGAACCGCAAACGCTGCTGCTCTGGCTGGTGCCTCCGCTGGTGTTTCTGGTCGGCGGAGCCGCGCTGTGGGTCAATACAAGACGGCGGGCAAAAGGCGCATCGGAAGGCACGACCTCGCTCACTCCGGACGAGGAGGCCAAGCTCGCGGCGCTGATGTCGGGCGAGGCTCCCAACAAGCCCTGAGCGCTGGTTCGCTGTTCGGATCGGTTCGCAAACAGGGAGGCTGTGAGGCCTCCGTAGTCTTACGGAGCCGATCCGATCAGGCGCGCGCCGGGGCGCAGCATGGCCTTCATGCAATTTTGACTTTTCTCTGGAACCTTGCGGCTCGGTCCCGAAATTTCCTGCCGATCGAGCAAACCAATGTTTTCCCATACCAACCTGACGATCCGCTTCCTGGTCGTGGCGGTCGTGGCGTCCCTTTTGTTCCTGCTCGCGATCGGCGGCGGCACCGGCTTCATCGCGGTTCTCTATCTTCACGATGCGATCACCTCGCTGTCTGCTGATTTCGGCGCGCTGAGCGGATCCGGCCATCAGCACGCGCTGGCCGTGTATGGCGAGGCTCAGACCGCGTTCTCCTTCTTCCTCATGGCCTGTGCCGCGATCATGATCGTCGCGTTTTCAGTTTGCCTGATCGCCTATCTCGCGCTGCGCAACGGCATCATGCGGCCGCTGGCCGCAATGGTGCATGCGATGGGCGACGTTGCTGACCAGAAATACGACACGCCGATTCCCGGATTGGGCCGCTCCAACGAGATCGGTCAATTGGCGGCCGCGCTCGAAGTGTTCAAGACCAACGGCATCGAACGGCAGCGCCTGACCGAACAGAAGCTGGCGGAGGCCAACCACCAGGGCGAGCGCTCCCGCTATCTCGACGGCAGGATCCACAATTTCAACGACCTGGTCGCGAGCGTCGTCTCGAGCGTTGCGTCATCGGCGGTCCGCCTCAAGAGCAATGCCGAAACGCTCTCCAAGGTCGCCAACGAAACCAGCAGCAAGGCCAATGCGGTTGCGACCGCTGCGAGCCAGGCGAGCGGCAGCGTGCAGACGGTGGCCGGCTCGAGCGAAGAGATGACGACCTCCATCGGCACCATCAGCCGGCGCGTCAGCGATGCCACCCAGCGGGCCGAGGGCGCCGCAACGCAGGCCCAGAAGAGCCGCGACACCAGCCACACGCTCTCCGAGGCCGCCGAAAAGATCGGTACCGTGGTGCAACTCGTCCAGGCGATCGCCTCCCAGACCAACCTGCTTGCGCTCAATGCCACGATCGAGGCGGCGCGCGCAGGGGAGGCCGGCAAGGGATTTGCCGTGGTTGCCTCCGAGGTCAAGAACCTCGCGCATCAGACCAGCAAGGCGACCGAGGAGATTTCCACCCAGGTCGCCAACATTCAGGGCATCACCTCGGAAACCCGGGCGGCGATCGACGATATTTCCAATACACTCTCGGAGATCAGCGCGATCATGTCGGGCATCGAGGTTGATACCGCCCAGCAGCGGAACTCGACCCAGGATATCTCCAAGAGCGTGCAGGATGCCGCGCGCGGGACGCTGGAGGTCTCCAATCACATCGGCCAGATCACGCTGACGTCCGCGGAAACCGGGCGGATGGCCAGCGAAGCGCGCGATGCCGCCGCCGATCTGTCCCAACAGGCCGAAACCCTGAAACGCGAAGTCGACGACTTCATCCATAGCGTCAAGGCGAGCTGACAAGCGTCTATCCACGGCCGGATTCCCCCGCAGCCGCGGGGGCTTGGCCGCCTGCGATAAACTGCCGCATACGGCAGCGGCTTTATTACAAAAGTTTAACTCCGCCGCCAGAGCGCCGTAAGGCGCCGATACCCATTTTCATGCTCGAACGCACCCGGACTTTTCAAGTTCACGCTCTGGAGAAAGCTTTATGACCGATCGTTCAACCGATCCTTCGTCGTCCCCGTCCTACCGGCAAGGCGGTCGCTCACTGTTGTCGGCTCGCAAGTTTGCGCTGATGGCGTCGGTCGTCGCCGGCCTCGGCGTCGCTGTTTACGGCTTTGGGCCGTCCGGCGGGGGCGCGAACGTGTTTTCCAGCCCCGCTCAGGCGCAAGTCAATAACGAGGTGCGCAAGGTCCAGCAGCCGGTCGGCTTTGCCGACATCGTCGAGCGGGTGAAACCCTCGGTGATCTCGGTCAAGGTCAACATCAACGAGAAGGTCGCCAAGGATGACGGCGACGATGATTTGCCGTTCCAGCCGGGCTCGCCCATGGAACGCTTCTTCCGCCGTTTCGGCGCGCCTGACTTTCCGCGCGGCGGCCGTCACGTGATTACCGGCCAGGGGTCGGGCTTCTTCATTTCCGCGGACGGCTACGCCGTCACCAACAACCACGTCGTCGACGGCGCCAGCAAGGTTGAGGTGACGACCGATGACGGCCAGATCCATACCGCCAAGGTGATTGGAACCGATGCGCGGACTGACCTCGCCCTGATCAAGGTCGAGGGCGGGTCGAACTTCCCGTTCGCCAAGCTCTCCGACGGCAAGCCGCGGATCGGGGACTGGGTCCTCGCGGTCGGCAATCCCTTCGGTCTGGGCGGCACGGTGACCGCGGGTATCGTCTCGGCCATGGGCCGCGATATCGGCAACGGTCCGTATGACGACTTCATCCAGATCGACGCGCCCGTGAACAAGGGCAATTCCGGCGGTCCGGCCTTCAACACCGAGGGCGACGTGCTGGGCGTCAACACCGCGATCTACTCCCCTTCGGGCGGCAGTGTCGGCATCGCCTTCTCGATCCCGGCCTCGACCGTGAAGAACGTGGTCGCCCAGCTTAAGGACAAGGGTTCGGTCAGCCGTGGTTGGATCGGGGTCCAGATTCAGCCGGTGACCGCCGAGATTGCGGACAGCCTCGGCCTGAAGAAGGCGGAAGGCGCGCTGGTTGCCGAGCCCCAGGCCAATGGACCGGCGGCCAAGGCCGGCATCGAATCCGGCGACGTGATCACCGCGGTCAACGGCGAGAACGTGAAGGATGCCCGCGAGTTGGCTCGTACCATCGGCGGCATCGCCCCGGGCAATTCGGTCAAGCTCAACGTGCTGCACAAGGGCCAGGACAAGGTGGTCAACATCACTTTGGGCCAGCTGCCCAACACGGTGGAGGCCAAGGCCGACAACGACAACAACGATCGCGGCGCCACCCGCGGTACCGACGTGCCCAAGCTCGGGCTGACGGTTGCCCCTGCCTCAAGCGTCGCGGGCGCCGGCAAGGAAGGCGTCGTTGTCACGGATATCGATCCGAAGAGTGCAGCGGCCGACCGCGGCTTCAAGGAAGGCGACGTCATTCTCGAGGTCGCCGGCAAGGCCGTGTCCAACGCCTCCGACGTGCGCGAGGCGATCAGCGCGGCGCGCGAGGACAACAAGAACAGCGTGCTGATGCGGGTGAAGAGCGGCGGGCAGTCGCGCTTCGTCGCGCTGCCGCTGGCCAAAGGCTAAGGCATGATCCGGAAAAGTGGATGTCGGTTTTCCGAAAAGATCATGCTCAATTAAAAACCTAGAGCGCGATCGAATTCCATCGCGCTCTAGGGTTTACGGGATGGAGGGGTCGCCGGCATCAGTCGCCCCCGCCGACGGCCCTTTCCGGGGAGCGGGCGAAAGCCCGCTCCCGCATCCAACCTTCCGGTGGAAAACGCCCCCCTCCGTCGGAAGGGTCTAGGGCGGTGAAGTCCCCCAGCTTCACCGCCCGCCTTTTTGCTAGCAACCGGCTGGCGCCGAGAGCGTCTTGCACGAACAAGCCGCGCGCGCCATGTTGCATGTTGAAGGAAAGTTCGCCCCCTTGACCGCGCCCGACAAGCAAATGCGCCTTTTGATCATCGAAGACGATCGCGAGTCCGCTGACTACCTCGTCAAGGCGTTTCGCGAGGTCGGGCATATTGCCGATCTTGCCAGCGACGGCGAGGAGGGCCTGGCGATGGCCGAGAGCGGCGACTACGATGTGCTCGTGGTCGACCGCATGCTGCCGAAGCGCGACGGCCTGTCGCTGATTGGCGTCTTGCGCGACAAGGGCAACCGCACGCCGGTCCTGATCCTGTCGGCCCTCGGGCAGGTCGACGACCGCGTCAAGGGCCTGCGCACCGGCGGCGACGATTACCTGCCCAAACCCTATTCATTTGCGGAGCTTCTGGCACGCGTTGAAGTGTTGGCGCGCCGCAATGTCGGTCCGGCCGAGGAAACGACCTACCGGGTCGGCGACCTCGAGCTCGACCGCCTGTCGCATCGTGTCGCTCGCGGCAAGGACGAGTTGACCTTGCAGCCGCGGGAGTTTCGGCTGCTGGAATATCTGATGAAGCACGCTGGCCAGGTTGTGACCCGCACCATGCTGCTCGAGAACGTCTGGGACTATCATTTCGATCCGCAGACCAACGTGATCGACGTGCATATTTCGCGGCTGCGATCCAAGATCGACAAGGGGTTCGACCGGCCGCTGCTCCATACCATCCGCGGCGCGGGGTACATGATCCGTGACGGCCTTCGGTAAGCTGGTCCGGACCACGGCGTTTCGGCTGACGCTGTTCTATCTGTTTCTGTTTGCGCTTTTTGCGGCATCGCTGGTCGGCTATTTCGCCTGGAACACGCGCCGGCTGATCACCGAACAGATCACCAGCACGGTGCATGCTGAAACCGGCGAGATCACCGACATCTACAATCGCCGCGGCCTGCGCGGGCTGGTTTTCACCATCGAGAGCCGCGCGCTGCGCCCCGGCGCCAATCTCTACCTCGTCACGACTCCGGCTGGCCAGGCGATCGCGGGCAATGTCGGCTCGCTCGCGCCCGGCGTGATGGGGACCACGGGCTGGTCCGAGACCGCCTACCGGCGGATCGAGGACCAGGACAGGTCCGACCACCGCGCGCTGGTGTACGTCACCGAGCTCAGCAGCGGCCTTCGTCTGCTGATCGGGCGCGACCTCGATGAGCGACGGCGCATGTTCGTGATCGTCGCCAAGGCCGCGCAATGGTCGGTTCTGATCGTTGTCGTGCTCGGCATCGCCGGCGGCATTTTCATGGCGCGGCGGGTGTTGCAGCGCATCGACGCCATGACCGGCACGACTCAGCGGATCATGGCCGGCGACCTCTCCGGGCGCCTGCCGGTCGGGCGCAGCGGCGACGAGCTCGACCGGCTCGCGGAAAATCTCAACGCCATGCTCGAGCGCATCGAAGCGCTGATGGCGGGACTGAAGGAAGTCTCTGACAACATCGCCCACGACCTGAAGACGCCGTTGACACGCCTTCGCAATCGCGCCGAGGAGGCGCTGGCGAAATCAAACTGCGAGGCCGAATATCGTGCTGCGCTGGAACGCACCATCGAGGAATCCGACGGGCTGATCCGCACTTTCAATGCGCTGTTGATGATCGCGCGCGCCGAGTCGGGGCAGGCGCGCGGCAATATGGACGATTTCGACGCCGCCGAGGTCGCCAGCGGCATCCACGAGCTGTACGAGCCGCTGGCGGAAGAGGACGGCATGACCCTGCGCCTGAAGACGGAGCCCGCGCCCTTGCACGGCAACCGCGAACTGATCAGCCAGGCGCTGGCCAATCTGGTGGAGAACGCGATCAAATATGGCAAGCCCTCCGCGCAGCCGGGGGCGGTGGTCAGCCTGGACGCCAAGCAGATCCTGATCGAGGCAAAACGCCTGAGCGATTCGGTCCAGCTGAGCGTCACGGACCACGGACCCGGGATTCCGCTGGGAGACCGCAAGCATGCGGTGGAGCGCTTCGTCCGGCTGGACTCCAGCCGGAGCCAGCCGGGTTCCGGCCTCGGCCTGAGCCTTGCCTCGGCGGTGGCCACCTTGCATGGCGGCGAGCTGAGATTGGCCGATGGCGAGCCGGGCCTCGTTGCGACGCTCGTCATACCGGCGCGCGCCGGCGAGAGGCTTGCAGGCCAAACGCAGGATATGCCACAGAAGGTGGCATGATCCCATCCCCGCCGGGCAATGCGGACCAACACAGTTTAGCCGCGCGGTTCGTCGAAGGACCGTACATTGCCGCTTCAGAGCACGCCGAACAAAGACTGGCGGGCTGGCTCGCCGAGCTTGAGCCGGACCATGCGGCCGCGCTCACCGAGCTGCTCGACCAGTCCCTGGCACGACGGGTGTTGCTGGGAATCGCCGAGTATTCGCCTTATCTGTTCGATCTCGTTCGCGGCGATGCGCCGCGGCTGATCCGGCTGCTTCGCTGCGAGCCGGACAGCCACCTTGCCGCCTTGATCGAAGCCACCACGCGCGAGGTCTTTGCCGCACCCGGCGAACCCGAGGTGATGCGGCAACTGCGCCGCATGAAGTCGGAAGCTGCGCTCCTGATCGCGCTTTGCGACATCGGCGGCGTCTGGCCGGTGATGCGCGTGACCGCGGCGCTGACCGAGCTTGCGACCGTTTCCGTGCAGGCGGCGCTGCGCTATCTCTTGCGTCAGGAAATGGTGCGCGGACGGCTTTCGCCGCCCGACCACGAGCGGCCGGAGGACGGCAGCGGCCTGTTCGTGCTTGCTATGGGCAAGATGGGAGCGGGCGAGCTGAACTATTCCAGCGACATCGACCTCATCGTCTTCTTCGATCCCGATGCGCCGACGCTCGCGCGGGACATCGAACCGCAGCCCTTCTTCGTTCGCATCACCCAGGCGCTCGCACGGCTGCTGCAGCAACGCACCAGCGACGGCTACGTGTTCCGCGTCGATCTGCGGCTGCGTCCCGATCCGGCCTCCACCCAGGTCGCAATGTCGACGGAAGCTGCGCTGCATTACTACGAGAGGGAAGGGCGCACCTGGGAGCGCGCGGCGATGATCAAGGCGCGCGTTTGCGCCGGCGATGCCGGGGCAGGCGAAACCATGATCGCGGAGCTTGCGCCCTTCGTCTGGCGCAAGCATCTGGATTTCGCCGCGCTGGCCGACGTCCACGAAATGAAGCGGCAGATGCAGACCTTTCGCGGCCAGAGCGAAATCGCCGTCGAAGGCCACAACGTCAAGATCGGGCGGGGCGGCATCCGCGAGATCGAGTTCTTTGCGCAAACTCAGCAACTGATCGCCGGCGGCCGTCATGCAGAGCTGCGGGTGCGGCCGACGCTGGATGCGCTCGACGTGCTGGCCGCCAGCAACTGGATTACACGCCAGGCGCGCGACGAATTGAGCGCAGCCTACAAGTTCCTGCGCCGGGTCGAACACCGGCTGCAGATGGTAGCCGACGAGCAGACGCACAGCCTGCCCGAGGAGGTCGAAGCGGTCGAGCGCTTTGCGAATTTTCTCGGCTATGAAAGCCGCGCGGCTTTCGCCAAGGATCTGCTCGCCGAGTTCGACGTCGTCCAGACCCACTATCGAAAGCTGTTCGAGGCCGATGATCCCACCGGCACGGCGAAGGCGCCGCCCCTCGACTACGCGGCCGGGCCCGAAGACCAGCGCCTGCTCCAGCATCTGGCGGCGCTCGGCTTTGAGGAGCCGGTCAAGGTGGCGGAGACCGTCCGGCAGTGGATGGCCGGCGAGTACCGCGTGTTCAGGGCGGAATCGACGCGGAGCGCCTTTGCCGAATTCGTGCCCGCGCTGATGGACGGTCTTGCGCATGCCGACGAGCCGGATCGCGCGGTCGCCGCGTTCGACCGCTTCCTGCAGGCGCTGCAACGCGGCGGGCGGCTGATCACGTTGCTGAGCCAGAACCGCGATCTGGTGGCGCTGGTGGCACTGGTGCTCGGCGCAGCGCCCCGGCTTGGCGACATGCTGGCGCGGCAGCCGCAATTGATGGACGGCCTGATCGATCCGCGTTTCTTCGGCGCGATGCCCGACAAGCGGGAATTGTCGGTGCGCCTCGCTGCGACGCTCAAGGACGCGGATTCCTACGAGGAGTTTCTCGACCGGCTGCGCCTGTTCGGCCTGGAGAGTCTCTTTCTGATCGGCACCCGCATCCTCTCCGGCACGGTCTCCGCGCAACAGGCCAGTACCGCTTTTGCCGATGTTGCCGAGGGTATCGTTCACACCGTGCACGGATTGGTGACGGATCGCTTCGCGGCCCAGCACGGCCGTATCAAGGGGCAGGAGACGGCGATCCTGGCCATGGGCCGGCTCGGCAGCCGGGAAATGACCGCATCCTCCGACCTCGACCTGATCCTGCTCTATGATTTCGATCCCGACCATCCGGATTCCGAGGGCGCGAAATCGCTGCACGGCGCCCACTATTTCGCGCGCTTCACCCAGCGGCTGATCAGTGCGTTCACCACGCGCACCAATTACGGCGTGCTGTACGAGGTCGACATGCGGCTGCGTCCCTCCGGGCGCGCGGGTCCGCTTGCGTCTCACATCAGGTCATTCGCCGAGTATCAGGAGCACGAAGCCTGGACCTGGGAGCACATGGCGTTGACCCGGGCGCGGGTGATCTCGGCTTCGCCCGAGTTTCGCCAGCGGATCGAACAGGTCATTCGCGACGTGCTGACGAGGCCGCGCCAGGAGGGCGCAATTGCCCATGACGTCGCCGACATGCGCCGGGCGATTGCGGCCGAGAAGGGCGAAGACGATCACTGGGACCTCAAATACGCCGCCGGCGGCACGCTCGACATCGATTTCATCGCGCAATACCTGCAGCTCGTGCACGCCAGCGAAAAGCCCGACATTCTCGATGTCAGCACGCTGCAGGTCTTGGAAAACGCCGAGCGGCTCGGCGTTCTGCCGCATGCCTCCGCCGAAATATTGCGCGCGGCGGTGCGGCTCTATCACGACCTCACACAGATATTGAGACTCTGCGTCAGCGAACGCTTCAAGCCAGAGACGGCGGGCGACGATCTGCTCCGCGTGATGGCGCGCGCCGGTGATACGCCCGATTTCTCCTCGCTGGAAGCGCGCGTCAAGGAAACGCAGGCCGAGGTGCGGCGGCTGTTTCAGGCCATCGTGGAAGGGCGTTAGCCAGTCCCGTCATCCTGAGGTGCTCGCGGAAGCGAGCCTCGAAGGATAAACGGCCCCGTCGATGCTTAAGCCTGCTTCAGCGTGGCGACGGCCTCGCGGACATCCGGGTCGAGGCCTGCTCCGCCGGAATCGAGATGGGCGAGGATGGCCGAGCGCATCCGCGGATCCCAGAATTTCCGGATATGTTCGGCGATGCCGGGAACGGCCTTGTCGTGGCCCTGGCTCTGAAAGAACTTGCCGATCTGGTTCGCCATATGGGTCAGCCGATCAGGCGACATTCTCGATCTCCCTCGTTCTGGCGCCTGCGGTGATCCGTTCGGGATGGGTGAAAACCTCGAAGCTGTCGTCGCGCGCGACGGCAATCAGTGTCAATCCGGCGGCCTCTGCCATCCTCACCGCCAGCGCGGTGGGCGCGGACACGGCGACCATCACGGGAGCGCCGAGGGTCGCCGTCTTCTGTACCATCTCGACCGAAACGCGGCTGGTCAGCAGCACCATGCCCTCGTGGGCGGACATTCGTGCGCGCGCCAGCGCGCCGGAAAGCTTGTCCAGCGCGTTGTGGCGCCCGACGTCCTCGCGCAGGCACACGATGCCGCGCGACGGGGTCCAGAAGGCGGCCGCATGGACGGCGCGGGTTTCGATATTGATCTTCTGCAACGGGGCGATGCCCTGCATCGCGACCATCACCTCGCGCCGCGAGAAGCGGCCGCCTTCCGGAACAGTGGCGGGAGCGCGGAGGGCTTGCGCGATCGAATCGATGCCGCAGAGGCCACAGCCGGTGGGGCCGGCGATTTGCCGACGGCGTTCGTTGACGAGCGCGGCCCGCTCGGCTGCGAGCCACATACGCAGCTCGATGCCGTCGGCAAGTTCGATGGTCTCAAGCGACGTGATGTCGCCTGGCGATTGCACGATGCCTTCGCTCAAGGAGAAGCCGACGGCGAAATCCTCCAGGTCCTGCGGCGTCGCCATCATCACCGCATAGGTGCCGCCGTTGTAGGTCAGCGCGACCGCCGTCTCCTCGGGAATCTGACGGGTGCCGCGGCTGACGCCGTCCTGGCGACAGACCTGACGATCCGCTGGAAGGACGGGGCGCTGCATGCCTCACTCCGCCGCTTCGATGGTCCGCGCGATCCGGCGCGAGTGGCGGGCCTGCGCCTCGTAGGACTTCTGCCATTCGCTCGGGCCGTTCGACGGCGAAACCTGCACCGCCGTCACCTTGTATTCCGGGCAATTCGTCGCCCAATCGGAATAGTCGGTCGTGATCACGTTGGCCTGGGTGTCCGGGTGATGGAAGGTCGTGTAGACCACGCCCGGCGCGACGCGTTCGGTGATCAGCGCACGCAAGGTGGTCTCGCCGGCGCGGCTCGCGAGCCTGACCCAATCCCCGTCGCGGACGCCGCGCTGCTCGGCATCGTGGGGATGGATCTCGAGCCGGTCCTCCTCATGCCAGACGATGTTGTCCGTCCGCCTCGTCTGGGCGCCGACATTGTACTGGCTGAGAATGCGCCCGGTGGTCAGGAGCAGCGGGAAGCGCGGCCCGGTCCGCTCGTCCGTCGCGAGATATTCGGTGATGACGAACTTGCCCTTGCCGCGCACGAAGCCGTCGATGTGCATCACCGGCGTTCCTTGCGGCGCCTTCTCGTTGCAGGGCCATTGCACCGAGCCGAGTTGGTCGAGCCCGTCGTAGGACACGCCGGCGAAAGTCGGGGTGAGGGAGGCGATCTCATCCATGATTTCGGAGGGATGAGCATAGTCCATCGCAAGGCCCATCGCGCGCGCCAGTGCGAGCGTGACCTCCCAGTCGGCCAAGCCGTTTCGCGGCGACATGACCTTGCGCACGCGCTGAATCCGCCGCTCCGCATTGGTGAAGGTGCCGTCCTTCTCCAGGAAGGTCGAGCCCGGCAGGAAGACGTGGGCGTAGTTCGCGGTCTCGTTGAGGAAGAGATCGTGGACGATGACGCATTCCATCGCCGAGAGCGCGGCCACCACATGGGTGGTGTTGGGATCGGACTGCAGGATGTCCTCGCCCTGCACGTAGAGGCCCTTGAAACTGCCGTCGACCGCGGCATCGAACATGTTGGGAATGCGCAGGCCCGGCTCCTTGTCGAGTTTGACGTTCCACATCGCCTCGAATGACTCGCGTACGGCATCGCCCGCGATATGCCGGTAGCCCGGCAGTTCGTGCGGGAACGAGCCCATGTCGCAGGAGCCCTGTACGTTGTTCTGGCCGCGCAACGGATTCACCCCGACGCCGGGCCGGCCGATATTGCCGGTTGCCATCGCCAGATTGGCGATCGCGATCACGGTCGTCGAACCCTGGCTGTGCTCGGTGACGCCGAGACCGTAATAGATCGCGCCGTTGCCGCCGGTCGCGAACAGCCGTGCCGCGGCGCGCAGCTCGTTCGGATCGACCCCGGTCTGAAGCGCGGTGGCCTCGGGGCTGTTCTTCGGCAGCGCCGCGAAGGCGGCCCAATCCTCGAACTCGCTCCAGTCGCAGCGTTCGCGCACGAAGGCCTCGTCGACGAGATCCTCGGTGACGATCACATGCGCCATGGCGGTCAGCACGGCGACATTGGTGCCGGGCATCAACGCCAGATGCTGCTCCGCCTTGATATGCGGCGAGCGCACGAGGTCGGTGCGGCGCGGATCGATGACGATGAGCTTCGCGCCGGCGCGCAGGCGCTTCTTCATCCGCGAGGCGAAGACCGGGTGCGCGTCGGTCGGATTGGCGCCGATCACCATGATGACGTCGGACTGCTCGACGGAGTCGAAGTCCTGGGTGCCGGCGGATGTACCGAAGGTGGTGGCAAGCCCGTAGCCGGTCGGCGAATGGCAGACGCGCGCACAGGTATCGACGTTGTTGTTGCCGAAGCCGGCGCGCACCAGCTTCTGCACCAGGTACGTCTCTTCGTTGGTGCAGCGTGACGAGGTGATGCCGCCGACGGCGCCGCGGCCATATTTCGTCTGGATCGCCTTGAACTTCGCTGCGGCGAAAGCGAAGGCCTCATCCCACGAGACTTCGCGCCAGGGCTCGCTGATCGCCTCCCGGATCATCGGCTTGAGGATGCGTTCCTTGTGGGTCGCATAGCCCCAGGCAAAGCGGCCCTTGACGCAGGAATGGCCGCGATTGGCCTTGCCGTCCTTGTAAGGCACCATGCGCACGACCTCTTCGCCGCGCATTTCCGCCTTGAAGGCGCAGCCGACGCCGCAATAGGCGCAGGTCGTGACCACGGAGTGCTCGGGCTGGCCGATCTCGATCACGGATTTTTCGGTCAGCGTCGCGGTCGGACAGGCCTGCACGCAGGCGCCGCAGGAGACGCAT
>CAYVVB010000474.1:0-2665 GCA_964454955.1 uncultured Bradyrhizobium sp. | reverse complement strand
GTCCCGCTCAAATTGCCCGCGCCCGCCGCCCAGGCATCGCCCGTATTGAGATTGAAGCCGACGAGCGGATAGTCAAAGCCGAACTCCGCATACTGCTTGACCAGGTTCGTAACCTGGTTTCCGGCGAGATTGCAGCAGACCACGTCCGGCTTGGCCTGACGCACCTTCAACAGGTAGGGGCTGAAATCGGTAACGTCGGTTGCAATCAACTCGTCGCCGATCAGCTTGGCATCGTTTGCCGCAAAGAAAGCCTTTGCTGCGTTGAGCAGATCGTGGCCGAAAATGTAATCCGCGGTGAGCGTAAAGAACTTCTTGCCCGTCACCATGCCCTTTTGCAGCAGAGCGGTGCCGACGGCATTGACCATCACGGTATTCGGAATATCGCAGTGAAAGGCGTACCGGTTGCAATTCTTGCCGCGCAACGCGTCGGAGCGGGCGCCGCTCGAGAAGAACACCTTCTTGTTACGCTGGGCTACTTGCATGATGGTCAGCGCCGATGCCGACGAGATTTCGCCAAGCAGAACCACGGCGCCGTCCTGGTCGATCATGCGCTGTGCCTTGGTCGCGGCGGTCGCAGGATTGACCGAGTCCTCCGAGATCAAATCGATTTGCCTGCCCAGAATTCCGCCGGCCTGGTTGAGTTCTTCCGCAGCCAGCTTGACGCCGAGCTGCGCGTAGCTGCCGATCGCGCCGAGAAAGCCGGTCAGCGGCGTGAGATGGCCGATCTTGATCTTGTCGCTCTGACCGTGGCCGATGGCCGGAAAGCCGAGCGCCGAAACGCCGGCAAGGGCTGCGGCGGATTTGAGAAGCCGCCGTCTCGTGTACCGTTGCGTCACCGAATTCCCTCCCTCTTATGCGACATTGTGAGAAGTTATTTTTTATTATGAGTGGATTTTCCCGGAGCCGGCCCGGGATGTCAACTGACTCGCCGACGGGATTCTTCGGCGGAACGCTCGGCCAATAGTTGAAGAGCACTGTCCGTTCTTCGGTCGATGTCGCGGATCGCGCGTGGGAACAGGCGCTCGTGGTCAGTCTTCCGCAATACGAATTGACGTCCGGTATTATGAGAAATAGGCTGCCCCGCTCTAAGCAGCACCCCTGAGCGAAGACAGGGGCCAGCTCAGACGCCTTGAGAGGAAGCGAACCGATGCCGTCCAACGCATTGAATGGTGCTCAAGTCATTGTCGATTACCTGATCCAGGAGAAGGTGCCGCAGGTATTCGGCTTGTGCGGCCATGGCAACATCCAGTTCATCGACGCGCTGTATGAGCGCTCCTCCGAAATCAAGACGATCTCGGTGCATCATGAGAGCGTCGCGGGCTTCATGGCGGATGTCTACTACCGCGTCTCAGGCCGACCGACCGCGACTTTCACGTCCTGTGGTCCGGGCTCGGCCAACTTGCCGATTTCTCTCGCCAATGCCTTTCTCGACTCGGTGCCGTTCATGGCGGTGACCGGCAATGTGCCGACCAGCCAGTTCAATCGCGGTGCGTTTCAGGAGATGTATCGGCATTATCAGGCCGACTTTCCTTCCACCGTTCGTTCCATGTGCAAGAAGGTCTTTCAGCCGACGCGCGGCGAGATGGTGCCACTCGCCGTGCGGGAGGCGTGGAAGACTATGATGACGGGCCGTCCGGGACCAGTGGTTCTCGACGTGCCGTTCGACGTCTTCATGGAATCGGCTGCGGAGGAGGCGCCCAACGCGGTCGCCTGGAACGCGAACATTTCAAGCCGCTGCGGCGCAGATCCCGAAGGGGTGGTCAAGGCCGTCGACATGCTGCTTGCCGCCGAGCGGCCGGTGATGTTGGTCGGGCAGGGCGTGCGTTACGGTGGTGCGTGTGAGGAGCTGAGGAGATTGGCCGAACGCCTGCAGATTCCGGTCGCGGCGTCCGCCAGCGGGCTTGGCGCCCTCGATGTCAATCATCCGCTCGCGCTCGGGCTTGTGGCGCGCGGCGGCCACTATCAGGCCAATCACGCCACGCGCCAAGCCGACGTGCTGCTCGCACTCGGCGTCCGTTTCGACGACCGCACCTCGAGCTCCTGGATTCCCGGCTATTCCTTCACCATCCCGCCGACGCGGCTGATCCATGTCGACATCGATCCCGAGGAGATCGGGCGAAACTATCCGGTCGCGCTTGGACTGATGGCGGACGTCCGTACCTTCCTGCGCCAGATTCACGCAGAACTCGATCGGCGCGCCAACCTCGCCGTGAAGGCCGACGCGCGCAAGAAATGGCTTTCGCAGATCGATACCTACCGCAAGGAATGGGACAAGTTCGTCGCGCCCGGCTTTTCCGATGATACGACCCCGATCAATCCGCAGCGCGCCGCGCATGAGATCGACAAGGCGCTCCCCGAGGACGCCATCCTGGTCAGCGATATCGGGGTGCACCACAACTGGCTGCTCAGCTTCTGCAAGCCGAAGCGGCCAGACTCGCTGATCGGCTCAATGGGATTTGGTCCGATGGGATTTGGTGTCGCCGGCGTCATGGGCGCGAAGTTCGCAGCACCCGATCGCCCCTGTGTCTCGGTCTGCGGCGACGGCGCCTTCTTCATGCATGCCAACGTGCTTGGTACTGCGGTCGAGTACAATCTGCCCGTCGTCTGGGTCGTCTGGAACAACTATGCCTACGCTTCGATCCGTGGGCTGCAGCGCGGATACCTG
>CAYVVB010000473.1:0-7147 GCA_964454955.1 uncultured Bradyrhizobium sp. | reverse complement strand
CGCCGACCAATCTCGGCCTGGTGCAGAACACGAGCCAAGCCCCCGAGGTCAACCAGGCCGATCCCGTCTTGCCGGAGCGCTCACATTATTTCGATGCCGGCGTGACGCAGAAAATCATTCCGGGGTTCGAGGTCGGCGTGGGTGGCTATTACAAGATCGCGACGGATCTCCTGGACGACGGGCAGTTCGGTGCGGCTTACGTGCTCACGGCGTTCAATTACGCGAAAGGCAACAACTATGGCGTCGAGCTGACGGCGAAATACTCCGACGGCCATTTCTCCGCCTACAACAACTTCGCCTTTGCGCGCCAGATCGCGACCAACGTCGTCTCCAATCAGTATCTGTTCGGCGCCGATGAGCTGGCCTACATTGCAAGCAACTATGTCTATACCGACCACTCCCAGTGGGTGAGCGGATCGGCAGGTGCGTCGTACAAATGGGACGACGGCACCCGCTTGTCGATGGACCTGCTCTACGGTAGCGGTCTGCGCAACGGCTTTGCCAATACCGGAACCGTGCCCTGGTATTCCCAAGTCAATCTCGGTGTTTCGCACGAATTCAAATGGTTCAATGACATGAAACCGACGACGCTGCGGTTTGACATCGTGAACCTGTTCGACACAACATACGTGATCCGGGACGGATCGGGCATCGGCGTGTTCGCACCGCAATACGGGCCGCGGCGCGGATTTTTCTTCGGCATTTCGCAGAAGCTTTGAGCGGGGCGATGCAAAACCACAGCAGAAATGAGAGCCATATGCAGCACCCCCAGCGGGCCGGATCCCGAAACTTCGTCCATACCGTCACGATGATTGCGACCGGCCTTGCGCCGCTCGTAATGTCGACCGCTGCGCTGGCGCAGGGCGACATCCCAAATCCGCTGCTGCCACGGAACCTGTCGCCGTGGGGCATGTTCATGAACGCCGACATCGTGGTGAAGGTGGTGATGATAGGCCTCGCCTTCGCCTCGCTCGTGACCTGGACGATCTGGCTCGCCAAGACCGTTGAGCTGCGCTTTGCGCAACGCGCCGTGCGTCGCCGGCTGAAGATGCTGGAGAGCGGCGCTCATCTGGCCGACATCGTGCAGGCCTGCGACGGCCAAAGGGACGCGGTCGCCCAGCTCATCCTGTCCACCGGACGTGAAGCCGAACTGTCCGATGGCATCGTCGACGACGGTTTCAAGGAGCGCGTCGCCTTGCGGCTGGAGCGGGTGGAAGCGGCGATGACGCGGCACGTGTCGCGCGGCATCGGCATCCTCGCCACGATCGGCGCCACGGCACCGTTTGTCGGCCTGTTCGGCACGGTGTGGGGCATCATGAACTCCTTCATCGGCATTTCCGAATCCCACACCACCAACCTCGCCGTGGTGGCGCCCGGTATCGCAGAGGCCCTGTTGACGACGGCCATCGGGCTGGTCGCCGCGATTCCGGCGGTCGTGATCTACAACCATCTCGCCCGCGTCATCAGCGGGTACAAGACGCTGTTGACCGATGCTTCGGCCCAGCTTCTGTTGATGATCAGCCGCGGCTATCGCGCTCCGGCCGCGACGTTGCCGCGGGCTGCGGAGTAGTGCCATGGCATTGCGGCTTGGTTCCGGATCTTCCGGTGACGATCTCGAAGTCCAGCACGAGATCAACGTCACACCGTTCATCGACGTCATCCTGGTGCTCTTGATCATCTTCATGGTGGCGGCGCCGCTCGCCACCGTCGACATCGGCGTCAATTTGCCCGCGAGCACCGCACCCGAGCAGCCGCGCCCGGACAAGCCGGTGTTCGTGACCATCAAGCCCGATGCGACCATCGCGATCGGCGAAACGACCGTTTCGCGTGAGGAACTGGCAGGCGCGCTCGACGGCGCCACGGGCGGCCACAAGGACGAAACGATCTTCATCCGCGCCGACAAGGCGCTGAGCTATGGCGAGCTGATGGCCGTGATGAACATCCTGCGCGATGGCGGTTATCTCAAGCTCGCGCTGGTCGGGCTGGAAACGCCGGCGGAGAAGCAATGAACGCCTTCGCGCTGCATCTGCCGGAACGGCGCGGGCTGTCCCGCTGGACCCTGGCCGGCATCATTGTCGTTGCGGCGCATGCGGCGATCGCGGCGTCGGTCGCGCTGTGGTACGCGCACCGTGCGCCGGAGCAGAACATCCTTCCGGCCATTGCCGTGACGCTGGCGCCGGTCGAAGGGTCTTCGCCCGAGATTCAGAATCAGGACATCGCGGTCGGGCCGACCATGCAGCAGGCCGAGGACGCGCCGAAAGAACCGCCCAAGGTGGAGGAGCAGAAGGTCGACGAGCCGGTGCAGCCGCCAACGCCGCCGCAGCAGGCTGACGTTACCCTGCCGAAGCCCGAACCGAAGCCGATCGAAAAGCCCAAACCGGAGGTGACGCCGCCGGCTCCGGAAACGCGCGCGCCGCCGAAGTCGGAGCATGTCGGCCGCTTCACCCAGGCCGGCTCGAATGCCTATAACGCGCTCATCCTCGGCCATCTCCAGCGCTTCAAGCGCTATCCTGCGTCCGCGCACGGCGCGGTGGGCACGGTCATGGTCCGCTTCGTGCTCAATCGATCCGGCGAGGTGGTCAAGAGCGAGGTGACGAAGTCGTCCGGCAACAGCACGCTGGACCAGGAGGCGCTCGCCATCCTTCACCGCGCCAATCCCTTCCCGCCATTTCCCGCCGCCAAGCCCGGCGCGCAGGATTTCTACATCGCGCCGATCAAATTCGATCGCGGTTAGCGTGCGATGGGTTACAGTCGCTGTCGCGTTGGCGACAGAAAATCAATCCACAAGAGATAAATTCCAAATAGAGCGAGGAAACCGCCTGCCTTGAACACAAGGCTGCTCCCGCCAAGGACAAGCCAATAGTAGGTCGCATAGCAGCCGATCCCGATCATTAAGAGATAGAACAGCAACGATAGCAACCTGCGAATGTCTGACATGAAAAAATTCCTAATGCGAGCACGCTAGATTTCTGCTGATCAAACCCGGAAGATTATAGGACCTAACAACAAGTCAAAGGTCGCAAGAGAAATTCCGCATCGCTTATGTAACTTACAAGGTTGAGTTGCTCTTAGTCCACGCAAAGCAGGGGTGAATTACGAACGCGTGTTATGAGCCAAAGGCGATCTCGGGAGACAGCCAATGTCACGATGTGGAGCAGGAGCACTTGCAATTGTCTTAGCGTCGCTGGCGCTGCAGTGGCCGGCTTCCGCCGACACGCCGCACGGTGGCTCCACGATCGAGGCGGCTCCGCCCGGCGCCGGCTTTGACTATGTCATCCGCGTTCAGAACACCTACGACTACAGGTACAATCCGCAGGTGAGAGCGGATCGCCTCTATCTGGCGCGACAGATCGTCAGGCCGTTCTGCTCTCGAATTGAAATCGTCGGCGAGAGGAAATTCGAAACCGAGATCTTTGGCATCAAGCCCGGCAGACCCGACTACGTCGTCTACGTGAAGTGCTTGTCGACGGCGCGCGTTGTTGGCGAGCGATAGCTCGCAGGCCAGCAGGGCGCCTCAAAACATCTCGAAATATTCACGGTGCTCCCAGTCGGAAACTTCCGCCTGGAAACGTTCGATCTCCGCGTTCTTGATGTGCGTGTAGTAGTCGATGAATTCCGAGCCGAGTGCGTCGCGGAAAAGCGCATTCTCGCGCAGCGCAGAGATCGCCTCGTGCATAGATTTCGGCAGGAATTCCGCCTTAGTCTCGTAGGGCGCATCCGCCGACGGCCCGGGGTCGAGCTTGTGGTCGACGCCGTCGAGGCCCGCGACGATCTGCGAGGCCATGTAGAGATAGGGATTGGCGGCGGGCTCGCCGACACGGTTTTCCAGTCGCGTTGCGTCATCGCCTGGCCCGCCGAGCACGCGGAGCATCACTCCGCGATTGTCCTTGCCCCAGATCGCGCGGTCCGGTGCCAGCGAATAGGACCGATAGCGCTTGTAGCCGTTGATGGTCGGGGTCGAGAACAGGGTCGATGCCCGCGCGTGTTTCAGAAGCCCGGCGAGATAGCAGCGGCCGAATTCCGAGAGCAACGCGCCTTCCTTGGCCTTGAACGCGTTCTCGCCGCTGCCGCGCGTGGCGATCGACTGGTGCAGATGCCAGCCTGAGGCGAACACGTTGGGCAGCTTCGGCCGGCACATGAAAGTCGCGTGATAGCCATGGCGGCGCGCGATCTGTTTCACAGCGCTGCGAAACAGCACCATGTTGTCGGCCGGCACGAGGCCCTTTCTCGGCGCAAAGGTGAACTCACACTGGCTCGGGCCGAACTCGACCTCGACCGAGCGCAGCGGCAGCCCCAGCCCGAGAATGTCGCGTCGGATGATCTCGAGCGCCGGCTCCATCAGGTCGTAGCGTTGCTCGGTCAGGTATTGATAGCCGTGCGAGAGCAGGCTGACCGAAGGCGGCTGGCCCGGCTGGCCAGCATCTTCCGGCGCCATGCGCGCATCGTTCAGCTTGAAGATATGAAATTCGACCTCCAGCCCCGCGACGAAATCGTAGCCGCGCTGGCCGAGTTGTTCGAGCACCTTGCGAAAGATATGGCGCGTCGAAAACGGGACCGGCCGCCCATCGGCAAAATGGACGTCGCACAGCATCCAGCCGGCGCCCGGCGCCCAGGGCAGCACGCGGAACGTCGTCGGATCGGGCACCATCACGACATCGGCGGCGCCCTCCATTTCCTTCATGCCGAATCCGCCGCCCGACGTGAATACCGGAAACACCGTGCGGTGCGAGGTGTCCTTCGCAAGCATTGTGGTGGTGATGCTGCAGCCGTTCTCGAGCGAGGCGAGCGCCTCGGCTGCGATCAGCGTCTTGCCGCGCAGGATTCCGTGCTGGTCGGCAAAGGAAAGCCGGATGGTTTCGAGCTTTTGCTCCTCGGCGATGCGGGAGAGCCGCTTTGCCGCCTCCTGCTGCTCGCCGGACCAGAGCGCATGACGCGCGACAAAACTCAATTTACGTCCCTCCGCAGCCTGCGCGCTCACTCGGCGGCCGAGAGATGGCGGATCTTGTTCGCGATGTCCGCAGGGACCGGCGCTGACCACGGCGCACCGCGCCGCCGCGTCACGTCGACGTCCATCCAGAACATCTCCCAGCCCTGTGTCGGGCCGATGCCGTCCATGGTGCCGGGGCCCTGGATGCTGCGTGCATTGTCCGCGTCGAGGAACAGCATCGGCTTCTCGCCGGATGCGACTTTCTCGATCTCCTGGCGCAGCAGCCGGCGATACTGCACGATCGCCTTGTCGCTCTGGCCGAGATGTTCGTTGGTGCGGTCCTGGATCGGTCCCATCGATTCCACCGCCCACTGGTCGTGCACGTTGATGTCGCTGCCCATGCCGGTATAGGTCGAGTTCAACTGCTCCTGCGGATCGAAGCCGTAATCGTTCGACTTGTTCCTGCGCGACTTGTAGTCCGGCAGCTCATAGAGCTGCAGGCGCTGGTCGCGCATCTTCTTCTTGTCGACGGGCGTGGTGTAGGAGGTGAAGATCGCATACCAGTAGCAGTTCTCGTCGTCGATCGGCACGTGCCACTGCGTGATCGTCATCTCCGTGCTCATCGGGATGACGAAGCCGTGCGGGAAGAGCTGATTGGTGACGCGCACATGGGTGCGTTCCGCATCGATCTCGCGCAGCGTGATCAGGCGAAGGCCATATTCGGTCTGCTCGACATTGATGATCGGCCGGTCGTATTCGCGCAGGATCTTGGTCATCGGCATCTCGCTGCCCGCCGATGCCCCGCGGAACTGCCTGCCATAGGCGGTCGAAGTGTCCTCGTCCTGGAAGAAGCGATGCAGATAGGATGCGTGGCTGGGATCGATGCCGACCTCCAGCGCCTGCAGCCAGTTGCAGTTGATATGGCCCTTGAACGCGAAAGTGTGGCTGCCCGGCGCGACGAAGCAGTCGATTTCGGCAAAGGCGGGCGGCTCGCCCTCGCCGAGCCAGGCCCAGAGCATGCCGCTCCTCTCCACGACAGGATAGGCGCGCTGCCTGATGTTCTTCGACAGGTTCGAGCCTTTCGGCTCGGACGGCGTTTCCAGGCACTGGCCAGATGTATCGAACAGCCAGCCATGGAAAGCGCAGCGCAGGCCGCCGTGCTCGAGCCGGCCGAAGGCGAGGTCGGCGCCGCGGTGCGGGCAGTGGCGATCGACCAGGCCATAGCGGCCTTCATCGTCGCGGAACAGCACGAGGTTCTCGCCGAGCAGTCTGACGGGGCGCACCGGCCGCGGTCCCTCCAGTTCGTCGACCAGCGCCGCCGGCTGCCAGTACATCCGCATCAGTCTCCCGCAAGGGTCCCTGGGCCCGGTGCGCGTGATCAGGTCGTTCTGTTCCTGGCTCATCATGGCGGCGGGCCTTTCGGAAGATGCGCGCTTTGAAAGGATTTCATTGGGCTCGCAGGTTACCGGGCTGGCCATCGGCTGCAAGTGAATTTCACAATCACTCGGCGCGCAGCGCGGCCGCTTACACCGCGACCGTGCGCAGGCCGAATGCGCGGGCCTGGTTCTGCAGCACCGGCCGCACCGTATCGATTAGTCTCGCGGCGGCGGCATCGACGGACAGACCCGCGGTATCGACAACCGCGTTGGCGCGCGCATAAAGCGGCTCGCGGCTCTTGAGGATGTTGCGCAACTCCGCCATCGCCGAACGATCATCGGCCATCGGGCGCAAATCGCCCTGCTTGCGCACCCGCGCCATGTGCTCTTCCGGCTCGGCCTTCAGCCAGATCGTGTAGAACGAGGACAGGATCAAATCGAAGGTGAGGGGCTCGGAGACGATGCCGCCGCCGGTCGCCAGCACCATCAATTGTTTCTGCGCGAGCAATTGCTGGAGTGCAGCCTGCTCCAGGCGCCGAAATCCTTCCTGGCCGTAGAGGTTGATGATCTCGGCAACCGAGAGGCCGTTCTCGCGTTCGATCTCCTTGTTCAGCTCGACGAATGTCCAGCCGATCCTCTTGGCCAGCATCTTGCCGAGGGTGGACTTGCCGGCACCGCGCAGGCCGATCAGCGCGATTCCCGAGAAGGGCGCCTGCTGTCCTCCACTGCCGCCGCCGGCGAGAATGTCCTTGGCCTGCGCGATCTGGCTGGGTGAGGCCTTGCGCAGCAGGTCGCGGATCACATGCCAGTCCGGTCCGGGGTCGGCCGTGGGGATCAGGTCCTC
>CAYVVB010000472.1:0-2996 GCA_964454955.1 uncultured Bradyrhizobium sp. | reverse complement strand
AGCACCAAGTCGCGATCACGCTGGTGCGCAGCAGCGGCGCGGTGATCTGCCACAACGATTGCAGCCTGCTTGCGCCGAGGATGCGGCTCGCATCTTCGAGCTCGGGATGGATCGTGGCGAACGCCGCCTGCAATTGCTGATAGGCCGAGGGCAGGTTGATGGTGAGGAACGCGATCAGGAGTATCCATAAGGTGCCGTAGAGCACGAAGGGCGGCCGCGTGTAACTCAGGAACAGGCCGACGCCGAGCACGATGCCCGGCACCGCAACCGGAGCGGTGGCAAGGAAGCCGAGCACGCGCGAGCCCACGATCACCCTGCGCGTCGTCACATAGGCGATGACCAGCGCCATGATCGTGCCGATGGTGGCGGTTGCGGTCCCCAGGATCACGGTGTTCTCGACGACCAGCGCGGTGGACGACAGTTCGGTGAACACGAAGACGATGTTGTGTAACGTGAGTGTCGAGGGTGTCGCAAGCGTCGTCGCATTCGGCGAGAGGGCGGCGTTGAGCAGCGCGAAATAGGGCAGGAAGACCGGGTTGAGCAGCACCACGAGGCAGAAGGCCAGCGCCGCCCAGCGCAGACCCTTCAGCTCGACTCGCCGGGGGCTGCCGTACTTGGCGCCGACCACCGAATAGCCGCGGCGGCCGAGAATGAACTTTTGCGCCTGCAGCAGCAGCATGGTCACAAGCAGAAGCGGCACGGCGCTGGCGGCGGCGAGCTCGAGCTTGGGCGGATACTGGAACAGGCTCCAGATCTTGGTGGTCATGGTGTGGAAGCCGGCCGGCAGCGCCAGGATCGCGGGCGAACCGAACAGGGTCATGGCTTGCAGGAACGCGATCAGCGCGCCTGCGACAAGCGCCGGCAGCGCAAGCGGAATGGTGACGCGCCGCGCGGTGGTCCAGGCCTTGCCGCCGAGAATGGAGGAGGCGTCTTCCAGTTCGCCCGGCATGGTGTCGAGCGCGTTCGCGACCAGCACGAACACGAACGGGAACGTGTAGCAGGAGATGACGAAGATGACGCCGGGCAGCGAATAGATGTTGAAGAGGTGGTCATCGGATTCCGCGGCCGTGGCGAAGCGGTAGAGCTGATTGAGCAGCCCGCTGTTGGGCGCGGCCAACAGCTCCCAGGCGATCGCGCCGAGGAACGGCGGCGTCACGAACGATGCCGTCACAAGCGCGCGGATGGTCTGGCGTCCCGGCATATCGGTGCGCGACACCAGCCAGCCGATGGGGGCTGCGACCGCGCAGCAGATCGCAGCCGAAGAGACGGCGATGATCGCAGTGGTGAAAAGCGGATCGAGGAAGTCGGGATCGGAAAACAGCGTCGCAAAATTCTGCAGCGTCAGGTGCCCCGCCCTGTCGGTGAGGCTGTAGATCGCAAGCCACGACAGCGGCAATGCGATCAGTACGATCAGGCACGCCGCGACCAGCCACAGCACCGGCCTGGTGAAGTCGACGCGGGGCTTTGCGGTTGGAAGATCGGCGATCACAGTCATGCCGCATCCTCCGTCATTCCGGGATGGTGCGAAGCACCAGACCCGGAATCTCGAGATTCTCGGGTGCGCAATTGCGCACCATAGTTCGCCTCTTCGAGGCGCCCCGGAATGACGGCGGTGAGCGGCGCCATAGTTGTCCGCATCTCGGTCACCGCTCGAGCGCCCGGCAACGCTGCGGCGGCAGCGTGAGCCAGACCTTGCTGCCTTCGGCCACGACATTGCCCGGGCCGGTGACCACGCGCAGGCTCGTGCCGTCTGCGGTCTCGACCAGATAGTCGCGGCTTGCGCCGAGAAAGACTTGTCGCGTCACGCGCGCCGGCAAGGTGTTGGCGGCATCTTGCGGCGCCTGCGTCGTAAGCTGGATGTCGTGCTGGCGGATCGCGATCGCGGCATTCTGTCCCGCGGTAAGTCGGGCGCCGACCACCTGCAATGTGTGGCCTGCGAGTGCGACATGGCTTTCGTCGCGCGCGATCGCCTTGATCACATTGGCCGCGCCGATGAAGCGCGCCACGAATTCCGATTGCGGGGAGTCGTAGATGTCCTCCGGGCTACCGAGCTGATCGATCCTGCCCGCATTCATCACCGCGATCAGGTCGGCCGTGGTCATCGCTTCCGCCTGGTCGTGGGTGACGTAGACCGTGGTGTAGCGGTATTCGTCGTGCAGCCGGCGGATCTCGAACCGCATCTCCTCGCGGAGGTTGGCGTCGAGATTGGATAGCGGTTCGTCGAGCAGCAGCGTTTCCGGCTCGACGATCAGCGCGCGCGCCAGCGCCACGCGCTGCTGTTGCCCGCCGGAGAGTTCGCCCGGATAGCGCTGCGCCAGCGGTTCGAGCTTCGTGGTGGCGAGGATGGCGGCAAGCTTTTTCGCGATTGCCGCGCGGTCGAGGCGGCGCAGCCGCAGACCGTAGGTGATGTTGTCCGCGACCGTCATGTGCGGCCAGAGCGCGTAGCTCTGGAAGATCATCGACATCTTGCGGTTTTCGGGCGGCACCGTGGCCGCCTTCGACGATAGGACGCGGTCGCCGACGCGGATTTCGCCGCCCGAGGGTTCGAGAAAGCCGGCGATCAGCCGCAGGGTCGTGGTCTTGCCGCAGCCGGAGGGGCCGAGCAGGCAGACCAGCTTGCCGTGATCGATGCACAGCGAGACGTCATCGACCACGGTGAGCGAGCCAAATCGCTTGGTGAGGCCGCGCAGTTCAACCGACGCCACTCATGTTCCCCCGGTCTTTTGCGAGATGATCCCTCTCGCTTTGCCGGGCAGTATAAGCACCAAAAGTGACGACGCGAAAAGCGGCCAGTGTGTTTACGCGCTTACACTTTCGCCGAGGAAGGCGATCGCGGCTTCTGTTCCGCCCCGGCCGTGGGGGATTTGCAGCGCATTGAGACCGACTTCGACCACGCCCACCGTGCCCAGAATCATCGGAGCGTTGACGTGGCCCATATGGGCGATGCGGAAGGCCTGGCCCTGCAGATCGCCGATACCGACCCCGAGCACGACGCC
>CAYVVB010000471.1:0-29617 GCA_964454955.1 uncultured Bradyrhizobium sp. | reverse complement strand
TGCGCCCGAGCCGTCGGTCGTCGTCGGATTGCCCGTCGTCGTTGACGACGTGCCGTCACCGCTCGACGGTCCGCCACCTTGTGCTGTTGTACCGGAGCCTGCATCGCGATCGGAGTTGTCATGACCGACCTGCTGGCCCTGATTGACTCCTTGATTGCCTTGGCCATTGTCGGTGCCGGTGCCAGCGGTTTGTTGGCCGATCTGGTCGCTGTCATCGGAGTTGTCATGGCCGACCTGCTGGCCCTGATTGACGCCCTGGTTGTCTTGGCCGTTATCGGTTCCGGTGCCCTGATTGCCTTGGTTGCCCTGGCCATTCCCGCCGCCGACGTTCTGCTGTCCGGTCTCGCCGTCACTGCCGGAGGTTGCGCCATCGCCGGTGCCTTGCCCGGTGGTGCCGGAGCCCTGGCTGCTCGTGTCGTCGCCGCCGCCGGCGTTCTGTTGTCCGGTCTGGCCATCACCGCCGGAAGTTGTGGCGTCACCGGTCCCTTGGCCGGTGGTGCTGGAGCCCTGGCTGCTTGTGTCACCGCCGCCGGCGCTGTGTTGTCCGGTCTGGCCATCGGCACTGCCTGAAGTAGTGCCGTCGCCAGTTCCTTGACCGATCGTGCCGGGGCCTTGGCTTCCTTGTTGATTGGTTTGGCCGTTGCCGCTGCCGGCGCTCTGCGAACCGGTCTGGCCGTCGCCGCCGGAGGAGGTGCCTTGGCCGGCTCCATGATCTCCAGTGCTGGTGCCGCTTCCTTGCTGCGCGGCGGGTGCGTCGGCGCCTTCCGTCAGATAGCCGAGGTCGTTGCCGCTCCGTGCCTGGGTTGTCGATCCGTCACCGCCGCTGCTACCGCCGCCTCCGCCTGCGCCGGCACCGGGAGCGTGCCCATGAGCTGGAGCGGATTCGCCACGAAAGGCGAGGCCTGCCGTTGCGCCGGGAACAACCGAGCCGCCGCTCACATGATCGGGATGTATTGTCCCCGGTCGCGTGGATTGATCTGCGTCGGCCGCAGAACCGCCACCACCACCGGCAGGCATTGCGCCTGCGTCGCGATTTTCGGAAGTCGCGCCGGCGGCCTCACGGTCCGTATCGGGCGGCAGTTCTTCAGGAGATCGGCCAAGTGCGTCACCGTCTGCCGCCTGGCCGCCGGTATGAGCTTCATCACCTCTGACCAGCAACTCTCCGTTCGGGCCAAACCGCCAGCCGATCGGCTGCTCCTCACGCGCCGGTTCAGGTTGGCCGATCGGCTTGTCGATCGCCTTCTTGAGGTTGGGCTTAGAAGGATCTGCGCTATCGAGATGCTCAGTGGGTTTGTTGGCCATGACAGCCCTCTTCAGCGTTCACTGAAACGAGGTGTCGACGCGACATTTAGAAAACCAGAGGTCGACAGCATTAAATAAATCGAGCTGGCCGCCGGTTCCGCCGGCGCCCTGTTAACTCAATTGCCGCGAGCCAAAGCTGCAACCGATGCTTGCTTCGTTGCGGGCCCGTCAGCTTCGCCGGCAACCCCGTCAATCACTCGCGACGCCAGGCTTCGAGGCGTCAGGTTCCGAAGCGTCTGCATTCAGCAGGACTCGGCGTGACCTCGACCGGGCCGCTTCGTTGTTTCAGCGTTCATGGAACGCGGTGTCCAGCGTGGTGTAGATAGGCTTCAGCAGATACTGAAAGATCGTCTTCTCGCCGGTCAGGATTGTCGCTTCGCCAGTCATGCCGGGCGTGACGACATGCTCCCTGTTCGTGCCGACATATTCTTGATCGAGCTCTATCTCGACCAGGAAATAGGGAGACTGCCCCGGTCCGGCAATCGTGCTGGACGGCGCAATGCGAACAACTTTACCCGGAATTGCGCCGAACCGGCCGTAATCGAAAGCATCCGATTTCACGATGGCTTTCTGATCGAGCCGGACAAAGCCGATATCGCGCGGCGACACGCGGGCCTGAATCAGCACACCGCCGAACGGCACGATCTCGCAGACAGTTCCGCCGGGCTGGATCACCGTACCAATGGGGGTTTCGGAAATCTTCTGCACGACGCCGGCCACCGGCGCCCTGACCTCGGTGTCGGCCGAGCGGCTTTGGAAGGCCGCCTGAGTCGCCTTCAATTCATTCATTTGTACCGAGAGTTCCGCGCGCTGGTTGCGGGCATCTCCGATCGCCTTCGCGATGATGGCCTCGCGCTCGGCCGTCAGGGCCTTGATGCGCGCATCATGCTGACCGAGCGAGGATGTGAGTTGCGTGACGACCCGCTCCGACTGCGCTGCCTGTTCCTGGGCCTGCGCCAAACGATTGGCGGGAATGACGCCTATGCGAACGCCCTCCTGCATGCGTGCCAGCAACTCCTTTGTTGCGTCGCGGCTGGTTTTCGCTTCGGGAATTTCCTCCTGGGCAGCGGCAAGCGCCGCCTTTTCCTCCGCAATCTGCTGATCCTTTTGCTCGACGCTTTGCGACATTGCACGGCTCTGCTGCTCATTGAGCGCAGTCGCTTCCTTGACCATGGCGGGATAGCTTTGCCTGAACTGATCGAAATTCGGTGCACGCTGGCTCGCGAAGGCGTCGAGACGTTCGATCTCGACCTGCAGATAACCCAAACGAACGTCAGACCGCGCGAGATCGCGCACCAGATCGGCGGCCCGGAACTTGGCAAGCAACTGGCCGGTTTGCACCCGGTCGTCGTTGCGCACCGTCAATTCCTGAAGCGCGCCGCCTTCGGGCGTCTGGATCACCTGGACGCGCTGCAGTGGCACGAACTCTCCGCGCGCGCGAGCGACTTCCTCGACCGGAACAACGAACGACAACACCAGCAGGATCGCCACCAGCCCAATAACGCCCGTCAAGAGCAGGCGCACGCTGCGCGTGACGCGAGAGTACTCGATGTTTCTTCCGATCTGCTCCGGAGACCGCTGCTCCTGAGCGACCGATTCGACGATATTCCGACCGGTCTGGTCGTCCATGCGCGCCTCCTACCCGATCGCGGTGGCGAGGCGCGCCGCCGCACAAATATGACAAATATGAAGGAGCGGGATAGCCGGACGACCCGGGGTTGCGGCACGCGCGGAAAGCGGGGCGGCAGCGAGCGCCGTTATGCTGACCGGCCTGGATTCTTTCACCTGCCTGAGCACAGTTCACTTCTCCTCTCGCAGAGAAGCAGCCCCGCTATTTGTCGCTGAGTATACAACAGGTCGTGGATTTTCTTGTTATCAAAAAACTGAAACCCGTGGCCGGCGCAGCAAGCTGCTGTGCCATCAGCGGATGGGCGGTGCGTATTGGATGCCGCCGTCGTTCCAGAGCCGATTCATTCCTCGCGCGATGGCCAACCGCGATCCGCTCCCGATATTGCGCTCAAAGGTTTCGCCGTAATTGCCGACGTGACGGATGATGCGCGCGGCCCAATCGTTGGTCAGCCCGAGCGCCTCCCCCAGGGCCCCATAGGTTCCGAGCAGGCGTTTCACTTCGGCGTCGCCTGATGCCATGGACTCAGCCAACGTCTTCTGCGTCACGCCGAGTTCCTCCGCGTCCACCATCGCGAAGTGCGTCCACTTGACGAGGTTCAGCCATTGGTTGTCGCCGTCACGGACGGCGGGACCGAGCGGTTCTTTCGAGATCGTATCCGGGAGGATCACGTGATCGTCCGGCGCCCTGAGCAGGAGGCGCGCGGCATGAAGCTGCGATATGTCACCGGTGACTGCGTCGCATCGGCCGTCGTCATATGCCTTTACGACCTCGGCCCCGGTTGCCAAAGGCACCCCGGTGTAATTGAGCCGGTTGGCCCGGAAATAATCCGCGAGGTTGAGTTCGGTCGTGGTGGAGCGGGCGACGCAAATCTTGGCGCCATCGAGGTCGCGCGCCGACGTCGCGTCGCGGCTCTTGCGCACCATGAACCCCTGGCTGTCATAGTAAGTCACCGTGGGAAATTGGATACCCAACCCGGCCTCGCGTCCCAGCGTCCAGGTCGTGTTGCGCGAGAGCACATCGATCGTTCCGGCTACGAGAGGCGCAAAGCTGGTCTCCGCGGAGACCGGGATCAGCACCACCTTGGACGGATCATCGAAAATCGCCGCGGCGAGGGCACGGCAGAAGTCGACATCGAATCCAGTCCACACGCCCTTTTCGTCCTGGTCGGAAAACCCGGGCAGGTGATCGCTGACGCCGCAGCTGACACTTCCCCGTTCTCTGATCTTGTTGAGGGTGGTCTGCGGAAGAGCTTGCTGCGCGGCGCGGGTCACCTGAGAAGGAGCGGTCTGCGCAGCCGCCGGAGGTGCGGCGATGGCAAGGAGGATGCAGGCCATTGTAAGCGCCGCGAGCCTCTGCAGGCAGACGCGGGCGACCACGATCATATTCGGAACGGGCATGACCGACCTCACATACGGTGCAAGTTCGACGATGACCTTTGTTCCGGGTGAGCTGCGGTCGCCGCCGTAGCGAGAATAAGTCTGCAGCGACTATAGCGCGGGCCGTTCCGACCAGCCAGCGGAGTGTCGAAGGAACCTGTTGCCCGTGCCGACGCGTTGTCATGGAGACGGATCACGCGGTTGCTCGGATGAATACAGGACGTAGCGACCTCAGCTCTGCTGCGACACGGGCCAGTTTTGCAACGCGATCTCGCTGACCTGAAGCAGATCTTTGCGGCTTGCCCCGCCTGCCGCCAGAACTGCCATCCCGTAAACGACAACCGACAGGTAGCGGGCGAGGCTTGCCGGATTGCTGTCGGCAGCCAGATCGCCCTCGGCCTTTGCACGCTTGAGGCGCTGCCGAAGGGCGCGCTCTCCCGCCGTTCGGTTCGCAATCAACTCCCGGCGGATCGGGTCAGCCTCCTCGCTGGACGCCAGCGCACCCTGGACTCCAAGGCAGCCGGCCGGCTTGCTCTTGTCTCCAAAGAGGTTTGCAGCGCCTTCCAACATCTCGCGCGCCACCGCCTTTGCCGTGGGCGCATTCAGTGCCTTTGGCCGGTAAGTCACAACCTTGGCCTCGTAGCGCTTCAGTACGCTTCGGAACAGGGCTTCCTTGTTGCCGAAGGCGGCGTAGAGGCTCGGGCGCGTGATGCCCAGGGTTTCCGTTAAATCGGATAGTGATGTCCCCTCGTAGCCTTTCCGCCAGAACAGTTCCATGGCGCGATCAAGAGCCAGTTCTGTGTCGAATTCGCGTGGCCGACCATTCGCCATCGGAATATTTCCTTTCTAGACCGGTCAGTAGATAATTCGCTTGACAATGGTCCCCGCATTCGTGAGCTTATATACCGTATGGTATAGAAAGCTTCCTTTCAAGCGCCGATGAAAAGGAAGCTGGTGGCATCAACGACCGAGACGAACTGTACGGACAGGAGATGGGTGATGTCCCGTTCTTTCCATCAGACTTGCTTCGGTCTTGTTGCATCTGCAGCCGCGCTCGTTCTGCCGCTCATCGCCGCTACTTCGGCGGCCGCAGAGATCAAACCTTTCCCGTCCAGCTTTCATGCGGAGCAGATGCCGGTCGCCGGCGGTACGCAATATGTTCGCATCGGCGGTCAGGGGCCGGCGGTGCTGCTGCTGCACGGCTTCGGAGACACGGGAGACATGTGGGAGCCGCTGGTCGAAGTCCTGGTCAAGGACCACATGGTGATCGTCCCCGATCTGCGCGGCATGGGCCTGTCGTCTCACCCGGAAAGCGGATATGAGAAGGCTTCCCAGGCGCGTGATATCGCCGGCATTCTCGACCAGTTGAAGATTGATAAGATCGCGCTGGTCACCCACGACATCGGCAACATGGTTGGCTATGCGCTGGCCGTCCAGTATCCCGAGCGCGTGACCAAATGGGTCGCTATGGATGCGCCGCTTCCCGGGCTCGGGACCTGGTATGCGCAACTGACGAATCCCAAGCTCTGGCACTTCAATTTCCGCGGTCCCGACACCGAACGCCTGGTCGCCGGTCGCGAGCGTATCCTGCTCGATCGCTTCTATAATGATCTTTCGGCCAATCCGGCGGCGATCGACGACCAGACCCGGGATCACTATGCCGCCATCTATGCCCGTCCGCTTGCCATTCATGACGCCTTCAGCGGACAATTCGCAGCCTTCACGCAAGACGGCGAGGATAACAAGGCACTGTTCGCAAAGAAGGGCAAGCTGCGCATGCCCGTGCTGGCGGTTGGCGGTGATCATTCTTTCGGCGCCTCCATGCAGTCCGAACTCGCCGATGTCGCGAGCAATGTCCAAGGCGCCGTCATCGCCAATTCCGGCCACTGGATCATGGAGGAGCAGCCCCAGCAGGCCATCCGCACCATCGTTCCCTTCATCGAAAACAAATGAAGTCTGGCTCTGCTCGACTTCCATGTCTTTGTGCTTGTCGGTGCAGTACGGCCGCGGTCGGAAACTGTTTCGAAGGCTGAGGAGCTCTGGCGCTGGCCCTGCAGTTGGTCGAACGGAGCTTTTGCGAGGAAAGGCAGCGGGAGGATCGACAATGCAAGCCTCCAAGAACCATTCGAGTGAGGACCACTCGAACAATCTGACGCGGACCGTGGCGTCTCAGGAGACGAAATCCGTTCCCGCGGCGAGGAGTTCTATCCAATTGACGCACAAGCGCGTCAAGACGAATGACGTGACCCGCCGCTACGTCACGGCAGGCCATGGTCCAGCGGTTCTGTGCATGCGTGGTTGGCCACAAAATCACTGCGAGTTCGTTCCCTGTCATGGAGCAGCTTGCCGGCAGCTAAGCTTTATTGCGCCCGATCTCCGGGCATGGGCTGGCTGCCGGTCGACAATGTCCAGACCATTCAATCCGGCGAGCGCAAGGGGCTTCGTCTGATCTACGTCAGGGGCCCAGACGGGGTCACGCTTGAGTTCCTCCAGCTTCCTGAGGACTCGCCGGGATGAGCAACGAAGCACGGCCGGGGCCACAGCGAAGTCCATTCGGTTCAACCAGAGCAGAAAGGAAGACTGATGACGAGTTGTCCGAAGCGCAGCCGACGGGTGGCGCCGGCGGTTCCGGCAATGCCAAGGTGCAGGTCGTCACAATCCTTGGCGATGCCTCAAGGCCGGGCCCCTATGCCTAACTGCTCAAGGTGGGGTCCGGAGCTGAAATTCCGGCACACCATCATGCGGGCGATCGAGTGGGGACCGTGATCAGCGGCACATGGCACTTCGGCTACGGCACGTACTTCGACAAGAACAAGCTGAAGACGCTGCCCGTCGGTTCAGTCTACACCGAGCCCGGCAACGAGCCGCACTTCGCTATGACCGCCAGCGAGCCCGTGGTCGTTCTGATTACCGGCACGGGACCCACCGACACGGTCTACGAAAATCCAGCCGACGATCCGACGGGAAAACGCTGACTGCACATCGACTCGACCCACTGCGAGCGCCGCAGCCAGGACTGAAGGTTTCATCCTCTCGCGGGAACGTTACCGCCGGAACCGCGTTCCGAGTAACGCGGAGGTGGGTGGATTCGTACCCGCCCTCGATCATCAAAAAATAGGGGAAGAGTGTGGGACTGTCCTGGCAACAAGGTCCGCTCTCCACGGGCGCCATCGGCCGGTTTCTTGTGCCCGAACCGCTGCCCAAGCCATTGTTGTACGTCGAGCGGCTGCGCCGGCGCATGCGCGTGCGCTTCAAGGGAATCTGGATCGCCGATAGCGAGAACGTTCTCCTGCTTTTCGAGCCGGGGCGCTACCCGGTTTCCTACTTTCCCGAGACGGACATCGTTCCGGGCGTCCTGGAACGCACCGAGCATACCACCCAACACCCCGATCTCGGACCGACGTCTTGGTACGGCGTCCGGGCTGATGAGCAACACGTCGCGGCGCGAGGAGCGTGGCAGCACACCAGCCTGCCTGCCCATGCCAGTGAACTAGAGGCATGCGTCGCGTTCGCCTGGCGCGCGATGGATGCATTCTACGAGGAGGATGAAAGAATCGTCGGCCATGCCGCTGACCCCTACCACCGCATCGACATTCGCCAGGCTTCGCGTAACCTCGTGGTTCGCCATCGCGACCGGATCATCGCCGACACCAAGCGGCCGCTGGTCCTCTACGAGTCCGGCTTCGCACCACGCTGGTACGTTCCGCGTGCCGACATCGACGAGTCCGCTCTTGCGCCGGTGAAACTCCAGACCTTCTGCCCGTATAAGGGGCTGTGCAGCTATTACTCCATCGATGACGCGCGCCAGGCGGCATGGACGTATCCTGACGCCTATCCCGAGGTCCGCCGCATCTCCAACCTGGTGTCGTTCGAACCAGACATCGTCTCGGTCCATCTCGACGGCGCGCAGCTCCATCTCGAACCGGGTCAGAGCGTGGTTCCGCACGGGCCCGATCGTAACCTCGACCTCGCTGAAATTGTCCGCGAGGGGGCAGGCAGCGAAGGGCCCTCGGCGGCTACGAACGACTAAGAGGACTTCCGATATGGCGCGACTGTTATCGGTGAACGTTGGATTGCCGCGTGACATCGAGTGGCAGGGCCGCACGGTGCACACCGGCATCTGGAAAAATCCGGTGCAGGGCCGCTGCCGGGCCGGCCGGTTGAATCTGGACGGAGACGGTCAAGGCGACCTGAGCGGCCACGGCGGCGAGCAGCGAGCGGCCTTCGTCTACCAGATCGAGTCGTATCGCTACTGGCAGGAGGAGCTGAAGCGGACCGACTTCGTCCACGGACAGTTCGGCGAGAACTTCACGGTCGAAGGATTGCCTGACGATGCGGTCTGCATCGGCGACCGTTACAGAATCGGCGGCGCACTGTTCGAGGTCACGCAACCCCGTGTGATCTGCTATCGCGTTGGCATTCGGGTGAACGAGCCGCGGATGCCGGCATTGCTGACGTCCAGCGGGCGCCCGGGATTCTACTTCCGCGTCCTGCAGGAAGGCGAGGTCGGCGCCGGCGACGAAATAGTGAAGGTCGGAGAGGCGAGCGAGCGAATGACTGTCGCGGAGATCAACGCGCTGCTCTATTCGTCCAGTCATCCGCGCGATCGATTGGAGCGCGCCTTGCGGATCGGGTCGCTTTCGCCGGGATGGCGTGCGTCGTTCGAGCTGTTGCTGCAGAGCCGCACGACTGCGCCGGGCGGCGGCAACGCAGGGCTCGCGCCGGCAACAGCCGCGCATCCGGTTGCGCCAGGATTTCAGCCGCTCGCGGTGGCGGCGATCGAACAGGAATCCGCGGATGTCCTCTCCCTGTCGATGCGGCATCCGGACGATGCGCCGCTGCCGGCGGCCTTGCCCGGTCAGTACGTGGTGTTGCGTCTTGGACGGACCGGCGGCCCGCCGCTCTTTCGCAGCTATTCGCTCTCGGGTCCGCTTTCGACGGAGCGTTATCGGATCAGCGTGAAGATCGAGCCGAATGGAGCGGCCGGAACCTATCTGAGGGAGCATGTCCGGGTCGGCGATATTCTCGACATCTCTGCGCCGCGCGGAAGTTTCATCCTGCAATCCGGGGAGCGTCCTGTTGTATTGCTCAGCGCGGGAATCGGAGCGACGCCCGTTCTCGCAATGCTCTACGCGCTGACAGTGGCCCGCTCGACACGCCAGGTCGTGTGGCTGCACGCGGCCCGCGACGGGCAGCATCATCCATTTGTGGCGGAAGTGCGCCGGCTCATGCCCGCGCTCGTCCGCGGTCGCAGCTATGTGTGCTACAGCAGGCCGGGCCCGCACGACAGGGTGGGCGAGGATTTCGATGCGGCAGGTCATCTGTCGCAATCGATCTTCGATGCGGTCGGCATCTCGCGAGAGGCGGACGTCTACCTTTGCGGCCCGAACCGCTTCATGGCAGACATGAAAGCGGCGCTCGCAGCCATGGACGTGGCGCCAGAGCGGATTCATGTCGAGCTGTTTAATGGCAGCGAGTCGATGACCCCAGGTGTCGTCGGCGCAGCAGCGCGCGCACCACATCCGCCCGGGGACGACGCCGAGACCGGTCCACTGGTCTCGTTCGCGCGGAGTGGCATCACCGCACACTGGAAGGCGTCGGCCTATCACAGCATTCTGGAGCTGACCGAGGCGTGCGACGTCCCGGTCCGCTGGTCGTGCCGGACCGGTGTTTGTCACAATTGCGAAAGCGGCCTGGTTTCGGGCCCGGTCGCCTATGAACCGCAACCGCTCGACAAGCCGGCCGATGGCAACCTTCTCGTTTGCTGCTCAAAACCGATTGGTGACGTCGTCATCGATTTGTAAATCCCGGCCGGAATGCGGTCTCCACGAGGTGCGGTACGCCAGCTTCGCCGATTTCTCGGACCCGGATGGCAACCGCTGGTCGCTGCAGGAACGGGGTACCGCAAGCTGCGACGTGTTGAAGCTTTGTCCTCAAAATGTCCAGCGCGAAAGGAGTTTCCATGGGCGCAGTCTCTTATCGGAAGGCGCATGTCGACGGCATGGGCGTGTTTACCGCGAAGCCGGGCCGAAGGACGCGCCGGCGATCCTGCTGTTGCACGGCTTTCCCACCGCTGGTCACATGT
The DNA here is from genome assembly GCA_964454955.1 of uncultured Bradyrhizobium sp. GTDB lineage: Bacteria > Pseudomonadota > Alphaproteobacteria > Rhizobiales > Xanthobacteraceae > Bradyrhizobium. The sequence continues at coordinate 19,224 of CAYVVB010000471.1, read as the reverse complement.
TTCGCGATCTCATCCCGCAACTTGCGGACCGGTTTCGCCTCGTCGCTCCCGATCTGCCGGGGTTCGGTCAATCCGACATGCCGGCGCGGAGCGCCTTCGTCTACACATTCGAGACTATCGCGCACGTCATCGATCGCTTCACCGAGGTGATCGGCCTCCATCGCTTTGCGGTCTACGTGTTCGACTACGGTGCACCCGTCGGTTTCCGTCTCGCCGCTCGGCGTCCGGATCGCATCGTCGCCATCATCTCCCAGAACGGCAACGCCCGAGGAAGGGTTGAGCGAGGGCTGGAGTGCGGCAGGAGCGGTCTCCGTCCACTCGCGAAGCGCTCCGCAGCTTGCTTGCGCCGGAGACGACGCGCTGGCAGTACACGCAGGGGGTGCCCGACGCGACTGCGATTTCGCCGGATGGCTATTCCCTCGACAACTTCTAGCTGGCGCGCCCCGGCGCGGACGAGATTCAGCTGGATCTGCTCGGCGACTACAAGAGCAACGTCGCGCTTTACCCGGCCTTCCGGGATTATTTCCGGACCCGCAACCCTCGTTTCCTGGCTGTCTGGGGAAAGAACGATCCGTTTTTTCCTGCCGCGCGGCGCCGAGGCGTTCAAGCGCGATATTCCCGGCGCCACGATCCGTTTCTTCGAAACGGGACACTTCGCGCTCGAGACCCATGCAAAGGAGACCGCCGCGGAGATCCGCAAGTTCTTCGCACTCTGATCTCTGCGGCGACACTGGTTCTGCTCGGTTCCGTCGCGCCGCTACTCAACCCCAAGGCGGCTCGGGCCTCAGATAGAGGATGAGGCAGGCGATGCAGATTGCAAGGCCCAGAAACGGGTACTTCAGCGCCACGACTGCGGCCGCACCGAACAGGCCCAACGTCGTCAGCGACCGCACGCGCATGATCCTGCGCACCTTTGGCGGGATCGTTCCGCCCGGAACGCGCTCGATGAGCTCCCAGATCAGCGCGATATAGGTCGCGTTCACCAGGAAGAAGACGGCCGCGTAGAAGGCCACCGGTTGCGGCGCGAGCTCGCTGACCGCCATCCATGCTGTGGAGAGCGGAAGCAGCGACATCGAAAACAAATGCGCAAAATTGAACCACAACAGGCGTGGCGTAGCCTCGTCGGCGTAGCGCAGCAGGTAGTGGTGATTGGCCCAGACGATGGCGATGAAGAGATAGCTCACCGCGTAGCTCAGCCAGGTCGGCCAGAGCGAGATCAGCGCCTCGAATGTGGGCCGCTCGGGCGGTTTCAATTCCAGCACCAGCACCGTGATGAGCACGGCGAACACGCCGTCGGAGAACGTGCTCAATCGTTCCGGTGTCGCTTTGCGCAGCACGGTCCCGGCCTCCCATCGCGAAGGTAGGCGAGGTTTGCAGAGCAGGCGATCTGCGTCAATCGGCCGGCCGGCACCCGGCGCGTGCAGCCCGCAAGTCGCTAGGCTGTCCGGGATTTGACGAGAGACTGCGGCAAAGAGGCAAGGAACAAGACGGTGCAGACGCTAAGCAGGACGACATTCTTGAAGACAAACTCACCAGTCAAATTCCAGGCGATTGGGTCAGTCGACAGACTCCATTTTACGACCCCAGGCGTCGTGACAAAGAACGACCAGGTGATCGCAAAGCTGACGATGCCCATCAGCGAACCGGCAGCCGACAGAATCGGATTGAATGCGCCTGCCGCGAGCAGCGCCGCAATGGCAAACTCGGTGACACCGAGGACATGCGCCTCTCCCTTCATGGGTGGTGAAACCGAATATGCGTCCTCATTGGTTGAACGATTCACCTGTTATCACCGCCGCAGCTATGTCTGCAAAACCGGAGTCGGCGACGCCCTGATCGGCGCGGCCGCGACGATCGCCGACTACAACGGCGTTGAGCGCGCCTCCCACATAAAAGACAAGCTCGTCGAGATGACGCACCTGAATGAAACGATCTACGGCACTGGAATCGCGGCAAGTCATCAGGGTGTCGAGATGAGGTCTGGCGCCTATTTGCCAGACGAGATGCGTTGAAAACATGACGCTCGGCAGGAATGCGGTTGGATATCCGACAGAGTCGATGCACGGAGCGGGATCGCCACAGGCGCAACGGATTCAGATTGCGCGGTCGATGCAGCTTGAGTTCAAGAAAGAACTGGCTAAGACGTTGGCTGGCATAGCGTCCGCCTCGCGGGACGAAATATCGAGCGATCTTTCTACCTATATGGCTCGGGTGTTTGCTCCCGTACGCAATTGATCGCCATACATCAAGGCAAGTCTCAGCGGCACACCAAGCGCAGGAAACGTTGGTGGCCTGGATATCACCATCAAGGGACCTGTGGGGTTACCCTTTCGAGAGAGAGCGATAGTCGAGCTGGCGGTGAAACCAATACTCGTAGCCGGTTATGTCCTTCTGCATCGCTAGTGTCAGGTAAGGTTGGACGAGCGGAATCCTGGGCGCTTCGTCGTACGCGATGGCAATCATCTTTTTGACAGCGGTTTCATAGGTCGGCTTGTCGTGCGACGCAGCGGCAGAGCGGGCGGCGTCGATTTGCTTGTCCAACGCGGGGTTCTGGTAGCTCATGGTGTTGAACACTGCGTTTTGGCCATGATAGGCGAGGAAAAAGAAATACTCCGGATAGTCCAGCCAGCCTGAGAAGAAGTTCAGCATGAAAGGCATGGTTTTCTTCAGCATTTCGCCCCGCCAGTTCGAACCGGGAATCTTGTCGATGCTGGTCCTGATACCGATCGACGCCAGGCTTTCCTGAACCAGGACGGCGATGGGCTCCAGCACCGTTCCCTGCCCGATGTCGAGAGAAATCACGGTCTCGAATCCTTCGGCCATGCCGGCTTCGGCGAGCAATGTTTTGGCCTTGGCGAGATCGGTCGTATATGCGGTCGGGCAGGGCCATGCCACGTCGATTGGCGCGTTTGACTCTCCGCCAAAGAGCGGTTTTGCGGCACCGTAGAAGACCACATCCATGATCTTCTGGTACGGCACGGCGTATGCGACGGCTTGCCGAACCTTGGGATTGTTGAAGGGCGGCTTCGTCACGTTCAGCTCGATGCAAAACATGCCGTTGGCAATGGGGTTGGCGGCAACGGAGAATTTTTTCTCTTTGAGCTCGGCATAGTCTTTAGAGGACATATCGAAGGAAATATCGGCGTCGCCGCGCTCGACCAGTGCGCGACGGTTTCCCGCAGATGGAACCATGCGCCAGATCACGCGCTTGAGCTGCGGCAAAGGCCCGCATTTCCAGTCGTCGTTGCGAGTGTAGATTACCTCGGTGCCAGGAGTCCATTTCTCGACTTTGAATGCACCGCCGCCTGCGAGGTTGTTCCTGCACCACTCCAGGCCCCACGGATCCTTTTCCGTCGCGTGTTTCTTCACCAGCCCGGAATTGTAGATGGCCGGAATAACGACCGCCATGTCCGGCATGGTGAGGGCGTCGGGCGTCGCGAACTCGACTCGAAACGTGTAGTCGTCGATGATCTTGAACTGCTCCGGCTTGAGGAGGCTGCCCGCCGCCATCTGGCTCGTCGGAAACCCTCCAACCGAAACCGCGCGGTCAAATGACCATTTGACGTCCGCCGCGGTCACGGGTGTGCCGTCATGGAACGTCGCATCTTTCCGCAGATGAAAGCTGACACCCGTCCCATTGATGCTCCAGCTCTCGGCCAACTCCGGTGCCAGCTTGGTCTGGTCGTACGAGCGCGATCCGTCCGCAAGCAATTTGGTTGCGTAGGTCATCAGGCGGTCAAAGCAATTCCAGGAGACTTCGTAGCCAGGCCGGTTGGTGCCGACCCCATGGACATCGAGACTGTTCGGTCCGTTTTCGCTGACGATGAGCAGTGTTTCCTGCTTGCCCTGCGCTTGTGCGAAATTGAACGGCAGGAGCGACCCAAGGCCGCCTCCGATCGTCGCGCTCGATGCAGCTTGAAGAAATTCTCGTCGGTTCATGCAGGGCCTCGTCAGGGTCGGGCGGTCAGGGGGATTAAGCAGGCAAGCAAGCGGCGCGCCATATCGCGATCGTCTTGGTGCAGACAGCATCGAGCACAGTCGCGGACGGCTTTGCTGACGCCGTTGAAGATCCGGCTCTCCCGAGCCGGCGCGGGATTCCTTGAGTCGTCACGCCGCAATGGCATCGGGAAGAATGGACGCGTCGGCATCAAACCGCTTGCCTGCGCGCAGGCAGAACACGGGCGTGAGCAGTCGCTCGGCGACAACTTCGGTATTCTCGTTGTCGCGAAGCAGGTAGCGGCCGGGCCGCTCGGCCAGCACACTCACGTCAGCGTCCATTCCTGGACGCAGCGCGCCGATGCGATTCGCCAAGCCGAGCATTTCGGCCGGGTGGGACGTGACCATCGGCACGACCTGCTCCAGGGTGAGACCCAGCGCAATCATTGAGCTCATGGCCTGAACGAGGCTGAATTTCGCCTGGCCCGCGAACGGATGGTTCTCGTCGTCGGCGGCCTCGTTGGGCGTACCGGGCGGCACGGGGACGTGCGTGTTGTAGCCGTGGATGTCGGCGCCAAGAGTGGTCGGAACGATGCCCGCAGCAATCGCCTTGCGCGCGAGCCGATAGGAGAAATGACTGCCGTGCCCGACATCGACCCGCAAGCCGCGGTCGAGCGCCGCACGAATAACCGGATGAACCTCGCCATCGCGGTCGACGAACCCGCCGGGATGACGGGTGAAAGGATGCGCGAGGATGTCGCCGGGGCGCAGCAGCGGAATGACGCGCTCGAGAATGGTATCGACATCCTCGCCGTTCGTGCCGCTCTCCGGCAGCCCCCAAAGCTGGCCGAAATGTACATAGACGGGTAGATTTGCCCGGCGTCCAATCTCGGCGGCCATCTCGATAACGCGGATGCCCCAACGCGCAAAGCCGCCGATCTCGGCGTGCGCTTTGATGCCGCGAACGAGGTCCGGGTTCGCGACGGCGGCCTTCACCGTTGCATCAATGTCGACGCAATCGGGCCGGTAAAGGCTGGGGTAGTAGTGTCCTTCGAGTCCCCCGACGAGGTATGCGGAAAGGAATGCCAGCACGCGCGACTGCGATTGTTCGGCAATGAAATGGCGAAAGCCGGGGAGGGTCATGCATGATGGCCCTCCCTGGTCGACGAGAGTGGTTACGCCGGATCGCACGCCGACCAGATCCGCGTTCATGCCAAAGCGGCCCGTGACGTACTGATAGACGTGCGCGTGCGTATCGATCATGCCGGGAAGGACGATCTTACCCGCGACATCCACGACTTCCCGGGCGCTGGAGGGCAGGATGCCAGATTGAACTGCGGCAACTCTGCCGTTGCGGATCGCAACGTCCTTCAAGCCGTCAATGCCCGAGGCCGGGTCGATGACGCGGCCTCCCTGCAAAAGGAGATCGAAGGTCGCACCAACAGACATAGCCCAGTCCTCCTTCCAATCGATCCGTTGCCGCTATACCGGATCCCATTCGATGACGCGGACCGGCGTGGGATTCCATCCCGAGCAGGGGTTGTAGAGTTGCGGGCAATTCGACATCACGACCAGCGTATCTTTCTCGGCCCTCAGTTCGACGAAATCGCCTGGTGTCGAAAGGCCGTCGACAATCTCGGTGGATCCGTCTGCCTGGACCGGCACATTCATGAAGAAGTTCACGTTGGCATGGATGTCACGCGCCGACATCCCTCGTTGCTGCAGGGCGGCCAGAAAATTGGTACGGCAGGCGCAGGTTCCGTCGATACCATAGCGGAGCTTGTTCACTTCGCGGCTGCAGGCGCCGCCAATCGTATCGTGCCGCCCCACGGTATCCTCGACGACCGTCATCAGAACTTCCGCTACATCGGAATAGAGCTTGAACCCCTTGGTGACGTAGATCGTGCGGTTCAGCTTGATCGAGTTGGCGTTGTTGTAACGGATTTCAGTATTGGCAAGATCGAAAGCAAGGAAGTCGACCGCTTGCTGCCCGCTGACATCGATGATCCGGAGATGCCGACCCCGCGGAATCTCGGAGACGTAGTTATTTGCGCCCGCGGGCACAGTCGTGTCATTCACGATCCTTCCCGGAATGCGTTCGGCAGCGTTCAACTTTGAAGCCCCGTTCAGCTGACGCGCGCGTTCCATGTTGATCGCCGCGATCTTTGCCTGTTCGCTGGCCAGCTTCCGCGCCAGCGAGGCGCGCTCCTGATCCGATCCTGTATTTTCAAGAAGTATGCCTGCCATGACCGCGTGCGTCCCTGACGTGAGTGCACAAGACCTTAGGCGTGCGCCTGCGGCCGAGTCGACGAAGGGATTATCGAAATTGCCGCCCGGACAAGCAGCGGAACGCTGATTGCCGCCGGATTGTTGAGCAGTCCGCGGTCTGAGCTCCCCGATTATCGCGCTTCGAGAATTTCTAAATTCCCACGCGCACTGCGCTTTTTGAGCCTGCCCTTGCCAGAAAAGGAGGCGATCAGCCCACGCGCAAGGCTTTGAAGTGCCGATATTCATGGCACGGAACATGCATCGTGGTCCAACAGCGACTGACGAGCGAGGAACATACGATGCATTCGACCACCATCGCCCTGGTCAAGGAGTCGTTTGGCTGGGCTGCCCCAATCTCGGAACCGGCCGCAGCGATTTTTTATGCGCGACTTTTCGAGACGAACCCCGATCTCAAGCCTCTCTTCAAGGGCGACATGAAAGAGCAGGGACGCAAGCTGATGGCGACTCTCGCCGTCGTGGTGAACTCGCTCGATCGCCTGGGTGACATCCTTCCAGCGGTGCAGGCATTGGCGGTGCGGCATGCTGGATATGGCGTGCGAAGCCAGGATTACGACGCGGTTGGCAGCGCATTGATCTGGACGCTAGGAGCGGGCCTCGGTGATCGTTTCACCGACCAGCATAAGGCCGCCTGGGTCGAAGTTTACACGAATCTGGCCAACATCATGCGCGCCGCGGCCGAGACGCGTTCCGCAGCGGAGTGAACCATGTTCGTAGCTGAGGCTCTGCCCTGGGCGTCCGCGTCCATCCAGTGGAAGTGTAGCCGACCCGACCGAACAGCGGCGGCTTCCGCCTCGTCCTACGTGCTTGCCCGGCTCAGGAGCGATATTCTGTCGGCCTATTTCAAGCCGAACGCCAAGCTTTACCTCAAGGTGCTTACTTCGCGCTATGAGACGAGCGTCGCTCCGATTCGAGAAGCTCTTGCGGTCTTGTCGGGCGCCGGCCTCGTCATATCGGAGAGTCAGCGCGGCTTCCGTGTCGCGCCTGCGTCGCGCGCCGATTTCATCGACATCGCCAATCTTCGCAAACACCTCGAGATTTCCGCGCTCGAAATGTCGATCGCGCGCGGCGGCGAGGCTTGGTCGCGCGAGATCCGCAAGGTCCATGAGACGTTCTCGCGGATGTCGCAGAAGGTCGGCCACGACGAGCCGATCAGCGATCTGTGGGAGGCATGTCACCGCGAATTCCACTTCTCGCTGATTTCCGAATGCAACTCTCCGACCCTGCTGAACTTCTGGTCGCAGCTTCACGATCGCTTCGACCGCTACCGGCGCCTGTCGCTGCCTTCCGGTTCCTACATGGCAGGGACCGCAAGCGACCACGGTGACATCATGGAAGCTGTGCTTGGCCGGGACATTGCCCGCGCGTCGAAACTCATGAGCGATCATATCCAGGCGATCACCGACATCGTGCTGGAGCAATACGTCGAGTAGCCGCGCCGAGCCTGTACTCTCTTGAGCAGGAGCGTCTTCAAGGCATCGGCTCGGCGCCGAAGCTGAGTAGCCCGGCCGACGGGGAATCGGCGAGCTTTTTTCCAAGCCAGATCCGGAAATGCGAATTTAGATTTTTACGCGCTCGCAAGCGCCGATCCTGATCGGTAGGGTCCTGCGATGCGTCCAGGGGGAGTTGCGATGATCGATCGAATGCTGCGTCTGGCCCTGTTTCTGTTTCCCGGATATCATTTCGGAGCTTGGCGGCTGTCCGATGCGATTCCTGAGATCGACCTCGGCATAGAGCACTACGTACGGGCAGCAAGGCTCGCGGAAGAGGGCAAGATGGACGCCATATTCTTCGAGGACCAGGCTGCTGTACCGCGCAGTAACGACATCCTGAGGGGGGATACGTACGGTGCGGCTTCGCCTCGCGGCATCCATCTCGATCCCTCGATGCTGCTCCCGGCCCTGGCCATGGTGACGAAGCACCTTGGCCTCGCCGCGACCTCCACCACAACCTACAACGACCCATATAGTCTTGCCCGCAAGTTTGCCTCGATCGATTTCATCAGTAACGGCCGTGTCGGCTGGAATCTCGTCACATCATTCAACGAGAGCGAGGCCCAAAACTTCGGCCTCGACGCGCATGTCGATCACGCGATGCGCTACGAACGGGCCGGTGAATTTATCGATGTCGTGAATGGGCTTTGGGAAAGCTGGCAGGAGGGTGCTGTCGTCCGCAACAAGAAGAGCGGCGTCTATTTCGACATCGCAAAAATGCACTTTCTGCAGCATGAGGGGAAGTTCTTCAAAGTCCGAGGCCCGCTCCCCATGGACCGAAGCCCGCAGGTCCGCCCGGTGATCTTTCAGGCTGGCGCGTCTGAACCCGGAAGGGAATTAGCGGCGCGAACGGCAGACGTCGTCTTTACCTTGCAGACGGATATTTCTTCAAGTCGCGCTTTCCGCGAAGATATTCGCAGGCGCGCTGTTCGTTTCGGTCGTGATCCCGAAAAGATCAAGGTCCTTCCCGGCATCACGCCCATCGTGGGAAAGACGGATCACGAAGGACACAGTCTCCGTGAACAAATGAGGGACCTCATCCCCGAAGACCTCGCCGTCAGTTTGCTGATGCACCATACGGGGGGACTGGACCTTAGAGACTTTGACCTCAATGGCCCGATGCCCGATCTACCGGAAACCAATGCCGGAAAGTCGCATCAACAAGCGGTCATGACCGTCGCCCGTCGCGACAATCTCACAATCCTTCAGACCGCCCGCCATTTTGCCGAAGGCACCTACCTGAAGATGATCGGGGCTCCCGCGACGATAGCTGATACGATGCAGGAATGGCTGAAAGCCGAGGCTTGTGACGGCTTCCTGGTGGTCCCTACCTACTTCCCGCGCGGCGTCGAGGATTTCGTTCACCTCGTGATACCGGAGTTGCAACGTCGCGGCGTCTTCCGCAAGGAATATTCAGGGCGCCACCTGCGTGACCATTTGGGGGTTACGAGCTACAACTAAGGGCCCGGTTGTCCACTGCGCCGGGCCGTTCTTGATGGCGCCAACCCGCAAAGTTGCACATCAGGAGGTCTCCTCCGAAATTTAGATATTTTCGCCGCAGCACGCAGCCTGCATCGGCCGCTGCACCGTTTGTCGCCTGAAACTCGATCGAGTATTCGGAAATCGCCTCGAATTCGCTGGCACGCGACTTGCTGACCTCTTCGGGAGTCGGAATTCGGAGGCGTAAGAAATGCTAACACGTTTGGTTGCCGGGATCACTGTCTACGCCGCTGCCGTTGTGGGATCATCGTGCAGCGCATGGGCCGCCGAAAAGGTCAGCGTTCGCCTCAACTGGGTGCCTGGAACCGAACATTCCTTCCTCTATCTCGGCAAGGAAAAAGGCTGGTACGCCGACGCCGGCATCGATCTCGATATCATCGCAGGCCAAGGCTCGACCGTCTCGGTGAAAACCGTCGGGGCAGGGGAAACGCCCTTTGCGATCGCCGACGTGGCCACAGTCGCACGCGGGTGGGAGGCCGGCGTCCCGCTGGTCGCGGCCGCGGTGCTGCTGAAAGAAAGCCCCACCGTGGTCTATTCCTTGAAAGCGAAGAACATCACGAAGATGTCGGACCTGTGCGGCAAGAAACTCGGCTTGAATATAAAGAGCACGACCACCGAGCAGTACCGGGCGATGTTGCGAAGGGCCAATCTCAAGGATTGCGAAATCACCGAGGTGCCGGTTTCAGGCGGGGGTGCCAAGGAAATCATGTCAGGGGCGGTCGATGCCGCCGTCATCTTCTCCTACGAGGAGCCGGCGCAGCTCCAGTCGAAAGGCGAGCAACTCAATCTCATTCCCGTTAGCCAATTCTTCAAGCTCTACAGCCTGTCGATCATCACCAATGTCGATACCGTGACGAAGGAAAAGAAAATGGTCGACGCCTTCATCAAGGTCACCGAAAAGAGCATCGCATACGCATTGCAACATCCAGATGAGGCCAAACAGGCGTTTCTGAAGACGGCGCCCGAAGCGGATCGTGCGTACGAGAATCTGAAATTCGATCTCTTTTCCAAGCTCCTCGTCGCCGACGATCCGAGCGGCAAATCGGTCGGGAAGGCGACCAAGGAGGGATGGACCCATTCGCTTCAGCTCCTCCACGAGCTCGGGATCGTGAAATCCGACATCGATCCCGCCGGCAAATTTATCGAGGTCGAATAGGTCGCATGCTCACGATCCTGAAACGGGTGATGCCTATCGCGCTGTTCTGCGCGGCGTGGGAAGTGGCCTGCTTCGTTCTGAAGATTCCCGACTACATCGTACCCGCGCCGCATCGTGTTATGGAAAAGGTGATCGAAAGCTGGTCATTGCTCTATGCCCACTCCCTCACATCAATCGCCGAAATAATGCTGGGCTTCGTGCTGGCCAGCGTCTGCGCGCTGATCTGTGCGATCGCCATGGTTCATTCGCGGCGCATCGAAGCGTTGCTCGAGCCGTTTCTCGTCGTATCGCAGGTCATTCCCAAGGTCGCGCTGGCGCCGCTCTTCATCATCTGGTTCGGGCACGGCATTCTGCCCAAGATCATCATCGCGATGATGATCGCGTTCTTCCCGGTTCTGGTCAACGCTGTCGTCGGATTGCGCTCCATCGATGCCGAGATCATCGAACTGATGGAATCGATCGCGGCCAACAAGCGCCAGACCTTCTGGCGCGTCCGCTTGCCGAATTCGCTGCCCTACATCTTCCCGGCCCTGAAAGTGGCGGCGCTGCTCAGCATCGTGGGCGCGATGGTCGGCGAGTTCGTCGGATCCGACAAGGGGCTTGGCTATCTGATGATCATCGGCGACGTCAATCTTGACACCGACCTTCTCTTTGCGTCGCTCGTCGTCGTCACCGCATTCGGCATGGTCGTCTATGCGGTCATCGAAGCGTTCGAGAGAAGGATCGAAAGCCGCTATGGCAAGGGCGACGTTCAACAGCACCTGGTGACGGTCTGAGCCATGGCCAAGAACGTGCGTCTTGTCCCACTCGATCCGCCTGGTGCGCCTCCCAGGCCGAACCCACTTACGGCGGCCATCTCGCTTGCCGGCGTTGACCTTTCGTTTCCGAGCGGTGCGGAGCGGGTTAACGTACTTTCATCCATCGATCTCCACGTCGAAAAGCAGGAGTTCATCTCCATCGTCGGCCGATCGGGATGCGGGAAATCGACGCTGCTGCGCGTCATTGCCGGGCTGTTGACGCCGTCGCGCGGCGAGATCGCCGTCATGGGTACATCGGCCGCGGAAGCGCGCCTCTACCGCTCGTTCGGCATCGTCTTTCAGAGCAATGTGATGCTGCCCTGGCTCACCGCGCTGCAGAATGTACGGCTGCCACTCGACGTCGTCTCGCCCTCGTCCATTCCACCCCGCTATAGCCCGAACACACTCCTCGAGATGGTCGGCCTGAAGGGACACGAGTCCAAATATCCCCGCCAGCTCTCGGGCGGCATGCGCCAGCGGGTCGCTATTGCGAGAGCCCTGTCTTTCGACCCGCCGATCCTGCTGATGGATGAGCCGTTCGCGGCGGTCGATGCCCTCATTCGCCAGAAGCTTCATCTGCTTCTCATGGATATCTGTGCACGAACCGCCAAGACCGTCGTCTTCATAACGCATGATGTCTACGAAGCGGTCCTCCTGAGCGATCGGGTGGTCGTGATGTCGGATCGCCCGGGCACGATAGTGGCGGATGTAAAGATTCCCTTTGTGCGACCGCGTCAGCCCTCGCTTCGGTCCGATCCCGTCTACATCGGTCTTTGCTCCCAGATTCTCGATCGGCTCATGCAGGAATGAGCGCGTGGTCAAGAAAGCAGCAGCCAAATGCGACGCTTGGGGAATTTAGTTTTTAAGTTGCTCGCCGCGGAAGCTTCGGTGTGGCTAGTTTCGGCGTGGCAGACGAAACAAGGAGCGCCGACGTGACCATTCTTGAGCAACCGCGGGCCTATAGCACCTACGAAGAGACGCCCGCACAGCGTATCGTCAACGCCATCCTCGACAAGGTACCGAGCGACACGAGCGCAGCCGCACGTATGCTACCGGCGGAATGCTACACTTCGCCGGAGTTCTTCGAGTTCGAGCGCAAGGAGATATTCGCACGTTCCTGGATTTGCGTCGGACGCATCGAGCAACTCGCCAAACCGGGTGATTGCATCCCGGCGCGTCCAGGCGGCGAGCCCGTCATCGTCGCGCGGACACAGGCTGGAGAACTCCGCGCCATGGCCGCGATCTGCCGACACAGGGGACAGCTCGTCCCGTGTGCCGGAAACCAGAAGACGTTGCGTTGTCCGCTGCACCACTGGACCTATGATCTCGAAGGCAAGCTGATCGGCGCGCCGCATATGGGTCGGGAAGGGACCGTGGAGCTGCGCAAATCCGAGCGTCTCACGCCGGTCAAGCTCGAGATCTGGCACGGTTTCATCTTCGTCAATCTCGATCCGCTCGCAGAGCCTCTTGCGCCGACGCTTGCCAAGGTCGAGCCGTTCTGGTCGGGATACGAGGATGCGGATCTCGTCGGCATTCCGCCCAGGCTCGCCGACCAGCCATTGCCGTGGAACTGGAAGGTCCACGTCGAGAATTTCACGGACGCCTATCACCCGGAATTCGTTCACCGCGGTACGCACGATTTCGCGCCCAGCGTCATGGCAGATGGCGGCGTGGTGTTTACCGATATGAAGCCGGGAGACAACGCAATCATTCGTACCGTGCCGATGCTGAAGCCGGATGGCGGAATGAACAAGGACGGTTGGGGCGAGGACCCCGCGTTTCCTCCCATCACCACGATCTCGGTGGAACAACGGCAGCGGCTGACGTTCGTGATGATCCCACCCAGCATGACGCTGGTCTTCGCTCCGAATGCCATTGCGTTCACCTTGCTGTCGGCCACCGGCGTTGAAGCCACCTTCGCATCGAGCGACCGGCAGACTGCGGGCGGCTGGCTGCTGCCACGCACAACGACCGAGCTGCCCGACTTCGGCGAACGCGCGGCGATGGTCATGGAAGGCGGCGCCAAGATCTGGGCGCAGGACGTACCCGAGAACACCGGTATGCAATACGGCAAGAAATCCCGCTTCGCTCCGGAGGGCATCTATGGACCACTGGAAACCACGCTCGTTCAGTTCAATGCCTGGCTTATCGAGGCTTACCGGAAGGCTGCTCAGCGCCTCTAGGGCGCGCTCTGCGCACCGGGCCATCGCTCTGCCGCTCGCGGATGGCGAGCCGAACGCCCGGTATTTCGACTTTGTGACCTGCCACGCGCTGACAGCGTTGTGGGTTGGAGCAGAAGCATTCGACGATGCTGCCGAGCGGCCCGCGTTTCGTGCCCGGGCCGAACACCTGCTGGGACTCTTGCGCCTCGTCTGATGGATGACAATCCCTCTCAGGCCAGGTCGGGAGCTGGTTTCTCGTTGTTTGCGAAGAGGAGCGGCTTTGGGCAAGTCAGTGAACGAACAAAGCGGGGTGGAACTCCCAGCGCTGGGATTGCGCAATTACTGGTATCCCGCGATTGCAACTTGGCGGGTCCGCAGGAAGCCCAAAGCGATTACCCTGCTGGGCGAGAAGATCGTCTTGTTCCGCGACAACGGCAAGCTCTGCGCCCTTGCGGACCGGTGCTCGCATCGCGGCGCGCCGTTGTCGATGGGCAAATGCCTTTATCCCGGCAGCGGAACGGTGACCTGCCCTTATCATGGCTGGACGTTCGATGGTGCTACCGGAAAGCTCGTGGCAAAGCTCATGGAGGGCGGCGAAGTCCCGCTGCCGGCGCGCGCTGCGGTGAAGTCCTTTCCAGTGCATGAGCATGCCGGCTTCGTCTGGCTTTTTGTCGGCGATCTCGATCCGGTGCCATTCGACACGGATCTTCCCGCGTGCATTACGGACCATTCGCAATGGTTCTCGATCAGCAACTGGAGGACTTATCATTGCAATTGGCGGCTGTTGATGGACAATCTTGCTCACGACCAGCACGCGCCGTTCCTGCATCGCGATTCGCCCGAGCTTCTGTTCCAGCCAATATTCAAGCACGCCACTCGGAATTCGGTTGAAGAACTGGACGATGGAAGAGGGATCGGTCATCACGCAACCGGCGGCGTGCACGCGACGCATTACCCCGGCCTTGGCGATTTTCCGCCGCCGCAAGAGGCTTGGTACCGCATTCTCAAGCCCAGCGGGCGCGGCAAGGACATGGGCAGGGATAGCGAGGCGATATCGAAATATGGAATCAAGTTCCGCCACATGAACCTGCTACCGAGCCTCGCACTGATCGGGCGCCCCAGCGGAAATTTCTTCACTTGCCGGTTTGTCGCCCCGGTCGATGAGAACACCACGATCCTTTACAACCTCAATCTCTTCCGCCGTCGTGGGTCGTTCGTTGCGCTTCTGAATTCCCTGAAATGGGTGTTCTGGTCATCCTGGGCACATGATTGGCTGTTCTCGGACCAGGACAAATATGTCGTGGAGCGTATCCGCCCAGGACCCGAGCTTCTGTCAAAGACGGATATCGGATTGACGGCCTGGCGATATTTCATGGCCAAAAATGCCCGGCAGTCCCCGCAAGCGCTGTCGGTTGCTGAACAGCCTGAATCCCATTCCGAACCTGCGGATAGCTGACGTGGCCGAGAAGCATCCCCGATTGTCTCTGTTAGCCGTTACCGTGTTGCTCACGACTTGCGTCATGGCGTCGGTGTCGAAGGCCGAAACGACCAAGACGCTTCAACATCTTTCGGTGCGGCTTAATTTTCTCCCCGGCGTGGAACATGCGTTCCTCTATCTGGGAAAGCAAAAAGGCTGGTACGCCGAGCAGGGCATAGACCTCGAAATCATACCCGGGCAGGGCTCGACGGTTGCGGTCAAGACCGTCGGCAGCGGGGAGGACCAGTTCGCCATCGCCGATACAGGCTCTGTTGCGCGCGGCTGGGAAGCAGGCGTCAAGCTGGTCTACGTGGCCATGTTACTCAAGCATACGCCCACTGGCATTTTCTCGCTGCCGCCCCGCAATATCACGTCGATGCAAGACCTATGCGGCAAGAAGGTCGGCATCAATCTCAAAAGCACAACGACCGAGCAATACCACGCGATGGTGCGGCTGGCCAAATTGACGTGCGCAATCGAGGAGATCCCGATCAATTCTGGGGGCACCAAGGAAGTCTTGACCGGCGCCGTTGATGCTGCGGTCAATTTCTCATACACGGACGCTCTCCGGGTCAAATTGAAATCCGGTGTAAACATCATCCCCGCGACTGACTATTTTGATTTTTTCAGTCTGGGTATCATCGCGAATGCGGATTTTCTCGCCAAGAACCAGGATCTCGCGCGTCGCTTCCTGAGCGTCACGTTTCGCAGCCTGGACTACATGTTCGCCCACAAGGATGAAGCCATGGCCGCATTCCTCGGCGTGATGCCGGAGGCCGACCAGGCATTTGAATCGGCAAAATTCGACATGTTCAGAGCGCTCACGCGCGGCGAGGGCGCACCGTCGCAACCTTCGTACCTGCAGTCTCAATCGGAATGGGAGCAAACGATGCGATCGTTGCAAAATGTCGGATTGACAAAATCCCTCCTTGATCCGCAGGGGAAGTTCGCGAACATCACCGTCTACTAGCTGCATTTCTGGTACGATGCGCTCGCCAGATTTTGCAAATGAAGGAAACCACAAAGATTGTCCTTGCGAGCTAGGACCTCGATTTTGAGGCCGACTGAGCGATGCCATGCTATGGCGGTATCCTACAAACAGCGCCTCCCGTGTGACATCCATGGCGGCAGGGCGCTCACTTCTGGATCGGCTGCCAGTTTCGCTCGCGGATAAAAAAAATCGCGCATGGCGATGCCGAAGCCTTGCTCCGGATGTTGCCTAGCGCCACGGCCTATCGGTGGTCGGCGGCAGTGTCGTCACTTGCTTGCCAGGTCTCGTCCGGATTGTAGTCCGCGATCGCCGCGGCGATGCGCTTTGTGCCGGCACCCAGATTTTTCTCATAGACGATGCCGTCTTGGTCGACGATGAAGGTCATGATGCCGGAATCGCCATGTATCGCCGGATAGGCGACAAGCGCGAAGCCGCCGGTCATGTGACCATTGACGATATAGTCCTTCGCGCCGCCCGGCGCCCTGGGCCCCTGTCGGGTGAGAATGCGAAAGAAGTATCCGTAATAGGGCCGAGGCTCCAGATGGGGCGCGCCCGGCCTGTAGCCGGCCGTGCGGGCCTGGGCGACGAGTGGACCCAGCGGGCTCTCTTCTTCGCCTTCCTTGGTCGGCCAATAAAGCCCGTCTCGCACATCGGCTTTGCTGATGAAGTGTTGCGCGTATTCTGCCGTCCCCCCCGGTCCCGGTTTCTTGGCCGCGTATTCACGCTGCGCGGCGACGTAGGCCCGACACACGGCAATGACGGTCAGTTCGTTGCGGCCGATGCGGCGGTTTAAAATCTCTTCTTCCCCGGCCTTGCTATCGAAACGCCAGCGATCGTGCTGGCGAATGATCGGGATCGGCAGAGGCCATTCGTCGCTGCCAACGATCAGAATGGCCTTCTGCTCGCCGTCGAACTCAAGCTTGTGGCCTGCATCGTAGCTGGCAAGAAACCGCGCTCGCGCGCCCTTGTCCGCGATGGAGTCACCGGAACGGACGAGTCTTGAGCTCTCTGGTCCCAGGATCGCATGGAGTTTGCCGATATGATTGCCGCGATTTGCGGCGATCAGCGCATCGACCGCTGCTGCGGGCGTGGCAAAGGTCTCCTGGCGCAAATCCCTGGCGAGCGCGGGGACCGTGACGACGACCAAGAAGCCCATGGCCGCTGCGCCGAGCCGCGATACATGTGGGAGGGTATTTCTGGACACTGTCTTCAGCATGGATCCGTTCGATCGCAATGGATGTGACTCATCGACGTCCGCCTCCGCCGCCGCGAAAGCCGCCACCAGTGGCACCGCCATGAAAGCCGCCGCCGACAGCGCCGCCGTGAAAGCCGCCAAGCGCGCCAGCGGGGGCGTTCACCGCGGGGGCTGTGCGGATCATAGGTGCTGGATGGATACTGGGCATTGTTGGTGCCATCCGGCTGGAAAAGCCACGCACTGCCTCGCCGCGCACTTGTGCGCCCCGACCCAGGGATTCGTACGCCGGCGGCGGCACATGCTGCTGGATGCTTGGGCCGCCCGGCGGGCGATTGATCGTGCTTGGTCCACCGCCGATCGCCCGCCTTGATGGAGTGGCCGGTGCGATGCCCGTTGGCTGCGGTGCGTAGCCGCGCAACTCGCGCCGAGCGGCGCTCGCTGGACCGCCGAAGCGTGCCGTTGTCGCGGGGTCGCGATACGGCACGCCGTGGCGGTGCGCAGGATCGTGCTGCCAAATTCCGCCGGACGGCTCATGTCCGCCCCGGAAGTGTTCGAATTGTTGATGCCTGATGTGAATAAGGCGATGGCGCCAGTCGAAAGCGCCCCAGGCCCAGAAGGGCAGCGCCGGATAAATGGCAGGGCCGAAGGCAAGACTATAATCCGCCGGAGCGCACGATCCGTCCCAAGCTCCAGAATAGAGCGGCGGGTAATCGGGATAGGGCCAGACGCCATATACACACCAGGGATTATAGGCAGGCACATAGAGGGAGTCGGGATTGACCGGCTCGATGGCGATCTCCTGGTCTTCGGTCGACACCGTCTGCTGCGGCGTCGAGGCCAAGTTGCCAGCGACTTGCGCGCGCTGACGCAGGCGCTGGATCGCATCCATGATGTCGGCCTGTTGCGCCAGAAATGTATCACCGAGCTGCTCGGTCCACTGCAGGTTCGTGTCCAACATGTGCAGAAGCTGCGGAAAAGAAGTGAGCGATTTCACGCTTGGATCCCAAGGCTGCTGTTGCAATGCCTCCTCTAATTGGTCGCCTTTGAGGGCTGCGTTGCCCGGAGTCTGCAGCCAGCGGTCCGCTTCAACAATCTCCAGCGGATAGGTCGCTGCCATCAGGATCTGGGCGATCACCGGATCGGGATAAAGTGCAATCGGCGAAACCAACTGGTCGAGCTGCGCGGCAGTCAGCGGCGAGGTATCGGCCGTCGAGGGCTCCTGCGCCGCCGCCAATACGCACAAGCTGACGAGGGCAACCAGGCTCGCGAGGGCAATCGTCGCAATTTGATGGATAACTTTCAACATGAAGGCAAATTGCACGATGTTCGGATACGGGAAAATGACCAAGATCAAAAGAGACAGGCCGCTCACCTTCAACAATCTGAGCCGGCTATGGCCGCAACCGTGATTGCGACTATCGTTCAGGCGATGAAGGCGAGCTCGTGATGGCATGCGTGCGCTAGCTCATGGAGCCGGCAAATCCCGTCGAGTTGGTTGATGCAGGTGCCCCGTCGGCACGGCAGCCGCAGCTGTCCGGGCGGCCCGACAATCCGGCGTTCTCGTGTCCGTGAAAGCCCTGATGGTTCCCCCGGCTTGTCGTTCTGCTAATCTTACGTGCGTGTCAGGGAACGGCCAACATGTATCGGTACATCGCCCACGCCAACATTGACCACTATCTCGATCTCCTCGACGATCACGATCTCGCATCAGACAAGCGTACGATCATTGCCAAGCTGTTGATAGACGAAATGGACAAGCTGCCTTATGATCCGGAGCAGCTGCAATTCGCGCAAGCCAAAGCTGCACATTGCCAGGAGCGATTGCAGCAATTGCGGCGGGTGACTGATGACGCAACTGGTGCGGAAAACCGCGCGCAAAGCGAACACCTTCTCGAAAGTTTCGCAGCTCTCCACCAGCTGATCGACGATTTTTGTCACCGCCTGCAGGCCGGGATCAAAGCCGGGTCGTGAGTGACTGGGATCGCGCGTTCTTCGATCCGGTCCCCTGGCGGTGGTTCGCAGGATGTCGACCCCGGAGCCATAGCCTAGCCTGGCGCCAGGGCCGTATTCATATTCCAGCGTCAGGCCGCCTTGATGCTGATCTTTTTCGCAGGCTTCTGCGCTTCCGCTGTCTTCGGCAATGTGACCTTGAGGACGCCGTTCTTGAAATTTGCTTCGATCTTGTCGGCATCGACTCCTTCCGGGAGGTCGAAATACCGATCGAACGAGCC
>CAYVVB010000470.1:0-11290 GCA_964454955.1 uncultured Bradyrhizobium sp. | reverse complement strand
AACGGGGTCTCTATGGCGTCAGTGAAATCATCACGGAAGGATTCCTCCGGCTGATCGAGGCCGGCATCGTCAAGCGCGATGTCGACGGCGTGGTGCTGCACGGCGCGTTCTTTCTCGGCCCGAAATCCTTCTATCGCGCGCTTCGCGAGATGACGGCGGAACAGATCGCGCGCATCGGGATGAGGCCGGTCTCCTTCACAAACGAGCTCTATGGCGACGAGGCGAACAAGCGCGCCGCGCGCCTTGACGCCCGCTTCATCAACAATGCGATGATGGCGACCCTGATGGGAGCCGTGGTTGCGGACGGCCTGGAAGACGGCCAGGTCGTCAGCGGCGTCGGCGGACAATACAACTTCGTGGCACAGGCCTTTGCGCTTGCCGGCGCTCGTTCGGTTCTCGCGCTCGAAGCAACCCGACAGGCCGGAGCGAAAACGCAATCGAACATCCGCTGGATCTACGGCCACGAAACCATTCCGCGGCACCTGCGCGATATCATCGTCACCGAATATGGCGTCGCCGATCTCAGGGGCAGGTCGGATGCCGAGGTCATCGCCGCGATGCTGCAAGTCTCGGATTCCCGCTTTCAGGATGAATTGGCGCGCATGGCAAAGGATGCCGGCAAGCTGCCGAAGAATTTTGAAATCCCGGCGGCCTTTCGTGAGAATTTTCCGGCGCGGATCGAGGCTGCGCTGAAGCCCGCGCGCGAGGACGGCCTCTTGCCGTCATTTCCGTTCGGCTGCGATTTTACTGAAGCCGAGCAGCGGCTCATCCCGGCCTTGCAACTGCTCCAGCAGGCGGAAAGCACACCGCTCCGTCTTGCCGGAATGCTTTGGCAGGGGATGACGCGCGCCGTCGATGCGACTGATGCCGATTTCGAATGCCTGGCCCGGCTCGGCCTCGACCGGCCGACGACTTGGTCGGAGCGTGCCTATCGCGCACTGATGATCGCGGCGCTGGCGCGGAGCAGGGCGGCCCTTTAGACCATGACGGTGCCGGATCGAACGAATTCGCAACTATCACCGTCACCCTGACAGGATGACGGATTGAGATGGACCGTCTCAATTTCAAACGATCGCGCTCTGGCGCCGCCGAGGCGAGCGTCTCGCATGACGTCAGCGGTTCTTGTTCACCGGCTTCCGCTTCTCGATGAAGGCGGCCATGCCTTCGGCGCGGTCTTCCAGGGCAAACGTCGAATGGAAAAGGTTGCGCTCGACGCTCAGCCCTTCGGACAGCGTCGTTTCGAAGGCCCGGTTGACGGCTTCCTTGGCCATCGCGGCCGACGGCCGCGACATCGCGGCGATCTTTTCGGCAATCGCAAGCGTCTCTTCCATCAACTTGTCGGCCGGCACGATGCGACTGACGAGGCCGCTGCGCTCGGCCTCGACCGCATCCATCATCCGCCCGGTCAGGCAAAGATCCATCGCTTTCGCTTTGCCGACCGCGCGCGTCAGCCGCTGGGTACCGCCGATGCCGGGGATGGTGCCGAGGGTGATTTCCGGCTGTCCGAATTTCGCAGTGTCGGCGGCAATGATCATGTCGCACATCATTGCAAGCTCGCAGCCTCCGCCCAGGGCATAGCCAGCGACCGCGGCGATGGTGGGCTTGCGGCATTTGGCGACGCGATCGCCCCCGATGGCGGCAAAATCGCTGGAGAACATGTCGATGAAGCCCTTCGGCTGCATCTCCTTGATGTCGGCGCCGGCGGCAAACGCCTTGTCGCTGCCGGTCACGACGATGCAGCCGATCGCCTCATCGGCCTCGAGATCGTCGATGGCGGCTGCGATTTCGCGAAACACGCCGAAGGACAGCGCGTTCAGCATTTTTGGCCGGTTGAGCTTGAGGATGCCGACCGCGCCCTTGCTTTCGACAATGATGTGCTCGAAGGTGCTCATGATTGACCCGCAAAAAATGGATTTGTCGCGGGCGAATGTGCCCGCTGCGCGGGCAAGCTTCAAGTGCAACAATGGTCGCGCAAAAAACCCCGGGCGCAGCAGCAGGTGCGCGCCCGGGGTCGGCCACCCCCCTACGCCATGAACATCCGGGCGGCGGAAGCGATCGTCAGCAATGCGCCAAAGCCGATGAATATCTTGCCGATCAGCGATGTCTCGTCCCAGACCGAGTGTTCGCCGCCGGCTGCCGCGACGGGAGCCGGGCGCGGGGCCGGTGTGTCGCTCGCCGGCGGTGCCGCGCTGGGCGGCTGGGCCGCGGCGTTGTCGCGCTGCACGGGATCGGAATCGTTGGCCTGGCCAGGGGGCGTCACCTGGTTTTCGGTTGCGGGCTCGGTGGCGGAATTGGACGGGTTTGAGTCGGCAGCCGGCGGGACAATCACCGGCACCGGGGTGTTGAGATCATCTGATGCGGCATAGGTTTGCCCTGCGAAGCTGCCCAACAGCCCGATTGCGAGTCCGATGGTCGGTATCAACGCCGAACGCCGATTGGCCTTGATCATGGGCGAGCTCCGCACTGCCAGTCCCTGGAGCCCAACACAGACCCTTGGGCGTGACGGCAGCGGGGCAGAAAATGGGAATCTTCGAGCTACTCCGGGCGAAAGCAGGGCAGCTTGTCAAAACGCCGGTTGGCCGGCCGCTCGGGCGCGCGATGGCGCTGGCAGTTTCGGTGATCAATGTTATGAGCGTCGGGTGGTCTGAAAGAACTGATAACGACTTCGTGATTATCATTTTACGGCGTAACAAATTGAAACATCGGCCGAATTAATCATCGGGAGCGTGCGTGCGCGAGCGGGACGACGAGTGGACTGGCCTGATGCGGTCGGCAATGACAGGCGACGGAGCGGCCTATCGTCGTCTGCTCAACGCCATTACGCCGGTCTTGAGAGCCGCGGCGCGTCGTGGGCTTACGCGCGCAGGGCAGTCGCCCGATCAAGCCGAGGACATCGTGCAGGACATTTTGCTGGCGGTACATCTCAAGCGGCATACCTGGGACGCTGCCGCACCGTTTGCGCCGTGGCTGTTTGCGATCGCGCGCAACAAGCTGATTGATGCGCTGCGTCGCCGGGGCAGGCGAGTGTTCGTCAACATCGACGATTTTGCCGAAACGCTGCCCGAGGAGCCGAAGGCCGAGCGGGTATCGCCGGCCGAGATCGCGGCCCAGCTTGGCACGCTGCCGGCGCGCCAGCGCGAGGTGCTGCAGTCAATCGCGGTCGAGAGCGCCTCGATCAAGGATACGGCCGAGAAATTCGCGATGAGCGAGGGCGCCGTGCGCGTTGCCCTGCATCGCGCGCTGACAAGCCTTGCCGCGAGGCTACGGGAACAATGAGGATGGATACCGATCAGCTCATTCGCACGCTTGCCGCAGACAATACCTATCGCGCGCGCCCTGTTGGCGTCGTGCTGGCCTTGGCGTTGCTCGCTGCGGCGCCCGTCTCGCTCCTGATATTCTTTTCCGAGCTTGGCGTGCGGCCCGACGTGATGACCGCAATGCATAATCCGTTCTTCGATCTGAAGTTCGCGGTCACTCTGGCGCTTGCGGCCGCAGCGATCACGTCCGCATTGCACCTGTCGCGGCCGGAAGCATCTCTCTCGGGCTTCGGCTGGCTGTTCGTGATCCCTGCCGGGCTGCTCGCAGCCGGCATCGCCGGTGAAGCCATGCTGCCGCAGCGCCTGCCGATGATGGCGCGGCTGGTCGGCAGCAATTCACGCGTCTGCATGACGGCGATACCGTTGATGTCGCTGCCGCTGCTCGCAGCTTCGCTCTTTGGGCTACGCCACGGCGCGCCGACGCGGCCTGCACTGGCAGGCGCCGTGGCCGGGCTGATGT
Organism: uncultured Bradyrhizobium sp.; assembly: GCA_964454955.1. Classification (GTDB taxonomy): domain Bacteria; phylum Pseudomonadota; class Alphaproteobacteria; order Rhizobiales; family Xanthobacteraceae; genus Bradyrhizobium. The sequence continues at coordinate 7,513 of CAYVVB010000470.1, read as the reverse complement.
CTGCCGGATTGGCCGCGACAATCTACGCCTCCCACTGCACGGACGATTCGCCGTTGTTCGTTGCGACCTGGTATACGCTGGCTACCGCGCTGGTGAGCGCGATCGGCGCGCTTGCAGGGACAAAAATGCTGAAGTTCTGACTTGCGTCGTTCCGTTACGCCGCAGGCGCCCCGGCACCGCTCTGCTGCATGCGGTGGAAGCGGAGCACCTGCTGCGCGGTCGACGGCCGCAGCCGCTCATAGGTGGCCTTGCACGAGGAGAGATCTGCCGGCTCGCCGCCGGAGAGCTCGTTGCGCATGACGATGATCGACTTCACCGTCGGCCACGACATGCCCGAAACCTTGCACAGGATCATCACGCCTTCGGCGCGGCTCTCGACCATCATGGTTTCGGCGACCGACACCGGCACATTGGCCAGCGCCGCAATCGCGGCGTTGGCCTCGTCGAATTTGCCGGCTTCTGCAAATTGCTCCACCTGCTCTTCATCGAGCCGACCATCCTCGTAGAGCGATCTGACGAGGGCATGCGCAATCTCGGTATGCCTGCTCATCGCTGCGGACGACGAGCGCGCGCGCCTCGTCGCCTCGCGCACGGCGTCCGATACCTCTTCCAAGTGTTTGGGATGGGCGGCCTCAAGCCGCTGCTGCACCGTGGCGGAAGCCCTGGCGAGCAGCCTCAAGTAGAGATGCCGCGGCAGGTTCGGGCGCAGCCCTACGCAGGTCGCAAGATGGTCATCAGTCTCGGCGCGATCGATGAGCTGCGCAAAGCCGAATTCGGTAAATTCGGCTCCGGGGTTGTCGACGGTGTTTTGCACCACTTTGTCGTTGCCCCGCTGCACCAGCACTTCGGTGATCGTGCCGCTCAGCACGCGGCGGTTGGAGATGGCGAGCAGGTGCGCCTGGGTCTTGTACGCCGCCTCGATCAGCGTTTCATCGTCGAGCCGTTCGGAGCGCGACAGCACCGGGCCGGCAACCTCGATTGCGTCGTCCAACGCCAGCGTACGAATGGTCTCTGGCGGCGCAGCGTCGATCGGGGCCAGGCGATTGGCGAGCAGCGCCTTGGCCGAAACTTCGATGTGCTCGATCAGGCATTGAAAGACGTCGTCGAACAGGCCGATCTGCTGGTCGGAGAAGTCGACAGCGCCGTCGATGAAGAGGTCGGTGACGCGCCGCAGCGTTTCGACCCGTCGCGCGACCGTGCCGTGGGCAAGTACCGCCTGCAACTCGTCCAGCAGCCTATCGGAAGCGGCAACAGTATTTGAACCCATTGTCTCTGTCCTGGAGCCTATGCGGACCGATGACGGCTTCTTCATCCTGAAAATATCTTCGTCTTGAAATCGCGCATGCGTGGTCAGGCGCTGGAGATGCGATTGGCGCCTCATGCCCTGAAAAAGGCGGCGCAGTCGTTCCCATGATTTCGCCATCGCCGGACCTGAAGGCAGAAATCTACCGGGCAAGCCTTTAGTTTTGGTATCTTTGGGGCGGAACTCTGCCGCAACCCAAACCGGCCATCGTCGGGGGTTTTCTGCGGTTGATGGTTGCGCGGTGTTAGGGAACGCCTGGTAAGCTGGTAGCTCGGACGGAGAGGGCGGCGCGCTTCTATACTATGTTACCTTTATCTGATGCTTGTGCGGTGCGGGGCCGGCTGACATCCGCAAATGCTTATTTGTGCGGTAGATCACAGATGCAACCGCGAATTTGTGACAACAATTTAGGTTTTGGGGTCGAACCATCCCCCAATCCCATCCGACAAAACTTGCGAGACGGGCTTTGAGTGCAATACAGGCGGCTTCGGACGAAGTGCTGATCGCCAGGATTGCTCGAGGCGACCGGCTCGCCATGCAGGTGCTGTACGGGCGGCACCACGTCAGGGTGTATCGTTTCGGGCTTCGGCTCGTCCGTGACGAACAGGTCGCCGAAGACCTCATCAGCGAGGTCTTCCTCGACGTGTGGCGTCAGGCTGGCAAGTTTGAAGGTCGATCCGCTGTTTCCACCTGGCTCTTGGCGATCACGCGCTTCAAGGCCCTTTCAGCGTTGCGGCGCAGGAAGGATGGTGAACTGGAGGATGAGGCCGCCAACGCGATCGAGGATACGTCCGACAATCCGGAAGTGGCCACCGCCAAGAAGAGTACGGGAGAGGCGTTGCGCAAATGCCTGGGCGGACTTTCGCCGGACCATCGGGAGATCGTCGATCTCGTCTACTACCATGAGAAGTCGGTGGAAGAAGTGGCTGAAATCGTCGGCATCCCGGAAAATACCGTGAAAACGCGCCTGTTCTATGCGCGCAAGAAACTGGCCGAACTGCTGTCGGCAGCCGGCGTCGAACGAGGCTGGCCATGATGGCATTGAGCAGGAAGATGCTGGAACGAGAGCCCAGTGAAATCGAATTGCTGCTGCCATGGCACGCCGCCGGCACGCTTCGTCCGAGTGATGCGCGCCGCGTCGATGAGGCGCTTGCTCGCGACCCGGACCTCGCCAGGCAATATGCAGTCATCCGCGAGGAATATGCGGAGACCATCGGCCTCAACGAGAGCCTGGGCGCGCCTTCGGGGCTCCCCATGCAAAAGCTGTTCGCGGCCATCGATGCCGAGCCCGAGCGCCGGCCGAGTGTGACGGCCGGTCTTGGGGCGCGGATCTTGGGTTTTTTTTCCAGACTCTCACCGCGGACGCTCGCCTGGTCGGCGAGCCTGGGGGCGGTTCTGCTGTTGCTGCAGGCCGGCGTGATCGGCGCTCTGCTGATCGAGCACCAGTCGGCCACCTATCAGACCGCCTCATTGAGCACGAACGAGCCCGTCGCGCGCGACCTGGCGGAAGCTGCGGCGCCGCGTGCATTGGTGCGCTTTGCGCAGGATGCCAAAATTGCCGACGTTACGGCGCTGCTCGACAAATACCAGGCGTCGATCATCGGCAGTGCCAGAGGCGGCATGTACCGCCTGCAATTCGGCGACCAGCCGATGAGCAAGGACGATCTCACCGGCCTGATCAACAAGCTCTCGGGCGAAAAGATCGTCAATCTCGCCGTGCCGGCGCCGTAACGTCCGCGCCGGGTCCCACGAATTGCGAGGTCCCATGCTTCACGATGCTCCGAACCGGCGGATGGTCGCGCGTCTCGCGCTGAATGCGGCTGCGATCCTGTCGGCCTCTGTCCTGACCTCCGCGGTATGTGCGCAGGGCTTTCTTCGCTCTCCCACAATCAACATCGGCACGCGGATGCCCACGATCAATCCCAATGTGGGTGCGAACATCGCGGGCAGGGTGAACACGCCTTCGGTCCATGCCGGAGCAGGCAGCAGAGCGGCACGTGCGGCGCCCGTCCTGCCCTTTGCGCGCTACTCGCCGAACCTTTATCCGGTCTGTGACGCCGCCGATCGAGATGTCGGCGACCGCGAATGTCTGGATCAGACGACCGCAGGCGGTGGTGGCAGTTCGGCCGGCAAGAAGCGCGGCGGCAACGCGCGCCGCAACGGCTCGCAGGCGGTGGTCGCGTCCCGAACCTACCCCAACGAGCTCGTCGCCGAGATCGACGGGGCGTTATCCGACGCAGAGGCTGACGAACTGGCGCGGCGGCATGGGCTCGCGCGTGTCGCTTCCCAGAATTTTCCGCTGCTCGGGGCCACCGTAGGCCTGTTCCGTATCACCGACCGCAGGCCTCTGGACACGGTAAGCCGGGAGCTTGCGGCCGAGGCCGGCGTTCGCTCGGTGCAGCCGAACTACCGCTATCTCCTGCAGGAGCAGAAGGCGGCGCCGATCGAGGGCGATCCGGCGCAATATGCGCTGGCAAAGCTTCGCTTGCCGGAAGCGCACACGCTTGCGCACGGCATCGGGGTCAGGATTGCGGTGATCGATTCCGGCATCGACCAGAGGCATCCGGAGCTTGCCGGCTCGATCGCCGAAAGCTTCGATGCGCTGGGCAGCAAGGAAGGGCCGCATGTGCATGGCACCGGCGTTGCCGGCGTGATCGCCTCGCATGCGCGGCTCATGGGAAGCGCGCCAGCGGCGAAGATTATCGCGATCCGCGCCTTCGCCCAGGCGTCAGGGGGCGCCGCCAGCAGTTCCTACGTGATCTTGAAAGCGCTCGACTATGCAGTCGGTCACGGCGCGCAGATCGTCAATATGAGCTTCGCCGGGCCAAAGGATCCGCTGATCGAGCGTAGCGTTGCCGCGACTGCGGCACGGGGCATCGCCATGGTCGCGGCGGCCGGCAATGCCGGCGCGAAATCACCGCCGCTCTATCCGGCCGCCAACCCCAATGTCATTGCCGTCAGTGCGACCGATGCCGAGGACAAGCTGTTTTCGGCGTCCAATCGCGGCGGCTACATCGCGCTGGTTGCGCCCGGTGTCGATATTTTCCTGCCTGCGCCGGACGACAAATACCAGATGACGTCCGGCACGTCGTTTTCGGCAGCGTATGTCAGCGGGCTCGCCGCTTTGATGCTGGAGCGCAGTCCTGCGCTGAAGGTGGAAGAGTTGCGCGCAATCCTGATGAACACGGCGCGCGATCTTGGTTCACCAGGTCGTGATGATCTGTTCGGCGCCGGAGAGGCCGACGCCTATACTGCGGTCGAGGCTGCAATCGCTGCGGCGCCAGCCCCGATGGCCGCCGCGGAATCATCCAGGGCCGGCAAAAACGCACCGGAACGGCAGGAAAAGCCGCCGATTGCGGAGCCGGTGCGCGAAAAAGCGTCAACCGGCGCCGAAGGGGTGGGCGGACGATAGGTTGTGCTGTCAAAAGCACTTTCCCTGGACGTGAAAAATACCGTCCGCAGGTTTGAACTTGCGACCGGTTCTCATCGACCAATTGACGTGGGAGCGGAAAATCCCTCCCCGCCGGTCATATCAGGCGCGAGCGCCCATCCACCCCAAGCGCCGTATGACTTTGACCCGTCCGGTTGTCCCCCCGGACGGGTCTTTCATTTTGGCTGCGGCCGCGCGCTTGACGGTGGCGGCCAAGTGAAGGCGCGGAGAAATGCGGCCTTCCGCATTCGGATGCTGTCGCAGGCTGGACAACCAAAAATGTTTTCCACAAAATAATGGTGTCATGTCTGGTTGATTCGCGTCCGTTGCGTCTGCGTCCGTTTTTCGTTCTACGGGCTGGGGTTCAATGACACATCACCTGGACGTGGCTCCGCGCCGCGATCTTGCGACGCGTTGGCGTGCGCTCGCCGAGCAGCGCCTGCAATATCTCACCGACCTGTTCGACAGCGGCCGCTGGCGCCGCTACTACAGCGAAACCACTCTTCTCGAAAACGTTCAGGAAGCCAGGAGGGCGGTGGAGGCTTGGCGCGCATTGTCGGGCCATCCGCCCGAGCCCCCCATCGATGATGCGGCCGGCACAGTTCGGCCGGAGGACGGCATTGACGTCGTCGCGCCTCCGATCGCCCCGAAGGAGATGTCCCTCGCCGAGCCGGATATCGCTTCCGAGAAATCGGTGCATTCGGCGCCCGTGGACCTCGTCGCGCTGGAGCGGGCGCTGACTGCGCCTCCCTCCGCGCTCGACGTGGCTGCGCTGGAGAAGCGTTATCCGCTCCTGCGCCATGCGCTGTAGTTGCTTTATCACCGCACCGCGTTGGCACCGACCAGCACCTGCGCATAGCGCTGCGTGCCTTCGCCGGTCAGATCGGCAGTCACGATGCGGGCGTGATCGAGCCCGACCACCGCGCCGCGCGGCGTATCCGCGACCATGTTGTTGTTGACGAGCGCAGTTCCTGCGCCAGTCACGACTGACACGCCGATGCCGGCAAAGGCCTTGCGGATGACGTTGCCTGATATGGTGACGTCGCGCAGATACTCGCCCCAGCCGGCAACGATGCCGAAGGAGGGCGCATTCTCGACCACATTGCCGGTGACCGAACAATCGGCCTCGATATAGATGCCGATGCCGCCGTCGTCGTCCGGCGCGGTGCCGATCGGGCGCTTCGGCAGCAGGTTGCGGATGATGTTGCCCTGCACGACGGCGATGCGGCCGCCCTCGTTGAAATTGCAGACGGACACGCCGAGCGCGGCGCCGTCGACGGTGTTGTTGGCGATGACGGCGCCTTCGAAGGAGAACTCCGAGTAGAGCGCGACCTCGCGGACGTCGCTGACGCTGTTGCTGGTGATCTGGATGTTGGACGCTGAATTGCCTCGCACCGCGGAGTAGTCGCAATTCCTGATGCGGTTGCCCCGCACGATCACGTTGCCGGCGCGAAAGGCGTTGATGGCGTTGCCGTATTGGCCCGAGCCGCCGGGACCGGCCTTGATGTCCTCGATGCGGTTGTCCGCAATCAGCGTGCCGTCATCGCCCATCGCGGTTCGCAGAATCTCGATGCCGTTGTCGTTGGTGCCGGAAATGGTGTTGCGCGCAACGATCAGTCCTAGGGCGTCGAATGACACGATCGCGGTCGCCGCGATACTCCTGAAACCATTGCCCCTGATCTCGCCGGATACCTGCTCGATCCAGATGCCGTTGCCGCCGCTGTTCAAAATCTCGCAGTCGTTGAGGCGGACGTCGCTTCCGCCAAGGAGATGGATCAGGCCGCGTCGGGTCGGCAGCGGGATGCCCGCGCCGTCGAGCGTAATGCCGGTCAGGCCGATATGGCCGGCACCTTCGCCCAACAGCATCGATGCGCCACCATTGAAGACGAGCGTTGTAGCGCCGCGCACGCCGAAAAGCTGGGTGCCGTGCTGCAGGCTCAGCATGCCGGTGCGGTAGACGCCAGGCGGCAGCGCGAGCGGGACCTGGGCACGGGCTGCCTCATCGATGGCGCGCTGCAGGTTCTTGGTCTGGTCGTCGGGGCTGCCGGGCCGCACACCATATTGCGTGGCATCACGCCCGAGCGAAGCGATGAGCGGCGCCGCACGTGCGGCGTCAGCCGGCACGACGAGCGCACCCGCTGCGCCGGCAGCAGAGGCGCCCAGAAGGCGGCGGCGATTGATGTCCATGAGCTGCGAACTTTCGCGAATGCTGGATTGGAATACTCCAGAACACCTGCGGCGTGCGCGGACTTGGGACACGATTGTCGAGGTAGGGTTAAATCTTCACCATCTAGTTGTGGCCACTTGTCCCCGGCACACTTCCTCCGAACTGTGAGGAACCGGTGCCGCTCAGTGTTGTTGGGCCACCCGCCGTGCGCCGGGATCAAAATTGATCGAGACTCCACCGACCGCGGCCCGGAATGACCGGCAAAGCGCAAGACTATCCCTTGTGGAGTTTCAATTCCTCCTTTCTTAGCTGGAACAGAGATCGATGTTGCAGGTTGCACACATCGGCCTTTTGCACGCAGCACTGTCATTCGCCGAGGACGAGCCGCGATGACCACAATCCGACCGGGACTCTGGAAGCGCGTTTGGGGATGGGTCGAAGGGCTTGGTCCCTACCAGTCTCTCGCGCTGGTGGTTGTCCCGGTGTGCATCGTGGAGCCCTTAAAGCTCGCAGCGGTCGCCATAGCTGGGAAGGGACACTGGTTCACCGGAACGGCGGTGATGATAGCAGCCTATGCGGCCAGCCTCTTGTTGATCGAGCGGCTATTCACAAT
>CAYVVB010000469.1:0-2180 GCA_964454955.1 uncultured Bradyrhizobium sp. | reverse complement strand
AGACCATGCTCGGCGATACCGCGGTCGCGATCAATGCCAAGGACGCGCGCTACTTCGACCTGCACGGCAAGACCGTCCAGTTGCCGCTGATGGATCGCGAGATTCCCATCATCCTCGACGACCTGGCCGATCCCGCCTTCGGCACCGGCGTGGTCAAGGTCACCCCGGCCCACGACATGAACGACTTCGAGGCCGGACGCCGCCACAATCTGCCGAAGATCCAGGTGATCGATGAAAACGGCCAGACGACTGCCGCCGCCGGACCCTTTGCGGGCCTCGACCGCTTCGAAGCGCGCCGGCGAGTGGTGGCCGCACTGCAGGAGCGCGGCGATCTGGTGAAGATCGAAGATTACCCGCTGAGCGTCGGCACCTGCCAGCGCTCGAAGACCGTGGTGGAGCCGCTGATTTCGACGCAGTGGTTCGTCAAGACCAAGCCGCTCGCCGAGAAAGCCATCGAGGCGGTCGAGACCGGCAAGATCGAATTCATTCCGAGCAACTGGTCGAAGACTTACTTCGAGTGGATGTACAACATCCGCGACTGGTGCATCTCGCGCCAGCTCTGGTGGGGCCATCGCATTCCCGCCTGGCATTGCAAGGAATGCCGCGAGATCATCGTGGCGCGCGAGGCTCCCTCCACCTGCCCGCGCTGCGGATCGAGCCATTTCGAGCAGGATACCGATGTGCTCGACACCTGGTTCAGCTCCGCGCTATGGCCGTTTTCGACGCTGGGCTGGCCCGATCAGACCGAAGATCTCAACGTCTTCTACCCGACCTCGCTGCTGATCACCGGCTTCGACATCCTGTTCTTCTGGGTGGCGCGCATGGCCATGATGGGCATCGAGTTCATGGGCGACGTGCCGTTCCGCCAAGTCTACATTCACGGCCTGGTGCGCGATGCCGAGAAGCAGAAGATGTCGAAGACGCGCGGCAACGTGGTGGACCCGCTGGTGGTGACCGAAAAGTACGGCACCTACGCGGTCCGCATGGCGCTGTTGCAAGGCGCCGCGCCCGGCACCGATATCGTGCTCACCGAAGAGCGCATGGAAAGTTCGCGCGCCTTCGCCAACAAGATCTGGAACGCCGCCCGCTTCCTCTTCCTCAATATGGAGCGCTCGGCTGTCGAGCCCTGGGTGCCCGGCGATCTTGCTCAGTTCCAGCCCGTGCCTGATTCCGAATCGCTCGAGACGCAGATCGAGGACCGCTGGATCTTCAGCCGGCTCAATAGCTGCGCCGAGCAGGTCAACCGCGCGATCGGAACCTATCGCTATCACGAAGCCGCGCAACTGCTCTGGCACTTCTTCTGGCACGAGTTCTGCGACTGGTACCTGGAGCTCAAGAAGCTGCGCTTCCGCGAGAATTCCGGGCTGACGGCGGGCTGGCGTAATACCCTGGCGGCCTTCGAGACGGCGCTGCGCCTGCTGCACCCCGCCATGCCCTTCCTCACCGAGGAGCTTTGGCAGCGCCTCGCCGGAGAACGGCCGATGCGTCCGCCATCGATCGCGGTGGCTGACTATCCGCAATACCGGCCGGAGCTGACCGATCACGAAGCGGAGCGCGAAATCGATGTGATTCAGGAAGTGGTGACGATGGCGCGCACCCTTCGCACGGAAGCCAAGCTCGATCCGAAGAAGCTTTTGCAAGGTGTGCTCTATTCGCGCAATTCGGCGCTCGAGATCGCGCAGAAGCATGCCGAAGCCATCGGCAAGCTGGCCAACGTACAGCTCGAGTTCCGCGCCGATGCCGCGCCCAAAGCGGTCGCCAGCCGCTCCACTCCCCTGTTCGACCTGGTGCTGGAAGTGCCCGAGGCGCAGCAGGAAGTGCAGCGCAAACGCCTCGAAAAAGAACGCGAGCAGCTCGTCAAGAACATCGCCAACTCGATCCGCCAGTTGGGCGACGAGACGTTTCTGAGCAAAGCGCCGGCCAAGGTGATCGAGACGATCCGCCAGAAGCTGGCCGACTACGAAACTCAACTGCGCAAGATCGACGAAGCGTTATGACCCCGATTGTGCGCCTGGCGCTCGAAGAAGATATCGGCCCCGGCGACATCACTACCGAAGCCTGCGTCCCCGAGGGGCAGATGGCGCGCGGCCGCTTTCTGGCGCGCGAGCCGCTGGTCATCGCGGGGCTCGGGCTGCTCGAAGAGTTGTATGACCAGCCGGCCCTGCAGAAACACGATGGCG